>JBEKPK010000221.1:0-9279 GCA_049520795.1 Bryobacteraceae bacterium
GACCGTCGACGGCGCCAACGCCATCATCGCCTTGCGCTGTTGCCGCTTTAGCCAGAGGTTCGAAGACTACTGGGAAAGCCGCTCCCGGGCCGCCTGATTACCAACATTTATGTCGTGCGCCCGAGAGTCTTCCCGTCCCAGATAACGAGCCGCGACCGTCAGGGAGCGGTCGGGCGACGCCTGGCGATGCTGGCCCCTCAGATTTTTGTGAAACCTAGCGGGCCGAAGGCCCATCCCGACAGACGACAAAAACCGATCATCTGTCCCACCCTTCACACGAGCTGGACTACGCCGTCGGCGGCCATACCCTTGTCCTTCAGAGCGGAGACCGCCAGGCCGTAGCGGCCGCGAATGCCGGTTTTTTCGAAGATGTGCTTCAGGTGGATCTTCACCGTGCCGGCGCTGATGCTCAGGGCCTTGGCGATATCCTTGTTCCGCATTCCACGTTCCACCAGCGCCAGAACTTGCGACTCCCTGGGGGTCAGCCGGTGATTCGCCGAGCGGACGTGAATGTCTCCCGACGGCGACATATAGTCCTCAACCCAGGTCTTTCCGTCGCCGACGGCGCGCAGGCAGGCGAGCAGGGCGTCGAGCGAGGCGGTCTTCCGGACGATGCCGGACGCTCCGCACTGGAGGAGGCGCAGCGACTCCGATTCCGAAAGGAAGGTCCCCCAGACCAGGACCGCGGTGGAGGGCTCGGAGTTGCGGAGGGTTGCGACCCAGTCGACGACGGCGCTAAACCCCAGCGCCTTGTCCACCACCATAATGCCGGGATGGAACTCGCCAACCGATTCCATGGCGTCCGCTAGGGACGTATCGGCTGCGACGACCCGCAGCCAATCCTCGGATTCGAGCAGGCTCCGCAGACCCTCAATGGCGATGGGCTCGGTATCGCAGATGGCTATCGTATGCACGGTTACCACAACGGGGCAACGCGCCCGAATCGGGGATCGGCTTGAAACTCTGATTACATTAGTTAGTTCAGTGCGGAAGAGAAACTCTCAGTTTTCGAGGGGCGCCGTAATGGGAATCGCCGGCAAGACCGATTTTCCATGCATGATACAATTACGGCATAGCAACATCTCGTGAAGTTCAGTTGGTCGGAACTCCAGCCTGGGTGGGGACAATGTCTCATGGACGGGGCCGAGCCGCCCGGCTTCCGGCAACGGGGAATGCCGCCGGAGCGGGCGTGAGCAAGATGGATCGCTTTTTCAAAGACATAGCGTTGCAAGTGCCCCCCCATCGCTTCGCGAGCTGGGCGGAATTCATAAGCGGGGCTCCCGAGTACTCGATAGGCCTCGAGGTGGTCGACGACACGCCCGGCCATCGCGGCCACCACGTCCATTTCGATCACCACGCCGGCGTGGTCCGCGAAGCCACCATGAGCGCGGCCATGCAGGCCTACATCGCCGTCCGCCAGGGACGGTTCATGGAACGCTGGCTCAAGAGAAAGCGGCCCGTACCGGTCTACGTATGGAATGCCGACCAGGACGTGTGCCTGGCTTGCTTCATTCTCGAGTACCACGAACTGCTGGAACGCAAGAGCTCGCCCCTGATTCGACAGATCGTCCAGTTCAACAACAAGATCGATGTGTGCGGCGGGCTGTACCCCATAAACCTGGAAGAACTGGTGAACAACCATTTCACCTGGGTGTTTGAACCCTATTGTCAGCAGCGGATGCTTGGCAAGACGCAAGGGGATGAAGCGCTCATCAAGGATACGATCCGGCAGGTGTGCGACCGTTTGCTGGACCTTCTGGAGGGCCGCGCCGGCATCGCCCCCATCACGGCCAAGCCGGAGATCCTGTACGTCTCGCCCTACAATTTTGTAATTGCCGACGAGAAGGGCGACCCCAATTCCCGCCTGGTGCTGGCAGCGCAGGGTTTCACCAATTTCATCAGCCTGGTGGCTACGCGGCCCAGCGGGAGATACACCTACAGCGTGATTCGAGGCTCGCCGTACGACGACGACGTCTTCGAGGTGCCCAAACTGATCGAAGCCTTCCAGGCTGCCGAGGATTTGCCCGGCGGAAAACTGTGGGGTGGCTCCAACATGGCGGCCGGCTCCGATAGCGAGTTCGGCAGCAGTCTTCACTGGACGCAGTTGCGCGATATCGCCGAGCCGATTGTGCGCCAGGCGTACGAGGCCAGCATCGCCCCCAGCCCGGCGTGCCGCGCCTGAGAAGTGGGGTCGGGATTTCATCCCGCCGCCGGCTTTCGAGCCGGCGTTCTTCGCGTCGGCGCCGGACGCCAGCCAGAAGGCCGGCGGCAAGCCCGAAGGCTTGACCCCACATCGGCAGCCTGCCTTGCACAATGAGGTTGTACCATTAGGAGCGTGCCCCAACCCGCCGCCAATCCATTGTTCTCGATCAAGTTCCCCATACCGTTCGACCGCGTACGGACGCCGGATATAGAGCCCGCCATCGCCAGGCTGCTGGAGGATGGGCGCTCGCGCCTGGCCGCCATCGCTTCGGCCCCGTCCCCACGCACCTTCGCCAACACCATGCTGGCGCTCGACGCGCTGGACGAGCCTCTCGATTATGCCATGGGCCTGGTGCGCCACCTGGAATCGGTGGCCACTACGCCAGAGCTGCGCAGCGCTTTCAACGCCGTGCTGCCGCCGGCCAGCGCATTCTTCTCCGGCATTCCGCTCGACGAGGGCTTGTGGAAGAGCATCAAAGCCTATGCCGCAACTCCCGAAGCCGCGCTGCTTGAGGGCGCGCGCCGCCGCTTTCTTCAAAAAACGGTGGAGACCTTCCGCCGGCACGGGGCGGACCTCGACCCTTCCGGCAAGAAGCGTCTGGAAGAACTGGACGTGGAGCTGACGCGGATCACCACCCGGTTCGCCGAAAATGTCCTCGATTCCACCAACGCCTTCGAGTTGCTGATTGAGGACCAGGCGGACCTGGCCGGCTTGCCGCCCGCGGCCGTGGCCGCCGCCCGCGAGACCGCGGCCCGCAAAGGGCGTGAGGGCTGGCGCTTCACCCTTCAGGCGCCCGACTACTTCGCGGTGATGACGTATCTGGACAATGCCGCCATTCGCCGGCGGGTTTACGAAGCTTACTCCGTACGCGCCACCGAAGGCGCCTGGGACAATCGCCCGCTGATCCGCCGCATTCTGGAACTGCGCGCCGAAAGAGCCCGCCTGCTGGGATTCCGGGACTTCGCGGACCTTGTGCTGGAGGACCGCATGGCGCACAACGGCGCGCGAGCCCTGGCGTTTCTGAAAGATCTGAAAGCCAAGACCGAAGCGCGCTTCGATGCGGAGAACCGGGAATTGCTGGAGTTCCGCCGCTCGCTCGAAGGCCCCGGCACGCCCGCTCTGGCGCCGTGGGACGTCTCCTACTACGCCGAGAAACAGCGCGCCGCGCTTTACGAGTTCGACGACGAGGCCCTGCGGCCCTACTTTCCCCTGGAGAGCGTGATAGCCGGCCTGTTTGGGCTGGCCAACCGGCTCTATGGCGTGCAGGTGGCGGAAGAGCGCGGCGCCCCCGTGTGGGATGCCGCGGTCCGCTACTACACCATCCGCGACCAGACCGGCGGTTTGCTCGGCGGCTTCTACACCGATTGGTATCCGCGCGAGAACAAGCGCGGCGGCGCGTGGATGGGCGCCCTGATCACCGGCGGCCCCTCCGATAGCGGCTCTCGCCCGCACCTCGGCTGCATCTGCGGGAACCTCACGCCTCCATTGGAGGACCAGCCGGCTCTTCTAACCCACCGCGAGGTGGAAACCATCTTCCACGAGTTCGGCCACCTCCTGCACCATCTGTTCAGCCGGGTGGAGATCCGCACCCTGGCGGGGTCCAACGTGGCGTGGGATTTCGTCGAGCTTCCTTCCCAGATCATGGAGAACTGGTGCTGGGAGCGCGGCGCGCTGGATATGTTCGCCCGTCATTGGGAGACCGGCGAGCCCATCCCCGAAGACCTGTTCCGAAAGATGAAGCGCGCGCGCACCTTCCGCGCGGCCAATGCGCAGATGCGCCAGTTGGGGTTCGGCTTCGTGGACCTGCTGCTGCATACCGCCTATTCCGCCTCGCGCGATGGTGACCCGGTGGAGTATACGCGCCGCATCATTGAGGAGTTCAGTCCCGCCCCGCTGCCGCCGAATCACGCCATGATCGCCGGCTTCACCCACCTGTTTGCCGACCCGGTGGGCTACGGCGCCGCCTACTACTCCTATAAGTGGGCCGAAGTGCTCGACGCCGACGCGTTCACCAGGTTCCGGGATAACGGCATTTTCAGCCTGGAGATAGGCGCCGAATTCCGCGACAAGATCCTGGCCAGAGGGGATAGCGAGGACCCCGCCGAGTTGTACCGCCAGTTTATGGGCCGGGACCCCGATCCGCGGGCGTTACTGGAGCGGTGCGGGCTGGGGTAGGGCCCTGAGCCTATGACGGCGAGAGGCCAAGTTGAACGCGGATGGCCCGGCCGACCGCCCGGAGGTCCTCGATCGATGGAGTCGCCAACCTGGATTGGAGCCGCTGTTTGCCGACGGTGGCGAACTGGTCGGCCATGGTTTTGCGGGGCTCGCCATTCAGGTCGATCAAGGCTTCACACGTGTATAAATCGGAGAATCGAGTTCGCAAATCGACGATTCTCCGCGTCTCGGCGTCTCCGCGGTCGATCTGGCGCATCGCAATTCCGCGCTACGGACGGATTCGTGTGCATCCAGCCGGGTTGCATTGGCGCGCTGTTGTATAATGGAGGGGCATTTGGATTCTGTTTTCCGTTTCGCGGCAAAGAGGGGGTAGCGTGATTCCATCCGCTCCCCCTTTTTTTGTTAGAGGCGGCCAGGCCAGGTGCATTTCTCGATTATTAAAGAAGGATTAGAAGCACATGAAAGAAAAAGGTACAGTGAAGTGGTTCAACGCAGCCAAGGGCTACGGTTTTATCCAGCGGGAAAACGGAGAGGACGTCTTCGTGCATTTCTCGGCGATTCAAACGCAGGGCTACCGCACGCTGGATGAAGGCTCCAGAGTGGAGTTTGAAGTCACGAAAGGGCCCAAAGGTCTGCAGGCGACCAACGTCACGGCGGCCTGAAGAAGTCGGCGGGCCGGCCGTGCGCCCCAACGCCCGGCCGGCCCGCTTCCCGGAACGGGAGGTTTATGAGCAAAGAGGACAGCATAGAAGTAACCGGTACGGTATTGGAAAAGTTCCCCAGCGGGCTGTTCAGCGTGCAAATCGAGCATGAGCGCATCGTCCTGGCCCACCTGGCCGGCAGATTGCGCCGCAATCGAATCCGCGTCCTGGCGGGCGATAAGGTCACTCTGGAACTGTCGCCTTACGACCTGACGAAAGGCAGAATCACTTTCCGGCACAGGTAGTCGAGCCCACGCCTGGCCGTCCCTCACCCTGCTCTCCACAACACCCAGGCGGGTGTACTGAATCTAACGCGCGCATCGGGCGCCCTCGTGTTACAAACACCAATAGACCGGCGTTCACGGGGAAAGGGAATTTCTTTTTTAGGTCCCGTGCGCGACCCGTAAACTGCTGTTTCCATTCCACGTAAGGGCAATTCATGAGAGATTTGAACCATCCCCAGGAGCGACGCCGAAACCGGGTGAAGCAACCCGCCGCCGCTATAATCAAATCGGAGAGTGGGGTGGAGAAACCAAGGAACGCTCAGGGCCGGTCGCGAAAGCCGGCGACCGATCCGGTGGAAGATCTCACGGCGCTGCTGTCCCAGAGGGTTGTCGGGCAGCCGGCGGCCACGCGGGTCATAGTTCCCTACATTCAGATGTATCAGGCCGGACTGGCGCCGGAAGGCCGGCCGGTTGGGGTCTTTCTGCTGCTTGGCCCTACCGGCACGGGCAAGACCAAGACGGTGGAAGCGCTGGCCGACGTGCTTCACGGGAGTGAGAAAAACGTCCTCAAGGTGGATTGCGGCGAGTTCCAGATGGAGCACGAGGTCGCCAAGCTGATCGGGGCTCCGCCGGGCTATCTGGGCCATCGCGAAACTCAGCCCATGCTCACCCAGCAGAAGCTGAACTCGGTGACCAGCGAGAAATGCAGCCTTTCGCTGGTGCTTTTCGACGAAATCGAAAAAGCCGCGCCATCCATGACGCGCCTCCTGCTGGGAGTGTTGGATAAGGGCCTGCTCCGCCTGGGCGACAACTCCACCGTCAACTTCGAAAAGAGCATGGTGTTCCTGACCAGCAATCTGGGCTCGCGCGAAATGCTGCGCGAGATCAACCCGGAGTTCGGTTTTCAGTCGGTGAAGACCGCCCAGCGGCCGGACCTCACGGGCAAGCTGCAGGCCATCGGTCTGGCTTCGGTGCGGAAGCGCTTCTCGCCCGAGTTCGTCAACCGCATCGATTGCATCATCACCTACCAGCCGCTCTCCACGGAATCGCTCTCGGCGATTCTGGACCAGCAGATCACGGACCTCCAGAACCACGTCAACACGCGCCTGGGGGCCCGTTCGTTCGTGCTCGAGGTCCCGGCGGAAGCGCGCCAGTTCCTGCTGCGGAAAGGCACCAGCTCGGAATACGGCGCGCGCGAGCTGAACCGCACCATACATCGTCATCTCACCCAGCCGCTGGCCACCCTGGTGGCCACCAACCAGGTGAACCCCGGCTGCGCGGTGCGCGTGGAACTGGCCGAGGATGGGGAGAAGCTGAACCTCCGCTCCGTGCAGCCGGATGTAGCCGAAGCGCCCGCCGCCCCGACCGTTCTGCTGGTAGACGACAACCGCGACCTGCTGCATTTTCTCGAGCGCCTGATGGCCGATGCCGGGTGGACCCTGCTGACCGCCGAATCGGCCACCGAAGCCAAACGCCTGGTGGCGGAAAACAGGCCCAACGCGGCCCTGCTCGACTACATGCTGCCCGACGGCAACGGCGTCGAACTGGGGGTGGAGATCCTGCAAGCCGTGCCCGACGCGCTGGTGATCGTCATGACCGGGACCATCCTCCCGCCGGAAGAAGAAGCGCTCTGCGAAGAGCACAACTTCCCGGTCCTTCGGAAGCCCTTTCTGGCCTCCGACGTGATGAACCAGATCCGCAGCCGGCTGATACCGGTAAGCGGCGTGGTACGGGCGTAGATCTCCGGATTCCTCCCGTTTCCTTTACAATGTCACCGATGCCGCGCGTGCTTTTGATTCACTGGAACGCCGCCGAAGCCGCCGGGCGGGCGGATCGCCTTCGGCGCGAGGGCTTCGAAGTGGAAGCTTTCTCCGGACCGGGCGGCGACGCTTTCCGCGCGCTGGCCGACAATCCCCCGGCCGCCATTTTGATCGATCTGGCCAGGCTGCCTTCGCACGGAAACGCGGTGGGCATCGCCTTCCGCCAGCGCAAGGCCACCCGCTCCGTGCCCCTGGTCTTCATCGAGGGCCATCCCGAAAAGACGGCCCGCACGCGCGCCCTGCTTCCCGATGCGGTCTTCACCACCTGGCCAAAGGCCGGCGCGGCGCTGCGGCGCGCCCTGCGCGAACACCCCAGGCAGCCGGTGGTGCCGGACACCTTCGCCGGGTACTCCGGAACGCCGCTGGCGAAGAAGCTGCGCATCCGCGAGAACTCCGTGGTGGCTCTGCACCGTGCGCCGGAGGGCTTTGAGGCGAAGCTCGAGCCGCTGCCGGAAGGGGTACGGTTCGTCCGAAGGGCGAGAGACGCCGATGTGATCCTCGCTTTTGTCACATCCTCGGCCGCCCTCGGCCGCGCCTTGCCGCCGCTGGCCGCTGAAATGCACGATGGATGCACCCTCTGGCTCCTCTGGCCCAAGAAAACTTCGCTGCTCGCCGGGGACCTCAGCCAGCCGCGGGTCCGGGAAATGGGATTGGCCACGGGGCTCGTAGACTACAAAGTCTGCGCTGTGGACGAAACATGGACCGGCCTGGCGTTCGCCGTACGAAGCGCAAGACGCGGTTGAGCGCTTGGAATCCGTGCAGCACGGATTCCGTGCTACACTGGGGCTATGGAGAGAGCCCGACAAAACGTGACCCTGGTTGTGGAGGAGGATCTGCTCCTGGCGGCCAGGAAAGTCGCCCTCGATCGACGGACCAGCGTGAATCAACTGGTGCGCGAGTACCTAGTAGCGCTCGTGGAGGAGCCCAGCCGGAGGCGGCTGGCCCAGGCGAGGCTGAGGAAGGCGTTCGAGACGGGTCTGGTTGAAGTCGGTGACCGGAACTGGAGCCGCGTCGATCTCTATGACCGGTGAGAGGGCGCCGGGGTTCGTCGACACCAACGTCCTGCTGTATGCATTCGACAAGAGCAGCTCGCCGAAGAAGCAGGTTGCGCAGCGGCTGATTGAAGAGCTGATGGAAGAGGGCCGTCTGCGCGTAAGCACGCAGGTGTTGCAGGAGCTTTTCGTAACGCTGACCCGGAAGGTGAGCCGGCCTTGCTCGATCGAGGAAGCGCTGACGGTATTGGAGGATCTGGCGGCCTGGCCCCTGATGGTGGTGGATTACGCGGCAATTCGAGCGGCCGCTGGGTTGGCCAGCCAGGCGAAGATCTCCTTTTGGGACGCGCTGATTGTTGTGTCGGCGGCGCGGGCAGGCGCGGAGGCGCTGTATACCGAAGACCTGAACGATGGGCAGGAAATCCTCGGCGTCCGAATCCGCAATCCGTTCGCGGCGTGATGGGGCGGAGGCGTCGCCATGTCAGCGGGCGATAACTTCCTTAAAGCGCTTTTCATCCTGCCGGCGCAGCTTGTCGACCCATTTAGCGGCGCCCTGTTTCAGCTCGGGATGGTCCTTGTCCTTCCAGGCGCCGACAGCGGATTGCAGGGCCTTGATCTGTCGCAGGCGCATCAGCATGAAGTTTACCATCTGTGGGATCTCTGTGCCGCCGCCAACAAAAAAGCCGCGCTCCAGGTTTCCCCGGAGCGCGGCTTCTCTTACACCTCAGCGAGCCGTTGTTAGTAATCCATCTCGGGACCGTGGCCGCCGCCGGGCATGGGAGCCGGCTTCTTTTCCGGAATATCCGCAACCATGGCTTCCGTGGTCAGCATGAGGGAAGCGATCGAAGCGGCGTTCTGGAGCGCCGTGCGGGTCACCTTGGTGGGGTCGATGACGCCCGACTTCACCAGGTCTTCGTAGACGTCCGTCTGGGCGTTGAACCCGAAGTTGGGGTTCTCGCTGGCGCGCACCTTCTCGATTACGATGGCGCCTTCAGTGCCGGAGTTGACTACAATCTGGCGGAGGGGCTCTTCGCAGGCGCGGCGCACGATGTTCACGCCGATCTGCTCGTCGCCGTCCCGCTTCAGGTCTTTGAGGGCCTTGGCCGCGCGCAGCAGGGCCACGCCGCCGCCCGGAACGATGCCTTCCTCAACCGCGGCGCGCGT
>JBEKPK010000222.1:0-9273 GCA_049520795.1 Bryobacteraceae bacterium
CGACCTCTGGGGCTAAGAACAGCCTTTCGCCCCGTTCCGGGGCTCGCATTCTCACGTGCTATTCCACACGGCTCACGCCGTGGGCTAGGATGTTTCGCCCTCCGGGCTTCGGAAATGTACAAGCTCCAGGGCACGGCTCAAGCCGTGCCCTGATACAAACGGAGGTTGCCCCGCCTGAGAAAGCCACGCCCCGGTCGGGGCTTAGTTTAACGCCTATGCCCTGGTCCGCGGGCGACCCCCCGGTCGCCATTCGGGTCATCGCCCATCCGGCGCTCGACCATCGATACTCACTGGCTTCTCTCACCAGTCCCGCCCGCACGGGATCCCCTTCGATGTAGTTCCGGATTCTCTCGAACTCCCGCGCGTGTCTTACCAGGTGATCGTAGCTCTCTTCCTGCCAGAAGGGCCTTCCCGTCGATCCCAACATCGCATTGGCCCGCTTGGCAGTGATACCTTTCAACGATTTCGTCAGTTTGGGCAATGCCACGGCCGGAGTAGCCAGCAAATGAACGTGGTTTGGCATGACTACGAAGGCGTGCGAGACATAGTGCCAGAGGATGTTTGCGTTGTACTGGATGGCCTCGACGATCATGTCGGCAACGGCCGGTTCGCGAAGGTAGAACGCCCCACTGCGGGCTTGGTCCAGCAATCGATCCATAGCGTCAAATGCTTGTCCGGAGGTGAGCGCGGCCGGGGGAAAAGGCCGGTGGGACGGCAGACTGTCGTAGAGACGCCACGTTAGGAAAACCGGCTGTTCCGTCTCATAATCATGAGGCAGCCGCCACAGGTAGAGCGTCATGTCAGAGTAGTTCGCCACGCGGCCCGGAATTCTCGCCAAGAAAAAGGCCGACCGGGGGGTCGGCCGCGGACCAGGGGCGTATTGCCTCTGGGCCGCGACGCCTTCCTTCAGGTCAATGCCATCCAGTTTGCCAATTCCGGGCGCCCTGACGCACGGTGGGGCGGACGCCCGGTCCGCTGCCGGCCCCCTGGCCGGCTTGTAGAGGGTGGTGATTCTTCAGGAGAAGAGCGTCCGTAGCGGACGCGCGGACCAGGGGGTCCGCCCCACCATTTTTGCCGGATTCGCGGGTCCGGGAAAACTAAGTGGCGTTGTCCTTCAGGCGCCGGCCCCACAAAGAAAACGCGGCGGAGTCCGTCGCCGGACCCCGCCGCGGGTTGAAAACTCCTGAATGTTGGCGCCGCCTAGAAGGTCAGCTTCATAGCGAACTGGATGTTACGGCGCTCGTCGCCAGCCGTTCCGGCATAACCGTACGGGCCGCCCTTTTCGGTTTGAATATAGGGGCTCGGGTTCCCGTTGTTATCCACCGTCGAGGAAACGTCCAGGTTCAGCCCGTTGATGTACTGGTTGACGTGATTGAGAACGTTGTACATCTCCGCGCGGACCTGCAAACGGAAACGCTCCGAAAGCTGGAAATTCTTGGCGAGGTTCATGTCCAGATTCCAGAAGCCCGGTCCCCAGTACTGGTTTCTTTCCGGGTACGGGAGGCCGCTGGTGGTGTACGTGCAGCCCTGGTGATACAACCCCTTGCAATTGGGCATGCCCAGTGCGTCGCCCTGGTTGAGGATCACACCGCCCTTATTGGGCAGGGTGAGGTAGTTGAATGTGTTGGGTGAATAGGCCGAGCTGGCCTCAACGGCGGTCCCGCTGGTGGGAACCTGCTGGGGCGTTACATATAACGGACAAGCAGTGCCGTTATAGTTATTGCAGTCGTAGATACTGAACGGCATCCCCGAGCGAATGTTGAGGATGGAACCGAGTCCCCAACCTCCGATGACGTAGCGCAAAAACGGGTTGCTGGACTTTCTCAGCCAGGGGATCTCCCAGTTTTCGCTCAGGACGAAGCGGTGGCGAATGTCGAAATCCGAGTTGCCGAAGTTCAGCCGTGGGTTGAAGGCATCGAGATACCCCAACTGATACAAGCCGGATTCCCCGCCATAAGTTTCGGTGAACGTGGAGGACAGGTTATCCAGGGAGTGGGACCAGGTGTAATTCATGGTCACGCCAAGACCCGTGTTCCATAGGTTGTTAGCCGTGTATTTCAGGTTCATGGCCGCATAGTGACTGAAACCGTGGTCGCTGCGGAAGTTCATGTTGCTGTATTGATAGTTGATGCGATTCCCCGCGACGGCATCGCCCAAATAGAGACCGCCGCCGCCCGCCGGGTTGATGTTAGCGATGTCGTACAGGTGGACGCCGTGCGATCCCGAATAGGACAACGCGAGCACCGAGTTCCTGGTTACGCGGCGATCGATTCCGAGTGACCAGGTCTCGGCGTAGGCGGTGGACATGTTCTGATCGATGGCGCGCTGGCTGACCGCCGGCAGCGCCTTGCTGCCCGTGCCCCCCATGGGACCGGAGTTGTTGGTGTATACCGGCATGGACGGGATATCCGTCCCCGCGGTGAGGCTGATCACGGCGTAATTCGGCGGGTTTTGAATCGCGTTGAAGGTCACGTTGCCGAAGTTACGCTCATAGCCGATGCTGTATCCACCGCGCAGGGCCGTGGTGCCGTCGCCGAACACGTCATACGCAAAACCGACGCGCGGGCCGAAGTTCTTGGGCTGGGTTTCCCCAAATACGCCGCCATTGGCGGCGAGCTGAACGGAACCGCTGCGAATCTGAGTGAAAATATTGCCATAGCCCATCACAAAATTCGAATCGAGCATGGGATTGGCATTGTGCTGCACGCCATAGTATTCCCAGCGAAGACCCAGGTTGACGGTCAAGCGCCGGTCGACCTTCCAGGAGTCCTGGGCATACAATGCCCCGTCGTTGTAACGGTAGTTGCGTTCAAATGCAGGAGGCGCCACCGGCAGCGTCACCGTGCAGGCCGCGGTCTGCTGAACCACGCCCGCAGCGTTCTTCGGGCAGGGGTATTCGCCCTGCGGATAGATGGCGCCCTGGAACTGGTAAATGTTCCCGGAGATCAGGTTCGCGAGTCCCGAACTCAGGTTCGTGCCCAGGTACTCGACCGCGTTCTCGTAAGCGCCAAAGTCGCGGTTGTCGCGGAGTTGGATGAACTGAAAACCGAACTTAAACTGGTGGGCGCCCTTGGTCCAGGCAATGTCGTCATAAACCTGGTACAGGTTCTGCGGCCCGCCGAACGGGATGTCGTTTCCGGGCGTGGTCTCGCTGTAACCGGGGAATATAAGCGGGTAGCCGCCCACGGAAGGCAGCGTACTGCTGGTAAACAGCGTGGGACCGACCGGATTGGTTCCCAGCGGCTGGACCGGTCCATTGAGGCGGTTATAAACCAGCTTAAACGTGTCCACGAGAGTGGGCTGAAAGACATGGGTGGCCGTGAGGCTTATATTCTGGTCGAAATTGGTTTGACCCGTGCTGTACCCGGCATAAGGACTGGAGTTAACCGTGCCGGCGAAATCACTTTCGTTATACGCCGCATAACGGAAAGTCAGCGAGGTCTTATCGGATACGTTGTAATCGATTTTGCCGACTTCCATCCAGGTGTTCTGCGGGTCTCCGCCGCCGGCGTCGGAGGGCACGGAGTAATTGACTACGTCGCATGTCAAAGTGGAGCACGGCACCTTGCTGAGGGTGTTAACGCCCGAGGCCATTTTGCCGTAGGCGTTGAAGAACGACTGGCTGGCCGCCGCCAGCTTCGCGTAGGAGCCCGGATCGATGATAGTGTATTCCTGGGGGGAGGCGCTGCGCACCCGAATCCACTCGAGGTTATCGAAGAAGAACAGCTTATCCTTCTTGATGGGTCCGCCCACCGCAACCCCGAAATCGTTACGCGTGAAGACGCCCTTTGTTATATCGTTGGCGTTGTTGTTGAAGGTATTGGAGGAAAGCGCCGAAAGGCGGTTGAACTCATAACCGCTTCCGTGCAGCGCGTTGGTCCCGGACTTGGTGATCAGGTTGACCACGCCGCCGCTGGCGCGGCCGTACTCGGCCGTGAAGTTGTTGGTGAGAACGCTGAATTCCTGTACCGAATCGAGGGGCACGACCTGGCCCACGGAAGCCGTGAAGGTATCCACGTTTTCGGCGCCGTCCAGCAGGATGCTGGTGGAGGCCGAACGCTGTCCGTTGATGGCAAAGCCCGCGCCACGGTTGCTATTGCTGTCCTCCGCGACATTGCCGGAGATTGCCACCAGGGCGTAAGGATTGCGCGTGGGCGAGGTGGGAAGGTCAGTAAGCTGCTGCAGGGTGATGACCTGCGACAGAGTTTGCGTCGCGGTGTTGATGGCCACGTTGGCGGCGGCTTCCACCACTTCCACCGTGGTCGTGGCAGTGCCAATCGCCAATTGAGCCGGGATCTCGTTCACGGATCCAACAGCCACATCCACCCGCTGGACGAATTTCTGGAAACCGGTCGCCTCGATGGTAACGTCGTACGCGCCGGGCGGAAGGCTGGGAACGGTATAGACGCCCGCGCCATTCGTGGCGGCATCCCTCGTCAGGCCGGTGGTGGCCGATTTGACCGTGACCTTCGCGGAGGCGACGACGGCGCCGCTTGGATCGCGGACTGTGCCGGTGATCTGGCCGGTTTCCCTTTGCGCCAGTGCCGCAACTGCAAGGACTAACAGCAAGCCACACAAGCACAGGCTCTTAAATAAAAATGTCCATTTTTGCTTCACGTTCATTCTCCCTTTCGGTTCCGGGTTTGCACCCGGAGCTCACCCTATTTCCAGGGTCCAGGTTCTCCCGAGGACGCTGCGCAATCTGCGACGGGCAGATTGGGTTATATGGCAATTATGTTACCAGAGATACATATCTGTAAATGCCAATATCACAGTAGTTTGCCATAAAATAGGACAACCGGTATCCAATTTCCGGTTACGCCAGGCGGCACAAGCGGCGTAAAAGGTTTAGATACTTTGTTTTAGGGGTATACTGAATTCCGTACCCGAAATACTGAATCGGGAATCTAAGCACCACTCGTAGCAGGGGGAGTCAGGAATTCACCCTACAGGAAGCCATTTGGAAAGCATACGCCGAGTGTCCAGACCGTGGGCGGCCCTCATAATAGCAGTTCTGGTTTTCGCCGCGGTGGCTTTCATTCGCGTGCGCCTTGCGGGCGCGCCGCTCGAACGCGATGAGGGCGAGTACGCCTACGCCGGCCAGCTCATCCTGCACAGAATCCCTCCCTATCAGGCGGCCTACAACATGAAGCTGCCGGGGACCTACGCCGCTTACGCCGCGCTCATGGCGGTTTTCGGGCAAAGCGCCAACGGCATCCATTTAGGAATGTTGCTGGTGGTTGGCGGCGCGGTGCTGTTCCTTTTCCTGCTGGGCCGCCGGCTCTTCTCATCGGAGGCGGGCTTGGCCGCCGGCGCGTGCTACGCACTGCTATCCACGTGCCCCGATATCCTGGGGACCTCCGCGCACGCCACGCATTTCGTGGTTTTGCCCGCGCTAGCGGCGACTCTGCTGTTGCTGCGGGGCCTGGAATCCGGCCGGCTGGAGCCGCAACTGTCCGATTTGTCCCTCGACGCTTCGGGCCGGGCATGCCCGGCCCCTACAGCCGGCGGGAACCACGCAACCGTGACGCCGGGACTTTTCTTCTGGAGCGGCGCGCTGTACGGCGTGGGGTTCATCATGAAGCAGCACGGCGTTTTCCTGGGGGCCTTTGGAGCGGCCACGTTGGCGAGCCAGGCGTTTTCGCGCACCCAGGCCGGCGTTTCCTTGCGCCGGAGGGTTCGGCCGATGCTGGTATTCCTGGTTGGGGCCGCTCTGCCTTTCGCCTTCACCTGCCTCATCCTTTGGCGGGCCGGCGTGTTCCACAAGTTCTGGTTCTGGACCTTCGATTATGCACGCGCTTACGTTTCGCAGGTCTCGCTCGCGGATGGAATGGAGAACTTTTGGGACAGCTTCGCGCCCATCGTGAAGCCCAACCTGACCATCTGGCTGCTGGCGGCCGCGGGGTTTGCGCTCGCCTGGCTGCGCGAGGATTTCCGCCGCCACGCGCCGTTCCTCACCGCGTTCCTGCTGTTTTCCTGCGCCGCCATGTGTCCGGGCCTCTATTTCCGCGAGCACTACTTCATCCTGGCGCTGCCCGCCGTGTGCCTGCTGGCCGGCGCCGGATTCGAGTTCCTCGCGAAGATGGCCAAGCCGGCCCTTCCGTACTGCATCCTCGCCGCGGCGCTGGCCTGGTCGCTCTATTCCCAGCGCGATTTCTTCTTCCACATGACGCCGGTGGAATCGAGCCGCGAGATGTACGGCATGAGCCCCTTCCCGGAAGCCGTCGCGGTGGCCGGCTACATCCGCGGTCGCTCCGCGCCGGATGCGCGCATCGCCGTGCTGGGCTCCGAGCCGGAGATTTACTTTTACGCCCGGAGGCGCTCCGCCACAGGCTACATTTACGGCTATCCGCTGATGGAAGCGCAGCCGTTCGCGCTGCATATGCAAAACGAAATGATCGGCGAAATCGAAGCGGCGCGTCCGGAATATGTCGTAATGGTGAACGTGGCCACCACCTGGATGAGCGACGACGATTCGCCCACCCGCCTCTTCGATTGGTGGGATTCCTACCGCGCCCGCTACCAGCGGGTGGGAGTGGCCGACATGATCTCCGAGCAGCGCACCGAGTATCGTTGGGACGCCGCCGCGGCGTCCGGGGCCTACACGCCGCAAGCCGAGAATTGCCTGGCGGTGTACAGGCGAAGGGAGTAGCCGAGCATTGACAGGGTTGTTTGAAGCGGCGCGGCGAATCGCCGATTCACGGCCGGCCCTGGCCTTCCGGGATAGAATCGATGTTTGGGATTGCGTGCTTATCGAGGACGGCCGGCTCGCCACGCGGGTCAGGGGGTTGAAGTAAGAACGGACCGGCTCTATTCCGTCCTCTGCGCCATGCTGGTGGTGGCTTGCGTTCTGGGCTCCATGCCGATTCTCGAGATGGGGTTCAACGACGACTGGTCGTATACCTGGACGGCGCGCGCGTTCGCCACCACGGGGCATCTCTCCTACACCTTCTGGGCCGGCCCGATGGTCGGCGTACAGGCCATGTGGGCCGGCCTGCTGATCAGGGTGTTCGGTTTTTCGTTCACGCTGGTGCGGCTTTCGACGCTGCCACTGGCCGCCGGCTGCGGGGTTCTGCTGTACCGCCTGGGCCGGTATGCCGGGCTGGACCCGCGGTTCGCCCTGTTCGGAGCGGCGGTCGTCACGCTGTCGCCCGTGTTCATTCCCCTGGCGGCTTCCTTCATGACCGACGTTCCGGGGCTCTTTTTTTGGCTGGCGAGCTTATACTGCGCGGCTCTGGCGTTGCGCGCGGGGACCGTGGCGCGGGCATGCGCATGGCTCGCAGCCGCCGCGGCTTTGGGCGTGGCTGGGGGGACGGTGCGCCAGGTGGTCTGGATCGTGCCGGTGACGGCTCTGCCCACCGTGGCATGGGTTCGCCGCGGCGAGCGCGCCACCCTCGCCGTGGCAGCCGGGCTCTGGTGCGCATCGGCTCTGGCGATGGCGCTTTGCCTCCGCTGGTTTCATGCACAGCCGAATGCGGCGGGCGGTCCGAGCGATAGTACGCCGCCGCTGGATTTTCTGAAGAACACGGTGGAATCGTTCCTCCAAATCGCCGTCGGCTGCCTGTTGTTAGTTCTGCCAATCCTGGCGATTCACTTGACGGGTTGGCGAAAGCGGCTGCGGGAGCAATTCGGGGACCGGATGCGAATCTTCCGCAACTGGGAGGTTTCGCCGGCTGCCGCCGGACTGCTGGGCGGGCTGCTCGTTTCGGGCGTCCTGCTGGGCGCCCTGCTCTGGTGGTTCCAAGATGATCTGCTTCTGGGCAACATCGTGACCGCATACGGGATTCTCGACACTGGAACGGAGGCGCTGGGCGACAAACCCGAGATCCTCACCGCGGCGGTCCGCACGGCGCTGGGATTGGCGATATTCGTCTGCGCCGGGTTCGCGGCCGCGGCGATGTTGGACCGCGTTTACCGCGCGCGCGAGGCGCGTTTGGCGCGCGTATCCTCCCAGCCCCAGGCCAGTTCCAACTCTCTAAGGCGGTTTGCGCTGTTGGCTATTCCTCCGTGTCTTGTTTACACGCTGGCCATTTCTTACCGCGCGGTTGTGGATGGATACCTTTTCGACCGATATCTCATCGTGCTATTGCCGGCTCTGGTTATCCCGTCGTTATGGCATTACCAGCATGAAATCCGTAAACCCCTGCCCTCGGCCGTCTGGGCCGTCGTCGGAGTCCTTGCATGGTATGGCGTAGCCACAACTCACGACCATCTGGCGGCCGGCCGCGCCAGACTCCAGGCGGCCTCGGCGCTGACTGCCGCGGGAATCCCAAGAACCCGGATCACGGCGGGCCTGGAGTACGATGGCTGGACCCAGGCCGAACAGACCGGCTCAGTCCATGCCGGGACAAATGCCGGCCGGACGTATCCGGTTGATCCTGGATACTGGTTCTGGGACTTCACTCCGAGCATCGATCCCCTTTACTTTGTCGCGTACTCGCGCCTGGAAGGCCTGCAGGATACGCGCTTCAAGCCGGTTCGATACGCCGCGTGGCTGCCTCCATTTCGCCGGCAGGTGTACACCCAGATTGCAGGGCCTGTTGGCCGCCCGGAGGATGTCGGGAAAGCTCCATAAACCGGGCGGCGCCCCTTGAAGGCGTTGGCGGAGGTTGCGCGGAAGGCTGAGGTTGAAGGGCATGGACGTCTACGGATGCATTGAAGCCGGTGGAACCAAGTTCGTTTGCGGCGTGGGGACCGGCCCCCAGGACCTGGCGACGGCTTCGTTTTCGACCCTTTCTCCGCCAGCCACCGTGGAGAGCGTGGCCGGTTTCTTTCAAGGCGCGCAGTTGAAGGCCGTGGGCATAGGGTCGTTTGGCCCCGTCGACCTCAACCCGGATTCGCCTACTTTCGGGTACATCACATCCACTCCCAAGCAGGGCTGGCGCCAGTTCGACCTGGCGGGCGCGGTCGCGCGGGCGTTGGGCGCGCCGGTGAAAATCGATACCGATGTCAACGCCGCGGCGGTGGGGGAAGCGCGATGGGGCGCCGCGCGGGGGCTCTCCGACTTCCTCTATCTGACCGTCGGAACCGGGATCGGCGGCGGCGCTGTGGCCAACGGCGCGGTAGTGCATGGGCTGACGCACCCCGAGATGGGCCACATCCGCATCCCCCACGATCTTTCTCGAGATCCCTACCCCGGCGGCTGCCCGTTCCACGGGGATTGTCTGGAAGGGCTGGCATCCGGCCCGGCCATCGAAGCGCGCTGGGGGAAACCCGCCCAGGAGTTACCCGCGGACCATCCCGCCTGGGCGCTCGAAGCGCGCTACATCGGCC
>JBEKPK010000223.1:0-9257 GCA_049520795.1 Bryobacteraceae bacterium
ATCCAGCGTCCAGGCCGACAACGGCGCGGGCTTGACGCAAGGCATCATCGGCCTGGCGAACAAGGGCCAGCCGCGCAAACTGGACGACTGGGGCGTGCTGCGCGCCTGGGCATGGGGTGCCAGCCGCGCCCTGGACTATTTTGAATCGGACAAGTCGGTGGACGCGCGGCGCGTCGGCGTGGCGGGCCACTCGCGCTGGGGCAAGGCATCCATGATCGCCATGGCTTACGACCAGCGTTTCGCGATCGTCTACGACAGCTCCTCGGGTGAAGGCGGCAGCAAGCTGCACCGCCGCAATTGGGGCGAACTGGTGGAGAACATCGCCGGCAGAGGGGAATACCATTGGATGGCCGGCAACTTTCTCAAGTACGCCGGTCCGCTGCACTGGAACGACTTGCCCGTGGACTCGCACGAACTGGTGGCTCTGTGCGCACCTCGCCCGGTCTTCATCGGAGCCGGCACGCTTACCGGGGATGGATGGGCGGACCCCAAAGGCATGTTCCTGGGCGCCGTTGGCGCCGGCCCGGTCTACAAGCTTTTGGGCAAGAAGGACATGGGAACCACGGAGTTCCCGCCCCTGGAGACCGCGCTGGTCTCCGGCGATGTAGCCTACCGCGAGCATGGCGGCGGCCACACCGACCTGCCGAACTGGCCGACGTTCCTGACGTTCGCCGACCGCTACATGAAGATTCCGCGTGAGCCAGACCGGCACCGGTAGCTGTTTACCGGGCCGGCTTCAGAAGGCCCTGGCTGTGGAGCGGGTCGCGGATAACAACGACCCGGAGGGCAGGCGGCCGGTGAGTGACACCCTGTACCGCCGGGAGGAGAATTTCCGATGTCCAGATCTTTTTTGGCATTTTTGCTGATTCCGGCGGGGCTGGCGTCCGCGCAGGAGCTGAAACCCATCAACCTTCCCGCTCCGCGGATCACCGGCGGCAAGCCGCTGATGGAGGCGCTCAAGGCGCGCCAATCCACGCGTGAGTTCGCGCCCGACAAGCTCTCTCAGCAGACGCTCTCGAACCTGCTGTGGGCCGCCTGGGGTATCAACCGCGAGGACGGCGGCCGCACCGCTCCTTCGGCCTCCAATCGCCAGGAGATCGATGTCTACGTGGTGATGGAGAATGGCGCATTCGTTTACGACGCCAAGGCCAACATCCTCAAGCCGGTGGCAAGCGGGGACTTGCGCAAACTCGCCGGGCAGCAGCCCTTCGTGGCCGAAGCGCCGCTGAACCTGGTCTACGTGGGCGATTTCGCCAGGTGGCCGGGAGACGAGGAGAACAACAAGCTCACCACCACCACCGTCAACACCGGGTTCATCGCCGAGAACGTCTACCTGTTCTGCGCCTCCGAGGGGCTGGCCACCGTGATTCGAGCCATGGTTCCGAAGCCGGAGTTGAGCAAGGCCTTGAACCTGCGGCCCGAGCAGCACATCACGCTGTCTCAGACGGTGGGCTACTTCAAGAAGTAGGCGCGCCGGCGCCATTCACCCAATCGAGACGCTGGTGACCTTCATGACCCGGCCGCGGTGGTCTTCAAGGTGCTGGCAGGCCTCCAGGCAGCGGCGGAAGGGAATGCGCCGCAGTCAGCAGCAAGATCGCCGGTGAAGGCGAAGAAGCGCCTTGAGGGGAAGAACATGGTCGAGATCGAGAAGGCGACAACGGCGGCGTAAGCTCCAAATGGCGTTGCATTCGGCCCTCGCCGCTGACGCCCAACGTGCAAAGCCGGTTACGGGCGGCCAGAAGGCCGTTCCGGCGCCATGGAGCCGAATCCAAGGCTCACTTCAACTCCATTGACTTTGGTCAGGACGCTTTCGGTAAGCTCTTTAAAGCCCTTTTCCGTCAGATCCGGGCCTGCCTCGGGGAGCGCGGCCACCACTTGGGAGAAGTCCTCGGACCGAGCCGGATCGGTTACCGACATGCCCATCAGGTTGGCCAGTGCGGACGCGCCGTGGACCAGACGAATCAGGCTTCCGTCCCGCGCCTGCCCCTGGGGGGGATTCTCGTGTTTGGCCGCGACGTTCTGCAGTTCGAGCGGACAGCCCCACTGGGCCAGCAGCCATCGCCCGGCTTCGCCGTGATCCAGGCCGAACAGTTCCCGTTCGACATCCAGGAGGTCGATTTCGCGTTCTGCGGCGGAGATCAGGGCCTCCTCATACGCCGGAAACACGCTGAGGAGTGCGAGTTGCCCGATATCGTGGATCAGGCCGGCGGTATAACCGTTCGACTCCGGAATCTTCACCGCGTCGGATAGCCGCTGGCAAATCAGGGCGGCGGCCAGGCTGTGGCGCCAGCAAGCCAGAACGGAACGGCTGAACCGCTTGGCCACCAGGGCCTTCAGGCAGGTGGTCAGCACCAGAGAGGTGACCGTGTCGGAGCCCAGGAAAACGATCGCCTGCAAAACGCTGCCGACCTCCAAGCGCGCTGAAAACAGCGGAGAATTGGCGATCTTCAGCAGTTCCATCGACAACACCGCGTCGGTCTGCACCAGGTTGGCGACTTGCCCGAACGAAACGGACGGGTTGCCCATCATGCGCAATAATTGCACCGCGACCGGGCGGAAAGGGCGCACCTCGGCCTCCAAACGGGCGCGGGTCGCGCTGGCAACGGTTGTCATGCGCCGATCCTGGGAACAGGCTCGCTGTTCCGTAAGTCGGCGATTTTCCCGATAATCGCCGCTAACTGTTCCATATCTATGGGCTTCGAGATGTAGTCGTCCATGCCTGCCTCCAGGCACCGCGCGCGGTCTTCCGGAAACGCGGCGGCCGTCAGTGCGATAATGTGCGGCTGGCGCTCGGGCGGAAAGTCGCGACGTATCCGCCGCGTAGCTTCCAGGCCGTCCATGTCCGGCATCTGCATATCCATGAGCACCACGTCATAGGAGCCATGTTCCAGGCTCTTCAGTAGTTCCATGCCGTCGGACGCCCAATCCGGTTGGTAGCCCATGCGCTGCAAAAACCTCAAGGCCACCTCGCGGCTCACAGGGTCGTCTTCGGCCACCACGACGCGAAGCTTGGGAAGGTCGCCGAAGGAGGCGGGTGCTGCGCCGTTCCGGCGGGCCGGCTGGCTGCACTCCTCGACGACCTCTACCGGGATGTCGAAACGGAACGCGGCGCCGCATCCTAGCTGGCTCTCCACCGTGAGGCAGCCGCCCATCTGCTCCACCAGGGACTTGCTGATGGCCAGCCCCAGGCCTGTTCCTCCGAACTTGCGGCTAATGGAGGCGTCCGCCTGGCTGAAGGAATCGAAGATTCTCTCCTGCTGCTCGGGAGAGATACCCGGCCCGGTGTCGCGAACCGTGAAGGAGATGCGCCGCGGACCACCCGGTTCGCCGACGCTCGTCACCAAGATCGAGACCTCGCCGGCGGCGGTGAACTTGACCGCATTCCCCAGCAGGTTCACCAGGATCTGCCGCAACCGCACGGCGTCCCCAAGAACGGTGCGCGGGGTGGAGGGATCGATTACAAAGAAGAGACGCAGGCCCTTCTCGGCGGCCTGCACGGTCAGCAGGCCCACCGCCTCTTGCACCAGGTCCTGAACGTCAAAGGGAGCGGATTCCAGGCGGAGCCTGCCGGCTTCTATCTTCGAGAAATCCAGAATGTCGTTGATGATCCGCAGGAGCGCCTGGCCGGAGCTTTCCACGGTCTCCAGATAATCGCGCTGGTCGGAGGTCAATGGCGTCTGCAGGGTGAGCTCGGTGAAGCCGATGATTCCATTCATGGGCGTCCGGATCTCATGACTCATGTTTGCCAGGAAGCGGCCCTTGGCTTGGCTCGCGGCGTCCGCGCGCCGCTTCTCCTCGAGCACCTTGGCGCGTTCCGATTCCAGTTCGGCCGTTCGTTGGCGCACCGCCTGTTCCAACTGGCGGTTCCGGCGGCGCAGCAGCCTGTGTCTCCACAAAATGACGGCCCAAACGGCGGCGCCGGCAAGCAGCAGAACGGCCGAGCGCGACCACCAGGTTTCCCACCACCTCGGCTCGATCCGGAACTCCGCCACCGCGACCTTCATGGAGGCCGGTCCATCGCGAACCCGCGACCGGATCTCCAGCCGGTGGCGGCCCGGCGCCAGTCCGGCTATGGAGATGCTTCGTTCCGTGGCGTCGGTCCAGGGCTCCTCATCCAGCCGGTAGGCAAAGCGCACGAGTTGCTCGCTCTTGTAGCTGAGGGAGGAGAACTGGGCCCTGACCACCCGCGACGTCTGTGCGATCTCCATCCCGGTGATGACGGGATCGGCGACTGGCGCTCCGAGCGAGCCTCCACTGGGAGGCCGGTAGTGCGCCAGCCCGCCGCTTGTGCCGATCCACACGCTGCCGTCCGGATCGGCGAAAAAGGCTTCCCCGTCGGTGTCGTTCGAGATCAGCCCGTCTTCCGTACTCAGGTATTTCCAGGAGCCATCGGCCAGGACGGACACCCCGGCGGCGCTGCCCCGCCAGAGGCGCCCCAGCGCATCGAAACCGTGAAAGGCCGTCACTTCGACCGACGAGGCATCGGCAGGTAGAATCGCGGTCGAGTGAACCAGGCGGTCACCCGCGAATTCCACTCTCTCGATTCCGGCATCGAAACGGTGGCGCAGCCAGACAGCGCCGTCCGGGGCGACGACCGGGATGTAGGGATTGTCGCTCAGAAGCCCGTCGGTTTTCCGGTACTGGCGCCACTGGCCGTTACTCCATCTCCACAACCCGTCGGGATTGGTGATCCAAATGGTCCCCTGGTTGTCCTCCGCAAAGGCCCACGCGGCATGTTCCAGCGATGCGGGCTGCTCGATGCGGCGGAAATGATCGGGAACCGATGGACGGTCGTTGCGAAACACGCCGCAGGCTGTCGCCACCCACAGCCTGTCCAGGTGGTCGACGAAACCGCGGTGCGAAATCTCGCAGGGCAGTCCATCGGCGGCGCCGAACAGACGAATCTTCCCGGTGGCGGAATCGATGCGCGCTACGCCGCCCGGCTTTACCACCGCCCACAGGGCGCCGTCGGAAGTCTCGCCGAGCCATCGGACGTTTTCGCCTCCCAGGCCGTCTTTCCTGGTCCAGGTGCGTGGGGGCCCCCGCCCCTCCCGTCGCGCCAAGCCCAGGGAGGTTCCCACCCACAGGGCGCCTCTTCGGTCGCGATGGATGCTCCAGATCAGGTCGGACGGCAGACCTTGCGCCTTGGTCCAGGCTTCCCATTCCCCGTACCCCAGCCAGCGCGCCGCGCCGACCCCGATCAGCCCAACCCACAGTGACCCTTCGCGATCTTCGAGGACAGCGGCCGTCATCGCGGCGCCCAGTCCCCGCTGCTCGTCGATGACTCTCCAGGCGTCCTCGCGGCCTATGACTAACCCCTTGTCGGTGGGGACCATGACCGATCCGTCCCGGCCTGCCGTCAAGGCGCCCCAGTAGATGCTGGATGCGATAACCGGGTTCCCTGGAACCAGCCGCGCGGCGTCAGGCGGCTTTCGGTACAGTCTGCTCGGGCTGCGAGTCCACACGCTACCGTCCGGTGTTATGGCGATCGCGTCCCAGTTGTCGGCCGGCAAGCCTTCCGCCGGTCCGAACTCCGAAACGCGTCCGCGGTCTTCGACGCACAGCCGCAACCCGCAGCCAAACCATAGTTGGGAACCGTTCCGCGCGATTCCGCGCATGGGCGCGCCGGCAAGTTCCGGCCCGACCGGATACGGACGGGCGGAAAAGGAGCCGGCGCCGTCCGGCGCGACGTCGTACAGCCCGGATGGAGTCGCCACCACCACGTGCCCGTGCTCGCCGTTCACCATCCTCTGCGCGCCGGTCAACATGCCGCTAAGTCCGGCGATGGGGTGGAAGCGTTGCCCGTCGAAGCGGAAAATGCGCGCACAGGTATTAACCCAGAGGGCGCCGTCCGCCGCCACGTGCAAGGCATGAACTTCGGTGGCGCACGGCAGCCCTTCGGCGGCGGCCATTAGACGAAAGCGGGTTCCGTCGTACCGATACAGTCCGCCTTCCGATCCGGCCCAGATGTAACCGGCGCCATCCTGCGCCAAAGACAGAATGGCCAGATTCTGAAGCCCCTCGGCGGCCCCGTAGTGGCGGAAACTGTATTGCTGGGCGACACCAGCGCCATCGAACATCAGAGCCAGTGCGGCGCACGCACTGAGAGTCTGACGCCGGAACATCAGCGGCCTCCGGGCGTCGCACCGCGCGCTTCGGCTTCTCGCATTCCCTCGACGCCTCATGTCCTATGTCGGCCGTCTCCGCCAATAATTCGAATGAAATCCGGCCCAATCTTGCGAGCGCGCCAGCCCAGAGCCGGCCGGAGCGGATTACCTGGAGATCACGCGGTATCCGGAGGTTAGGGGTGATGGGAGCGACCCGGGTCGGCGGCGTGTGAAGCCCATTCCGGGCAAGCGGTCCGGGCCCCTCCCGCGATCAGGGAACGAGGGGGCCCAGCACACGGTCGAGCTCGGCGTCTGTCGGAGCGGCGATGCGAACGCCCTTGTGCAGGCTCCAATGCTCCACGTGGGTGACGCTTTCCCCGGGCGCAACCTTGGTGATGGGCCCGAGCGTTTCCATCTCCAGAAACTCGTCGTTGGTGAAAGTCTCGAAGGAACAGCCGAAATCCGTGTATGTCTTGCGGGGATCCGCTTCGTAACTCTTCAGGAACAGGTCGCCGTTCAGCAGGTAGGCGGCCCAGGTTTTGGGATTGAACAGGCCCACCTTCTGCGGCGTGGCGTTGCCGGGGTCCTGCCGCAGCAGCAGGTACTTCCGGGTGAGGGTCAGGCGCTCATCGGAGAGGTCCGTGTAGGCCCACATGGACAGCGGATTGGTGACCTCCAGGTTGTCGGGGTGTTTGCCGCGCGGGGGAAAGCCGGTGATTTCCAGACCCCCCTGCGCCAGCATAGTCATGGCCCAAGGGGCGAACTCCAGGGTGAACAGGGTTTTGTTGGCGATGCGATGGGTCACCGTCACGCCCGTGCCGGAGGGTTCCATTTCCACGGCGATCTCTTTCTGAAGGCCGGTGAGCGGCTCCACCGGCTCGCGCGCGACCACGCCTTTTTCGGTGATGCGTACTTCGACCGGCGCGTTATCCGGGGCCCAGGTGGCGATGGGGTCCTCGGGAGCCTTCCAGACGCGGTGGCCGCCGCGCAACTGAAACTTCTCCTCGCCGGTCTTGCCGAGCTGCTCGCGGTATTCCTTGAAAAAATTCTGGCCGCCCACGAACCCGAAGCGCATTACCCGCGGACCGATATCTCCGGTGACGATGGCCTCGATCTCGCCGTTGCTCACCCGGTAGCAATTGGGCCAGCCCTGGTATGCGACTTTATCCACTTTGACCGCGGCGCTTAAAGACATGATGAGCGCCATGGCGATGACGGGAACCCGCGCCAGCCCGAGCATATGGACCTCCCTTGCGATTCAGGCACCAGACTAATCTACCATCTGGGGGGGCTGCGGGTGGGCGCCATTTACGCCGCCCTCCGAGCTTTCTGGCCTTTGGCGCCGCCGCAGCCGGAGATGCCGCCGAACCGGATATGATGGTCGAAATTTGGAACTTTTTGCCATTCCCGGGCAATTCCTTGTAGGCTGGATTGCCATTAAGATCGAATGTCTGGGAGGTTGGTTGATGAAGAAGAGCCTGATCGTTCTCGGATTGTGCGCCGCGGCGACCCTACTGGCGCAGGGACCGCCCCCGGGCCGAGGTTTTGGCCGAATGGGGCCTGGCGGCCCTGGAGCGATGATGGGGATGGGGAGGGGAGGCGGCCTGACGCGCACGGTCACCGGGGCTCCCTATTCCGCCGTGGAAGTGACCCAGAGCACGCAAACGCTGCCGAACGGCAACGTGATCACGCAAACCCGGCAGATGAGCGTGTATCGCGATAGCCAGGGCCGTGTCCGGACGGAAACCACGCTCCCGCAGCAGCGGCGGGAGGGGGGACAGACGGCCGAAGGGACGCCTCGCACGATGATCCGTATCGAGGATCCGGTGGCGGGAGTATCGCGCGTGCTGGATACTCGGGCGAAGGTGTCGCGCGAGACGCCGCTGCCCGGTTTCCGGGGCCGCGGCGGGGCCGCCGCCGCTTCCGGCGGCCGTGGCGGCCGTGGCGGCCGCACGAATGAGCCGGCCCGCGGCAACGCCAGAGGCGCCGGCGCCGATCCCAACGTGGCCACCGAATCCCTGCCGATGCAAAACATGAACGGCGTGATGGCCACCGGCACGCGCGTGACGCGCACGATTCCGGCGGGCCAGATCGGCAACGCGCAGCCGATTCAGATTGTGCGGGAGACCTGGGTGTCCCCTGACCTCAAGGTTCCGGTGATGGTGCGGAGCAGCGACCCGCGTTCCCGAACCACCACCACGCAGTTGACAAATATCGTCCGGAGCGAGCCCGACCCGGCGTTGTTCCAGGCGCCCGCGGATTACAAGGTGACCAGAGCGGGCCGCGGTCCAGGCGGAATGAGGCGCCCGCCGGCTGGCGGAACCGTGAACCAATAGGCGGTTGGGTGGTTTTGGGAACGCGGCATGGCGACCGGGCGAAGCGCCGCGGGGCCGGCGCTACCGTACCGCGATGGTCACTCCACTCTGGCTGGAGGCGCTGCCCACACGCAAGACCACTGGAACCGAATTGCCGGTGGCGATTCCAGCCGGGATCTGAACATTCGTTTGCATCAACCCCGCCACCTCGCCCGGCGCGCCGCCGGCGTATATTACGGTTGCGTTCTGGCCTCCGACCGTCGCCGTCACAGGCAGGTTGGGGTGGGGATAGGGAACCGATGCGGGCTTGCCATCCACGCCAGCCGGGGTGGTTTGTCCCTCTCCGGTCGCATATAGCGAAATGATGTCGCCGACCTTAGCGGGAGTCGCGGCGCTATTCACGGTAATTCCATCCTGGTTGATCGCAGCCGCCGGCCCCTGGCCTGTCGAGTCCAACGAGAATATACCCGGCGCGGAGGAAGCCATGGACACGGAAAAGGCCGCGCTGGGTTGGCCTTGGTAGGTGACGATCACTTGCGCGTTCGTCCCGGAGATCTCGTACGGCGCAATAACGGCGACCTGGGTCGCCCATGTGTATATCATCGGAGCGGCTATGCCGTTGAACGACACGCTCGTGCCGGCGAGTTGCGTACCGTAATAACCGTTGCTGCCCGGAGCGGCCGCCACCAGTTGCGCGGGACCCATGCCGGAGCCGTAAAGCGCCACGATCTCACCCGGCGAGATGGCGCCGGGAAGACTGCTGGCGGCGTTGGTAACGGCGCTTATGGAGACGGAGGGCG
Organism: Bryobacteraceae bacterium; assembly: GCA_049520795.1. Taxonomy (GTDB): domain Bacteria; phylum Acidobacteriota; class Terriglobia; order Bryobacterales; family Bryobacteraceae; genus BOG-224. Next base: position 9,223 of record JBEKPK010000223.1, read on the forward strand.
GCAATAACACACGGACGCGGTCGTTACCAAAGTCG
>JBEKPK010000224.1:0-9232 GCA_049520795.1 Bryobacteraceae bacterium
CGAAATGGAATCTCCGGGCCAGGCGCGGTGGCGAACCGGAACGCCGGGCGGGCGTCATGTTGACGATGCGGTTCCACTCGGCGTAAAGCACAAGGAGGCAGCATGAAACCCTACATTCTCTTGGCGTTTTTGGCGGCCCTGTCGGCGGCCCCGCCGCAGGCTTCGCGGCCGCGACCGGCGACGGCTCCGGCGCCGGCGCGTCCCGTAACCGTTTCCGTGAAGGATCTCAGCCGGCGCTCGGTCGTCAATAACCTTGGGTCGGGCAGTTGTCCGAAGAAATTGAAATCGGGCATGATGGAAACTCCCTGCTTCGGCATGACCGGCCGGAGCTGGGGCAGTTCCTGCCTTACTTTCAAGATCAGCGAGGGCGGTGCGTCCACCTACGAAGAGCTGGCGTGCATCGAATCGTGCCCCCGCGGAATGGGAAACACCGATCCCTGCGAGAGCGCCGTTTGTTACAAGGCTCTGGCGGGCAACGCGTATTTCCGCACCTTCGCGGCGTTGGACCCGGCCATGCAGCAGAAAATGGCTGCCGATTACGCCAAGCTGATCGCGCTGGCGCAGGCCGACGCTTCCAATCCGAAGAACTATGTTGCGCTGGGCGGCGATAAGGAACGCTCGCGTCTGAAATTCGAAATTCTGGGATTCGTCATCGGCGGTTTGGTGAACCATGATAACGGCGATCTCTCCGCGCCCGGCGCCATGCTGCCGTTCGGCGAGTGTCTCCTCAAGCTGGCCGAGGCGCGGGAAAAGGTCAACGGCCTGGAAGTCTCCATCAGCAAGCTCTACGGCCAACCGCCGCAGGTGAGCACCGGCAATCCGGCGGATGCTTCGCCCATGGACACCTCCGCCACCGGCACCTTGCACCTCTATGAATCGGCGTTTCTCACTTGTACCCGCGCCACTCCGGACTTGAGCCGCTGCCTGAGCGGAATGGGCCCGGCATCGCCGGACTCCATGGCTGGTTCCATCATCCACGAGTTGGTACATTGCACGCAGAATAAGTTCGGGCACGAGGCCGGCGAAGGAGGCTTGAACGACGCCGCTTCCGACCTGAAGACGATGCTAAATGAAATCATGGCCTACGGCGTGGCGCGTGAGGACTTGTTCTACCGCCAGGCGCTCTCGCCCAGCGACTACAAAGAGCTGACCGGGGCGGGACTGGCCGCCCAGGTGCGGGCGTTCCAGTCGTTATGGTCGGAGGCCGGAACGGCTGCGCAGGAGGAAGTGGCCAGTTGGGCCTGGCGCGTGAATTGGATGCGGGCGCGGATGGTCCGCCGCGACCGGCCGGCACAGGAAGGCAACGTCTGGAATTTGGCGTGCGTGGCGATTCGACGCAAATCGCCACTCGATGCATCGTTGTGCGGCACGGCCTTGGTTGAACCATAGGATCGCGAAATGTGGGGTCAAGCCTTCCGGCTTGCCGTCGGCCTTCTGGCCGGCGTTCCTCCGGAGTTGTGGGACAGGCGCTTCCGCCTGTCAAACGCGCACTCTGAGATCCGGAAGACAATGCCGGAGCTTTCTGCGGTAGTACATCCAAGGTTGACAGACGGAAGCGTCTGTCCCACAACGCTACAGCACCCGCCGCCCGGAGCTACCATCAATGGGAAGTGACGAGGTGAAGCCGTGAAATACGCCCTCTTGTCAATCCTGCCGGTAATCGCCATGGGAATACTCTCTGCGCAGAATCCCCCAAAGGACGCGCCTTACAAGAACCCGAAACTGCCCGTCGAACAACGCGTGGAAGACCTGCTCGGCCGCATGACTCCGCGGGAAAGAGCGGAGATGCTGAGCGGCGCCGGCTGGATGGAGAGCCGGCCCAACGCGCGCCTGGGCATTCCCGCCATCAAAATGGCCGATGGCCCCATGGGCGTGCGCAACTGGGCCGGCTCCTCGGCCGTCACCAACGCCGCCGCCACGCCGCCGGTTCTCTCCACCGCATTCCCGGCCGGTATTGGCATGGCCGCCAGTTGGGATGTGGAGCTGGTCCGGCGCGAGGGCCAGGTGATCGCGCAGGAAGTGAAGGCCCTCGGACGGAACATGATTCTCGCGCCCACCGTAAACATCAATCGCCAGCCGCTATGGGGCCGGAACTTCGAAGGTTACGGCGAAGACCCCTACCTGACCGCGCGCATGGGCGTGGCGTACATCGAAGGCGTGCAATCCGAGAAGGTCATCGCGACTGTCAAGCATTTCGCCGCCAACAATCAGGAGTTTGAGCGCCACCGCATCAACGAGAAGATCGACGCGCGCACGCTTCATGAGATCTACCTTCCGGCGTTTCAAGCCGCCGTCCAGGAGGCCGGCGTGTGGGCCGTGATGAACGCCTATAACAAGGTGAACGGGTCGTATTGCGCCGAGAATTTCTATCTGCTTTCCCAGACGCTGCAAAAGCGCTGGGGCTTCCAGGGCTTTGTTATTTCGGACTGGGGCAGCACTTACAGCACGGCCGCCACCGTGGCCGCCGGCATGAACCTCGAGATGCCCGGCGGAGAAGCCATGCGAACCTGGTTCGCCAAGCCCGAAACGCAGAAGGATGGCAACGGGGCAGGCTGGCTGACGCCGGAAAAAGTGCTCGCGGCGGTGGCCGCCGGCCAATTGAAACAGGAGGCGGTGGACGACGCCGCGCGGCGCATCCTGCGCGTGATGTTCACGGCGGGATTGTTCGAAGGCGCTAACGCGCCAGGCGGCGAGGTGGATACGCCCGAGCAGAGGGCCGTGGCGGCCACGGCCGCCGTCGAAAGCATCGTGCTGCTGAAGAACGAAGGCGGCCTGCTTCCGCTGGGTGGGTCGAAGATCCGCTCGCTTGCCGTGACCGGTCCCAGCGCCGCGATTGCGCGGACCGGCGGCGGCGGAAGCTCGCTGGTTCGGCCGAAGTACGCCACCAGGCCGCTCGATGGCATCCAGGAGGCCGTGGGCGCGCCGGCGCAGGTCGCCTTCGCGCGGGGAGTGGCCATGCAGGGCGAGGATGCGAGCAGGGAAACCCCGGAAGCCCGCGCCGCATTGCGCGAAGAAGCCGCCGAACTGGCCCGCAAATCCGACGCCGCCATCGTCATGGTCGGCTACTCTACGAAGCTAGAGTCGGAGGGTTTCGACCGCCCGTCGATGGATCTGCCCGAAGGCCAGGACGAGCTGATCGAGGCCGTCGCCGCGGCGAACAAGAATACCATCGTGGTGATTGCCGCGGGAGCGCCGGTGACCATGACCAAGTGGATCGGCCGCGTTCCCGCCGTGGTGCAGGCCTGGTATGGAGGCCAGTTCGCGGGGCCAGCCATCGGCGAGATTCTGTTCGGCATGCAAAACCCGTCCGGCAAACTGCCCGTGACGTTCCCCAAGCAGTGGTCCGATTCGCCGGCGTATGGGCACTATCCCGGCGAGAATCTGCACGTCGCCTATGAAGAAGGCGTCTATGTGGGGTATCGGGGGTTCGACCAGCGCAACGTCGAGCCGCTGTTCCCCTTCGGGCATGGGCTCTCTTACACCAAGTTCGACTACAGCGGCTTGAAGATTACGCCGGCCAAAATAGCTGCCGGCCAGCAGGTTGAAGTGACCATCGAGGTGCGCAACGCGGGATCGCGCGCGGGCGCCGAGGTGGTGCAGTTGTACGTGCATGACGTGAAATCGAGCGTGGATCGCCCCGTCAAGGAGCTGAAAGGGTTCCGGCGCGTGATGCTCGATCCGGGAGAAGCGCGGAACGTGTCGTTCACCCTGGATAAGTCCGCACTGTCGTTTTACAGCGCGGCGAAAGACGAGTGGGTCGCCGAGCCCGGCGCCTTCGAAGTGTGGATCGGCGCATCTTCGCGCGACATCCGCCTCAAGGGCGCCTTCGAGCTGACCCGGTAGTGGTCTGCGGCGAACAGAACGACGAGTATGCAGGTAACTGTGGGGCAGCCAATCCTGGCTGCCGCCGGCTTTCAGCCGGCGTTTGCCGTGTGAGAGGGCTCCGCCGATGCGAAAGAGCCGCCTAAAAAGGCGGCTGCAGGCAGGATTGCCCGCCCCACAAAACATGCAGAACTTCGGCCGCACTATAGTAGATGGGCGGCTGATCGAGAGGCCCTTACTTCGCCAGCCCCACCAGTCCGGCGGCGAAGAGCCGGTCGTCCACTTTCCCCAGACGCGCAATCAGCCGCGGCGGCAGCAGCGCGCGGTGCGCGACCTCGCACAGGTATTCCGGTATGGCCCACACGTCTTCCTCGGCCGTCATCCAGCCCATGGAATCGAACCGCCGCAGGTTCACCGGGCGGGAATAGCGCCGCAGGGTTTTCTCTTTGCGGAGGTTGTAGTAGTGCTCGAAATACGACATCGCCAGCTCGCGCAGCGTGCGGTACACCGGCTCGCGGTAGCGCAAACCCGAGTAGTTGGACTTGGCCACGGCGCCCCAGTGTCCGCGCAGGCGGAAGACCGCCAGCACGTGGTCGTCGTCGCGAACGGCTTCGAGGTCCACCAGCAGCGGCGGATGGCCCATCATGCGCAGCGCCGCCGCGCCGAATAGCGCGCCTTCCATGCAATGCGCCGTGCGGTCGCGCAGCACCCGCCGGGGCGAGCGGCAGGTGTTGCCGTCCGGTTCCTTGTTGTAAGCCAGATCGTCGAGAAACCGCTGCACCTTCTCGGGTGTGGAGAGCCGCCGGAATACGGCCCGCTCGGCGGGCGTAAAGACATGGGGAGCCATTTGCGTCCAGGGTAACCGAAATTCGGCGCACAGCCGCGAATGCATCATAAAAGTGGGGCAAGCCTTCGGGCTTGCCGCCGGCCTTCTGACCGGCGTTCTTCGTGCACGCCCCAGCGAAAGCGCCCCAACTGGTATTACAATATCCGTTTCCCATGTCTGAGCAATCCAAATTCCTGCTGGCGGATAGCCAGATCCCCAGCGCGTGGGTCAACGTGCTGCCTTCCCTGAAAGAGCCGCTGGCTCCGCCCCTCAACCCGCAGACCCGCGAGCCGCTTGGGCCGCAGGACCTGGCCCCCATCTTCCCGATGGAGCTCATCCAGCAGGAGTTCTCGCCCCTGCCCGAGATCGATATCCCGGGCGAGGTGATGGATATCTACCGGCTCTGGAGGGCCACGCCGCTCTATCGCGCGCGCCGCCTGGAAAAGGCCCTCGATACCCCGGCTCACATCTATTACAAGTACGAGGGAACCAGCCCGGCGGGCAGCCACAAGCCCAACACCGCCGTGGCGCAGGCGTACTACAACAAGCGCGCCGGCATGAAGCGCCTGGCCACCGAGACCGGCGCCGGGCAATGGGGCAGCGCGCTGGCGCTCGCCTGCCAGTTCTTCGGCCTGGAGTGCACGGTCTACATGGTGCGCTGCAGCTACGACCAAAAGCCCTACCGCCGCATGATGATGCACACCTGGGGAGCGGAGGTGTTTCCCAGCCCCAGCGAGCACACCCACGCCGGCCGGGGCGTGCTGGCGGCCACGCCCGATTCGCCCGGCAGCCTCGGAATCGCCATCAGCGAAGCCGTCGAGGACGCCGCTACCCACCCCGACACCAACTACTCTCTGGGCAGCGTGCTCAATCACGTGATCCTGCACCAGACCGTCATCGGCCAGGAATCCAAGCTCCAAATGAAAATGGCGGGAGAAGAGCCCGAGGTGGTGATCGGGTGCTTCGGCGGCGGCAGCAACTTCGGCGGCCTGGCCGTGCCCTACGTCATCGACAAGCTTAACGGCAAGGGCCCGCGCATCCTCGCCGTGGAGCCCTCGGCCTGCCCCAGCCTCACCAAGGGGCGCTTCGCCTACGATTACGGCGATACCGCCAAGCTGGCCCCCATCGTCAAGATGTACACCCTGGGACACGATTTCGTACCGCCCGGGATCCACGCCGGCGGCCTGCGCTATCATGGCGCCTCGCCGTTGCTCAGCCATCTGGTCAACCAGGGCTACATCGACGCCAAGGCGTATACCCAGTTGCCGGTGTTCGAAGCGGCCATTCAGTTCGCCCGCACGGAGGGCATTCTGCCCGCCCCCGAATCGTCCCACGCGATTCGCGCCGCGGTGGATGAAGCCATCGAGGCCCGCGAGGAAGGACGCCCCCGCGTGATCCTGTTCTGCCTCAGCGGCCACGGCCATTTCGACCTCTCCGCCTACGAGAACTACCTCTCCGGGCACCTGCAAGACTACGAGTATCCCGGGGTGGACATCGCCAAAGCCATGGCGGGAATTTAGCCGGCATACCACCCCATCCTCCGATGTGGCGCACGCACTCGTGCGTGCCGCGTCGGCACTCTTGCCGACGCCCGGCGTCGACGGACTGTCCGCGCCCCGAACGTGTCGAGAAGAGCCTCGGAACCCCTGATATCGTGGAACCGGAGTTGAGCGCCAGTGGAGGCGGGCAAGCTAAAGCATGCCCACGACGGAGGAGATCAGCCCGCGTGGTGGGGCATGCTTTAGCTTGCCCGCCTCCGCCACGCGCCGATTATGGGTCAACCCATTTTCCTCGACCGCCCAAAGTCGCGGGGTGAGATCGGGAGCTCGGAGTGCACGAGTGCGTGCGCCACATTTTTGGGCCAATTGTGAGGAATGCAGGCCAGCCGGGCAGTTTGCCTCTTGCACCCCCGCCCAATTTAAGCTACGCTGTAGTTTAAATGCCGCCAGCGGCTCCATTAGGCGAATTCGAGCAGATTGTCCTGCTGGCTATCCTGCGTGTGGGCGAGAATGCCTATGGCGTCACCGTCCGCGCGGAAATCGCCGCCTGCACGGATCGGGAACCCGCCCCAGGGGCTCTTTACACCACGCTCGACCGCCTGGAAGCCAAGGGCCTCGTGACGTCGCGGCTCGGAGACCCGACTCCCCAGCGCGGCGGGCGCGCCAAGCGTTTCTTCACCGTCACCGCTGCCGGAGTGGCGGCCGTGACCCGCGCGCAGCGCGCCTATCAGCGGCTGCTGAAGGGGCTCAAATTCCCGGAGGTTGTCCATGCGTAATGCCGCCACGGCGGAGTGGATTCTCTCGCTGGTCTCGGACAACGCGGCTTCCACGGTCGGGGACTTGGTGGAAGAGTCTTCCCCGCGAGGCGCGCTCTGGTTCTGGTCCAGCGTGCTGCGGGCCGCCGGTTCGCATTTCTGGCGCGATCTTTCCGCCTCTCCGTGGCGCATGGTGCGGCTGGCGTTTTGGGGAGTTCTGGCTACCTGGTACTTCCTCGCGACGTTCGCAATGCCTATGCTCGCAGTAAACGGCGTGAAGGTGGTGAACCTCAACAGTGCGCTCGTGGCGCTCGCAATGCCCATGCTCGCAGTGCACCGCTACTGGACTCCCACTTGGGAAATCCCGTTCCTCACAGTTCTGGGATGCGCCGTCCCCCCATTCTTGGCCGGCCGGGCAGTGGCCTGCCGCTCCAATGGCCGTGAGCTGCCAGCCGCTTTCGCGGTGCTAACCCTGAAAGCCGCGCTCTACGCAGTGGAGTTGCGACTTTCGGCGATGCAGGTACGCCGAATTGGGCAGCCTTATCCCGGCATCGAGCACGCGTTCGCGGTCGTTTGCGTCGAATCGCTGTTCGTGGTGGCCGGAGCGACCGTGTACCGGCTCCGGATCCTCGCGGCACGGGAGGAAGCCCGCCAGTGATGGAGCCGCTATCTGGGAACTTGAGCCGGCGAATCGCCCCAGTTCAGAGTGGTAGGGTGAAGGTATGAAGCTCATGATCGAGCTCGACCGGGAGGTCGATGGCCGCTGGATCGCCGAGGTCCCTGAGCTGAATATCCTGCTCTACGGCGCGTCGAAGCAGGACGCGGTTCAACGAGCTCAGTCGGTGGCGCGGGAGATTGTTCTGGACCGCATCGCCCACCGCGAGTTGCCCCCCGATTCGGCGAATGCCGTATTCGACATTGCGGCATGAGCCCCTGGCCGTCGGCGAAGGCGCGCCGCGTGCTCGCCGCCCTGAAACGCATAGGGCGGTGCCATGACCGGGCAGTGGGCTCCCGCAGAATCATCAAAAAGCAAGGATGGGCGGACTACCCATTCTCGTTCCACGACTCCGAGGAGCTTGGTCCCGCCATTTTGGCGAAACTCTCGAAAAAGACGGGCCTGCAACCCCAAGACCTTTAGCGGCGTGGTCGCGCAAGCGTTGCGCGGGGCTCTTAGAAGGCCTCGACAGCATCGTTCAGGATGTGGTCGCGCAGCAGCGGCTTGAGCGTCTTTCGGTTCACCACATCGCCGGCTCCATCGAGGATCCCATTGATGTAAAGCTTCAGCCTGGCGTACTGGAAGACCCCCATGGCCCTCTCGGGGTCGAGATCGACCAGCACATCGATATCGCTGCCCACCCGGGCTTCTCCCCGGGCGACGGAGCCGAACACCGCGGCGTGGGAAGCGCCTAGCCGCTTTAACTCGTCTTCGTGAGTCCGCAGAGTTCGCAGGACGTCGTTGAGCGCGCCAGTCATCTTTCAACTACGAGTCTGCCAATCCCGGACAGGCTGTCTATACTGGCCCACCCTCGCAGCCGAGCGAGAAACGCAGGGCGGCGCAGATCTCGCTCATCCGCGATGGGCCCAGCCGTGCCACTCGCTTCCCCAGGCGGCGCTGGGAGACGGTGACCGCGTTGTGCAGGTTCACGGCGCAAGGCGCTTTCATGCCATCCTCTTCGCTCAACGCCACCTCGGATGGCGTCCCCCGGATGGTGGACGTGATCGGGGCGACGGTCACGGTCGACAAATAGGCGATGGCGCTGTCGCGCGTAAGTACTACCACCGGCCTTTTCTTGTCCGGCGGCGCGAATTGGTAAAGGCAGACGTCCCCTCTGGCTATTCCTCCGGCCACATCGCCTCCGCTTCCCATGCCAGCGATTCATCCGGCGCCTGCGGGCGCATGGAATAGCCCTCGCGGTCGCGCTCCTCCAGCCTTCGTATCTCCAGTGTCCGAAGGTGCTCCCGAAGGGCGTCGCGAATTAATGCGGAACGGTTCCGCTTCTCCCGCCGCGCGGCCCGGTCGGCCGCCTGCAATAGTTTGGCATCGAGCACGACCTGGATGGTTTCCATACGTGGACTCCACTCCACAGTATACTCCACACCCCGAATCGACGGGTTGGCCCCCGTTCCGTCATGCAGTCAATTCGTGGACCCTGCGCCGTAGGGGCCGGGCATGCCCGCCCGCCGCGAGGGAACTACTGAGACGGCGGCCTAGCCTTACTGCACCTTCCCCGCCAGGGCCGCCGCCAGCGGCGCCGGGTCCATTCCTTCGGCCGAGATGGCGTAGCCGCCGATGTACTTGCCCTTGCGGAAGAAATACAGCTTGCCGAGGT
>JBEKPK010000225.1:0-14246 GCA_049520795.1 Bryobacteraceae bacterium
ATGGCGTACGAGCTCAGCACCTTCATGTAGTTGGCCCGCTCGAAAGCCGAGGGCTGGGGAACCGCGTTGCGGCTCATGCTGCCCTGCATCTGCTTGATCGAGTCGTATTCGTGCTCGCCCATCCACACCAGCAGTTCGGTGGCGATGGTATCGAGGTAGCCGATGCCGCGCTTCAACAGGGCGGACGTCATCATGGCCACCTTGGCCCCGGCCATCATGGACTTCACCACGTCCACCGCGCTGTGTACGCCGCCGGTGAGCGCCAGATCGGCCTTCACCGCGCCGTAGAGCACCGCGATCCAGTTCAGCCGCAGCAGCAGTTCGTGGGAGTTGCTGAGGATCAGGTTGGGCACCACTTCCAGCGCCTCCAGATCGAAATCGGGCTGGTAGAAGCGGTTGAAGAGCACCAGGCCGTTGGCGCCGGCCGCGTCCAGCTTGCGCGCCATGTTGGGCAGCGAGCTGAAGTACGGGCCCAGCTTGACCGCCACCGGAATTTTGAGGGTGCTCTTCACCGCCGTGACCAGGTCGATGTACCGCTGCTCGACCTCGTCGCCGGTGACCGCCGGGTCCACCGGGATATGGTAGATGTTCAGCTCCAGCGCGTCCGCGCCGGCCTGTTCCATCCTTGCCGCGTAGTCCAGCCAGCCGCCCTTGCTCGAACCGTTCAGGCTGGCGATCACGGGGATCCGGACGGCCTGCTTGCACGCTTGAATGTGCTTCAGGTAGCCCTCCGCCTTCCGCACCGGGTGCATCAACTCGGGAAGTTCCGTGCCGGCTTCGGCGCTGCTCCCGGAGCTTTCGAACAGGAAGCGGTTCAGCTCCTCGCTTTCGATCTCGATCTGTTCTTCGAACAGCGAGTGCAGCACCACGGCCGAGGCGCCGGCGTCCTCCAGCCGGCGCACGTCGCCCACCTCCATGCAAAGGGGCGAAGCGGAAGCCACTAGAGGGCTCTTCAGCTTCAGGCCCAGGTACGTAGTGGAGAGGTCGATGGTTTTTGTCAGGTCGATCATTTCTTTTCACCCCCGTTGGCGGGCATGTGCGCCCAATAGTCATACAGCTTCCAGCGGCTCGTCACGTCCTCCTGGGCCAATTCCAGCAGCTTCTTGGCATGCTCGGGATCGCTCTTGGCGAGCATGGTGTACCGGGTTTCGTTGTAGGCGTACTCTTTGAGCCCGATGGTGGCCGCCTTGGAATCGAGCTGGAAGGGGTTCTTGCCCTGCGCCACCAGATCGGGATTGTAGCGGAACAGGGGCCAGTAGCCGGAATTCACGGCCGCCTTCTGCTGGTCCATGCCATAGGTCAGGTCATAGCCGTGCGCAATGCAGTGGCTGTAGGCGATGATGAGGGACGGTCCGTCGTAGGCTTCGGCTTCGAGGAACGCCTTCACCGTGTGCATGTCGCTCGATCCCATGGCCACTTTGGCGACGTAGACCGTGCCGTAGGTCATGGCCATCATGCCGAGGTCCTTCTTACCCAGCGGCTTGCCCGCCGCGGCGAACTTGGCCACCGCGCCGCGCGGCGTGGATTTGGAGGCTTGGCCGCCGGTGTTCGAATAAACCTCCGTATCGAGCACCAGCACGTTCACGTTGCGGCCCGAGGCCAGCACGTGATCGAGGCCCCCGTAGCCGATGTCGTAGGCCCAGCCGTCGCCGCCGATGAGCCACACGCTCTTCTTCACCAGGGCGTCGGCCAGGCTGAGCAGGTCGCGCGCTTCGGCCGTGCCGGCGCCGGCCAGCTTTTCCTTCAGCAGCTTGACGCGTTCGCGCTGTTCGAAAATGTCCTGCTCGGTCTTCTGTTTGGCGTTCAGCAGGGCTTCCGCCAGGCTGTCGCCGATTACGCCGCCCAGCCGCGCCACCAGCTCGCGCGCATACTCGTTCTGCTTGTCGGCCGCCAGGCGGAATCCCAGGCCGAACTCGGCGCAATCTTCAAACAGCGAGTTGGACCACGACGGCCCGCGTCCGGCTTCGTTGACGCAGTAGGGCGTGGTGGGCAGGTTGCCGCCATAGATCGAGGAGCAACCCGTGGCGTTGGCCGCCAGTATGCGGTCGCCGAATAGCTGGGTCATCAGCTTCAAATACGGCGTCTCGCCGCAGCCGGAGCAGGCCCCCGAGAACTCGAACAGCGGCCGCAGCAACTGCACGTCCTTCACCTGGCTCAGGGCCAGCGGCTTGCGGTCGGCGTCCGGAATCTTCAGGAAGAAGTCCCAGTTGGCCGCTTCGGACTCGCGGATGGGCGGCTGCGAAACCATGTTGATGGCGCGCCGCTTCACCTGTTGCTTGTCCTTCACCGGGCAGACCTCGACGCACAGGGTGCAGCCGGTGCAATCCTCCGGCGCCACTTGCAGCGTGTACTTGCGGTCCGTCATCCCCTTCCAGCGCGCGGCCGCGGATTTGTACGTGGCCGGCGCGCCTTCGAGCAGCGCGGCGTCGTACACTTTGGCGCGGATTACGCTGTGCGGGCACACCAGCACGCACTTGCCGCACTGGATGCAGAGAACCTCGTCCCATTCCGGAATTTCGAGCGCGATGTTGCGCCGCTCCCACTGCGCCGTGGCCGTGGGGAAAGTGCCGTCTATCGGCATGGCGCTCACCGGCAGATCGTCGCCTTCGCCCATCACGATCTTGGCGATCACCTTTTGCACGAAAGCGGGCGCCTGAGCCGGTACGGCCAGCCGCAGATCGAACGTCGACGTGACCGCACTCGGAACCTTCACCTCGTGCAGGTGGTCCAGGGCCGCGTCCACCGCGGCGAAGTTCTTCTTTACCACGCTCTCGCCGCGCTTCCCATAGGTCTTCTCGATGGAGTGCTTGATAGCCGCGATGGCTTCCTCGCGCGGCAGCACGCCGCTGATGGCGAAGAAGCAGGTCTGCATGATGGTGTTGACGCGGCCGCCCATGCCCGTCTGCTTGGCCACTTCGTACCCGTCAATGACGTAGAACTTGAGCTTCTTGTCGATGATCTGCCGTTGCACCGTCTTAGGCAGGTTGTCCCATACCTCGTCCGGGCCGAAGGTGCTGTTGAGCAGGAAGGTGGCCCCCGGCGCCGCGCACTTCAGAACGTCGATGCGCTCCAGGAAGGAGAACTGGTGGCAGGCCACGAAGCTCGCCTTGGTGATCAGATAGCTCGAGCGGATCGGTTTGGGTCCGAAACGCAGGTGCGAGGTCGTGATCGCCCCTGACTTCTTCGAGTCGTAGACGAAATAGCCCTGCGCGTAGTTATCGGTTTCTTCGCCGATGATCTTGATAGAGTTCTTGTTCGCCCCCACCGTGCCATCGGCGCCCAGTCCGTAGAACATGGCGCGCACCGTGCCCGGCTCTTCGGTCGAGAAGTCGGGATCGTAGTCCAGGCTGGTGTGCGTCACATCGTCCACGATGCCCACCGTGAAGTGGTTCTTCGGCGCGGGCTTGAGCATCTCGTCGAAGACGCCTTTTACCATGGCCGGCGTGAACTCCTTGGAGGCCAGCCCGTAGCGCCCGCCAATCAGCTTCTTGCCGGTCGCTCCGGCTTCGGCCAGGGCGGTGAGAACTTCGCAATAGAGCGGCTCGCCCAGGGCCCCGGGTTCCTTGGTGCGGTCCAGGACGGCGATCGATTTGACGCTCGGCGGCAGCGCGGCCACGAACTTATCGATGTCGAACGGCCGGAACAGGCGGACCTTAACCAGCCCCACTTTTTCGCCGGCGGCCACCAGCGCTTCCACCGCTTCGTGCGCCACTTCGGCCCCCGAACCCATTATCACAACGACGCGCTCGGCGTCCGGCGCCCCCACGTAGTCGAACAGATGGTATTGCCGGCCCACGATCCCCGCGAATTTGTCCATGGCGTTCTGGAAAATAGTGGCAACGGCCAGGTAGTGCGGGTTGCAGGCTTCCCTCGCCTGGAAGTACACGTCGGGGTTTTGCGCGGTGCCCCGCAGGAGGGGCCTGTCCGGATTGAGCGCTCGCGCGCGGTGAGCCTTGACCAGGTCCTCATCGATCATGGCGAGCATGTCTTCCCGGCTGATCTGCTCGATCTTGGCCACCTCGTGGGAGGTGCGGAACCCGTCGAAGAAATGCAGGAAGGGGACGCGCGCTTCAAGCGTGGCGGCTTGCGTGATCAGCGCCATGTCCATCACTTCCTGCACCGAGCCCGAGGCCGCCAGCGCGTAGCCCGTCGACCGGACGGCCATCACGTCGCTGTGATCCCCGAAGATCGACAGGGCATGCGCGGCCACGCACCGGGCGGCGATGTGGAACACCGTCGAGGTCAGCTCGCCGGCGATCTTGAACATGTTCGGGATCATCAGCAGCAGACCCTGCGACGCCGTGAACGTGGTGGCCAGCGACCCGGCCTGCAACGCTCCGTGGATGGCCCCGGCGGCGCCACCCTCGCTTTGCATTTCGACCACCGTGGGTATGGTGCCCCAGATGTTGGTTTTCAATTCGGCGGACCACTGGTCCGCCCATTCCCCCATGTTGGAAGATGGCGTAATGGGATAGATGGCGATGACTTCGTTGGTTTGATGGGCAACGTACGCGGCTGCTTCGTTGCCGTCGATGAGGACCTTGGGACGAGTGGCGGTAGATGAGCTTGTCAACTCTTCCCCTCCTTTTATGGTATTGGGATTTGCGTGCTTAAACCTGATTATAAGGCCCATTTATGGCGAAAATCCACAGGGGCCGGCGCGGTGGGACAGGCGCTTCCGCCTGTCAACCTCACAATTCCGGAAAGTCGCCGCCAGACGCAGGGCCTCCAGACCCGAGCTTCGCTCGGGTTGACAGACGGAACCGTCTGTCCCACCTTGTGAATCGGCCGCTTATGCCTGGAGGGCTTTCACGCGCAGGTGCAGCTTGGACTTGTAGCGGGCCGCCGTGTTCTTCTTTACGATGCCGAACTTGGCGGAGCGGTCGATAATCGAAAACGTCGCCGGAAGCAGCTCCAGTGCGGCCTTGGCGTCCTTGCTCGCGATCGCGCGCCGCATGGCGCGGATCTGGTGACGCAGGCGGGTCTTGTTCTTCCGGTTGTACTCCGTGCGGCGCTCCGTTTGTCGCACCCGCTTCATTGCGGAAAAAGTATTAGCCATCTTCGGTGATTCGAATCCTTAACAAAGTAGTGGAGTTTTTAGAATACCACAAGCCCGATATGCCCCGCTGGCCCTCGGTTTCGCGCCGAAATTCGCGTGAGCCCGTGCGCTACAATGAAACTCATGGCGGACACCGCGCAAACCCTTCTAACGGTGAGCGTGCCAACGCTGGCGGTGCTCATTGGCATCCTCGTGAACAATGCCAGGCTGAGCGATCTGAACAAGAGGATCGACGAACTCCGCGCCGATGTCGTCCGCCGGTTCGACGCGATGGAAAAGCTCTTCATCGAGAAACTCCTCCGCGTCGAGCAGGTTATGGACGCGCGGATCAAACACCTGGAAGAGAACCGGTAGGACGCAATTCCCACAGTCCGCGAAGCCCCGGCCGCCGGCAACGCTAACCCCGAGTTTTCCCATCCAAGGCGCGCGCGCAAGCCCGCCCGCCGCCACATGCTACACTCGAATTGCTTTTCGACTCATGGACTTCCTCAAAGGGCTGAATGCGCAGCAGCGTGAGGCCGTCGCCCACACCGAAGGCCCCCTGCTGATTCTCGCCGGCGCCGGCAGCGGCAAGACCAGGGTTATTACTCACCGCATTGCCCACATCGTCACTGCGCGGCGCGTTCCGCCCTCGGCGGTTCTGGCCGTGACTTTCACCAACAAGGCCGCCAACGAAATGCGCGAACGCGTGGCCGCGCTGCTCGAGGGCGTGCGCCTCGATTCCGCCCCCAACGTTTCCACCTTCCACTCCTTCTGTGTACGCATGTTGCGGCGCGACGGCGACCCTCTGGCCCAGATCCGCCCTGGCTTTTCCCGCCGCTTCACCATCTACGACGACGACGACCAGCTCGCCATTGTCAAGGCGGCTTACCGGGCCCTGGGCCTGGATGAGAAGGAATTCATGAAGTACGGCGCGGCCCTCTCGCGCATCAGCCACGCCAAGAATCTCAAGCAGGGGCCCGCGGACCTCTACAAACTGGCCGTCAACGACGAATCCGAGAAGCTGGCCTCCGTCTTCGAGCGGTACGAAGGCGCCCTGCGCGCCGCCAACGCGCTCGATTTCGACGACCTGCTGCTCGAAGCCGTGCGCCTCCTGCGCCACGATGCCGCCACCCGCGAAGCCTGGAACCGGCGCCTTACCTACGTCATGGTGGACGAATACCAGGACACCAATCGCAGCCAGTACGAGCTGATGCGCCTGCTTTCCGAATCGCATAACAATGTGTGCGTGGTGGGCGACGAGGACCAGTCCATCTATAGCTGGCGCGGCGCCGACCTCCGCAACATCCTCGATTTCGAGCGCGACTTTCCCAACGCCCGCACCATCCGCCTGGAGCAGAACTACCGCTCCACCAAGAATATTCTGGCGGCGGCCGGGGCCGTGGTGGAGAACAACAAGGCGCGCAAGGGGAAGAAGCTGTGGACCGAAGCCGCGGCCGGCGAGATGCTCGGCTTGTACGCCGCCTTCGACGCCGAGAATGAAGCGCTCTTCGTGGCCGACCAGATCGAGAAGCTCCTCGTCGCGCATCCCGAAGACCATGTGGCCGTCCTCTACCGCACCAACGCCCAATCGCGGCAGATCGAGGACGCGCTCCGGCGGTACGGGCGCAAGTACAACATCGTGGGCGGCTTCAGTTTCTACCAGCGCGCCGAAATCAAGGACGCCGTGGCCTATTTGAAGCTGGCCGTCTCCAATACCGATTCCGCCAGCCTGCTGCGCATCGTCAACACCCCGGCGCGCGGCATCGGCCGCACCACGGTCGAGCAGATTGAGCGCTTCGCGCGCGAGAAGGACATCAATCTCTGGGATGCCATCGAGCGAATCGTCGACGACCAGGGGCTTTCGACTCGCTCGCAATCTTCCCTCGTCGCCTTCCGCAACCTGATTCAGGAAATCTCGCTGGTGGCCAGTTCCTCGCCTCTGCCCGAGTTGGTGCGCTTCCTCCTGGAACGCACCGGCTACCGCAAGATGCTCGAGCAGGATCGCACGCCGGATGCGGAAACGCGCCTGGAAAACCTGAACGAGCTGCTGAACGCGGCCGCCGAAGCCGCCGAGCGCGGCGAGACCGTTTCCGATTTTCTGGACCACGCCGCCCTGGTTTCCGAAGCCGACGCCTTCGACGAGCGCGCTCCCGTGACGCTCATGACCCTGCACAACGCCAAAGGCCTGGAGTTCCCCGTGGTTTTCATGACGGGCATGGAACAGGGCCTCTTTCCCCACAGCCGCAGCCTGGATTCCGAGGCTGCGCTCGAAGAGGAGCGCCGGCTTTGTTACGTGGGCATGACCCGCGCCCGCAAGCGCCTGTTGCTGACCTGGGCCAAATACCGCCGGCGCTACGGCGGCGGAGAGCAGGAGCGCTCCACTCCCTCCTGGTTCCTGAGTGAAATACCGTCGCGCCTCATCGCCGATCTCGGCGCGCAGGACGAACCCGGGGAGATCAACCTGGTCCCCGAGCGCCACGACGTATGGCAATCCGCCCGGCGCCACACTTTCACAGGCAAGACCTACAATTCCATAGAGAACATCTCCCAGTTCCTAAGCCAGCGTGGCTTGACGCCCAACGGGCCGCCACCGCCGCGGGCGCAGACGCCGCCCCCGCCTCCGCTTCCCGCCAAGGCAGCGCCGCCTCCGCCGGCCGCCCCGCGCCGGGTCCGGCCCGGCATGTCCGTGGATCATCCGAAATACGGCTCCGGTACGGTGGTTCGGCGCGAAGGCGAGGGAGATGATGCTAAGATCACAGTTAACTTCCCCCGTTACGGTCTCAAAAAGCTGGTGGAAAAATACGCAGGGCTGAAAAGAAGCTGATGAACACCAAGAACATTACCGATAAAGCCGAACGCAAAGCCAAGAAAAGGGCCGTCCGCAAGGCCGCGCCGCCCAAAGCCAAACGCGCCGCCGGCGTGGCGCGCGGCTCCATGAAGAAGAAGGTACGCCACCAGGCGCAGGGGCAGCGCAAGCGGTAAGAAGCGGCGGCCCAAGCGAAATCCGAAATCTACCGGCTCCTCGACCGTGGGCATCTTCCGAACCAAGAGCATCGACGCGCTGATAGCCGCCTCCCAGGACCCCGAGCGTAAGCTGCGGCGCACCCTGGGGCCGTGGAGTCTTACCGCCTTTGGCATCGGCGCCGTCATTGGCTCCGGCATCTTCATCCTCACCGGGACGGCCGCCGCCGGCGAGACGCTCAGTTTCAAGTCCGTCCTGCATGCCCCCGTGCTCGACCTGATTCTGCACGGCTCGAAGACCCTCTCCACCGTGGGCCGGCCCGGCGCCGGACCCGGCATCTCGCTCTCCTTTCTCCTCACCGCCCTGGCGTGCAGCTTCGCGGCCCTGTGCTACGCGGAGCTGGCCTCCATGATTCCCATCGCCGGCAGCGCCTACACTTACGCCTATGCCACCCTGGGCGAACTCATCGCCTGGATCATCGGGTGGGACCTGATCCTCGAGTACGCCGTCTCCAACATGGCCGTCGCGGTGGGATTCTCCGGGTATCTGAACGACGTGTTGGACAATCTCTTCGGCTGGCATCTGCCGGCCCGGCTCGCCGGGCCGCCCATCGCCGGCGGCAGCCTTACCGGCGCCTGGTTCAACCTGCCGGCCCTGCTTATCCTGCTGGTCCTCACTTGCATTCTGGTGATGGGAATCCGCGAAAGCGCCGGCGCCAACAACGTCATGGTGGCCATCAAGATCGCGGCCATCCTGATCTTCGTTTTTGGCGCGGCCCGGGCCGTCCACACCGCCAACTGGCATCCTTTTCTGCCCAACGGATTTTCCGGCGTGCTCACCGGCGCGGCCATCGTGTTCTTCACTTACATCGGGTTCGATTCGGTGTCCACCGCCGCCGAGGAATGCCGCCGTCCGCAGCGCGATCTGCCCTTCGGCATCATCATGACCCTGGTGGTCTGCGCGGTGCTCTACATTGCGGTGGCGCTGGTACTCACCGGCATCGCGCCGTGGCGCACCCTGACGGGCGATGCGCCGGTGGCCGACGCTCTCAAGCGTCTGGGCTACAACGGCGTAAGGCAGTGGGTCAGCCTGGGCGCCATCCTGGGCATGATTTCCTCGCTGCTGGTGTTTCAATACGGCCAGGCGCGCATCTGGTTCGCCATGTCCCGCGACGGTCTCCTGCCCAGAGCCTTCTCCAAGGTCCACCCCCGCTACAAGACGCCCCCGCTACAAGACGCCGTATATCAGCACCTGGATCGCCGGGCTGGCGGTGGGAATTCCGGCCGGAATTTGGGACATCGGCACCTTCGCCGACCTGGCCAACATCGGCACCCTGTTCGCCTTCATCGTCGTCTCGGTGGGCGTGATCGTACTGCGGCGCAAGCAGCCCGAACGCCCGCGCGGTTTCCGTGTGCCCGGCTCGCCGTGGCTGCCCATGGTTTCGATAGGCTTCTGTCTCCTCCTGATGCTGGCGCTGCCGCTCGAGACCTGGGTGCGCTTCTTCGTCTGGCTCCTGATCGGCTTCGGCATCTACTTTCCGTTCAGCCGCAAGAACAGCGTGCTGGCGAACGAGTAAGCGGCGGCGGCCGGCGCGCGGGCCATCGAGACTGCGCCCGAGGCGGTCGGCCCACTGCTTCGGCCGGCTGCATAAGCCTGAATGCCGACGTCCGGACCTGTATCAGGGCACGGCTTCAGCCGTGCCGCAACCAAAACGCCCAGAGGGCTTTAGCCCCTGTCTTTTCAGGAGGATGAGAAGGATGTGCGCCGGGGTTGCCAGTCGAGGGGCTAAAGCCCAAAAGATGCTGCCTGATCGGCACGGCTGAAGCCATGCCCTGATACAAAGCCTTGTAGGAATGAGACACGGAAACTAGGGACAGGGGAATTCTCGACCGGCGAAATGGGGAGCTTTCAACCGGCGCTGACAGGGGCGGTGAAAAGAAATCGGGCAGCGGCTGAAGGAATCCTTCGACCGCTGCCCGGAAAAGTACACCGCTGGGAAAAAGGGGGTAATTCGGCACTGTCCCCAGTTTTTCCGGCTTACTCTTACGCCCGTCTAAGTTTCATGGCCCCGAATACGCCGCCGACCATGGTGAGGAGAAACAGGATTGAGCTTGTTTCAGGGACGTCGGTGGCGGTGAACGTGATTTCCGTCCCGGGGACGCTGCCGCCGTCATATTCGTAATAGAGGCCGGTGGTTCCGCCAAATGAACCGTTGTAATCGTACCACGGGTTAAAGTCCCCGTCCACGGTTGAGATTACAAATCCACTGGAACCGGTCGAGCTTAGGTACGCCGGGTTCGGAGGAACGATGAGGTTATTGTCCACAGCGAATGCACCAGGATCAGGGCTTTGCACGAACGTAATGGGATCTCCGTTCCGAGTACCTGTAATCCCGGTGATTGTGTACACCCCGCCACCGTCGTTGTTGGCCGTAATGATACCTGACGCCGTTACCGAACTGTCTAAAACGCTGCTGTAGCTGAAGGTGAATTCGTCGGCGGATGCAATTCCGGCTGAGAGCGCCAGCAACGCAAATAAGCCGATTGCCAATTTTCGAGTCATTAGCACCTTTCCTTTCTGGCTTACCTCTTCCGGAACGCCAACCTTGGCCCTGCCAAAACGCGACCAGCGCCTGAGTCAGCGTACACGCGTGTTTCCGGTTGAGTGTAGCCGCGAGCCGTTAAGGCAATTGGGTTGCCAGGGAGCGTTGCGAATCCATGAATCCTCCGTAAATGATTGAAATAAAATAGGATCGCTTGTCCGCAACAGCCTTCGGAACGCGCCGCCGCCGCTGGAAAGAGGATATTTAGGACTTTTGTTTACCAAACTTATCAGGGAATAACCTAGATTTCTTCCCTCGGCTCAGGGCCAGCGTTGCCTGGCCCCGACCGTCCGGCTCTCGCAGACCCTGCATTTGGCATAGCAGTAATAGACTGCAAACACCAAAGCACCAGGGAGACGTCGACGAATTGGAAAGACCGTCGGATTGGCAGGCGAAAGCGCCTGCCCTATAATGCGGCGAGCTGCAAACTCGGCCTTTTCCACTGACCCCGGAGGGGTGAAAGAAGATAGCCCATGGCGCAAGCCATGGGTCAATACCAGAATCGCACCAGCCCAGGAGGGGCGAAAGAATCGGCCTGAGCAGGCGAACGGGTTCACATGCAGGGCGATCTTACGCCCCTCCGGGGCTGGACGAATTCCGCCTGATTCCCACGGCTCACGCCGTGGGCTATGATCTTTCACCCCTCCGGGGTTGAAAATCGCCGCGGCCCGCGAGGGAATTGATGGATGGGAATACGATCCGGGGCTCGACGCGCCAGGGGCGCAGTTGCTTCAACCTTGCGGGGGCCGCTGCCCTTGGAATCGTAGTGCGGTTGGCAGGCGAAAGCGCCTGCCCCACAACCAACGCGCTTGGGGCCCGGTTGCTTGAACCTTGCGAGGGCCGCTGCCGGGTGCGGCGGGCGGTCATCATGGCGGATGGGAAGCGCGTCACGGCCAACGACCTGGAATTGACCGATACCCTGAGCACCTTGCCGCCGCAGACGCTGAAGGAAGCGCGGGAAAGCGTGGAACGGGAGATGGTCCAGGACGCCCTGCGGCGTCACCGAGGGAAGATCACGTCCGCCGCCGTGGAACTTGGCGTCAGCCGGCCAACGCTCTACGAACTGATGGAGAAGCTCGGGATTGGGAGGGAAGGCTGAGGGGGACGGGAATGAAGTGGCCCTGGTCATCCTGGTTCGCGGGGCTTGACTTATTTACGTCGCCAGTTCATACTAATTCCATGAAGCCCTTGCGCACCAGCATCGACCTGCCGCGCGACTTGCACCGCCGCCTGCGCGGAGTGGCCGCCCGCCGGGGCTGCTCCGCCCGCCAGTTGATCCTGCGCTCCATCGAGCGCCTGGTCGCGGAAGAGGAACCCGCACTACCCGAGCGGCGGCTGCCGCTTTCCCCGCCGCTGATACCGCCGGCAGGCCGCCGGATCGACCTGACCAACGACCAGATCTATGACCTCATTGCGCTTCCCTGACGTAAACGTGTGGTTAGCCGTGGCGGCGCCGGAGCACGTGCACCACACCGCCGCGCGCGAGTGGTGGGAGCTGGAGAGCGGCCGCATTGCTTTTTGCCGTTTTACGCAACTGGGCCTGCTGCGCCTGGTGACCACCGCAGCGGCCATGGGAGGCCAGCCGCTGACGATGGCAGAGGCTTGGGGGGTCTATGATCGCTTCTTCGAGGATGGCCGCGTGACATTCCTGCCCGAGCCGGCCGAGGTCAATCGGCAATTCCGTCAGCAGGCGTCGGGAGTGGCCGCCTCTCCCAAACTCTGGGCCGACGCCTGGCTCCTGGCTTTCGCCGTCACAGCCGCAGGTGAGGTGGTCACTTTCGACCGGGCACTGGCAACTCGCGGCGCGCTGCTGTTGTGCTGAGTTCGGAAGCCGGTCTCAGACTGGCCTGACGGGAAGCCGGAGCATACTTGCGCTACGGAGCTTCGGTCACAGCCAACGACCTGGAACTGACCGATACCCTGAGTGCCTTGCCGCCGCAGACGCTGAAGGAAGCGCGGGAAAGTGTGGAACGGGAGATGGTCCAGGACGCCCCGCGGCGTCACCGAGGGAAGATCACGTCCGCCGCCGTGGAACTTGGCATCAGCCGGCCAACGCTGTATGAACTGATGGAGGGGCTCGGGATCGCCAGGGATTCGTGATGGAGGTACGATTGGCCCGGCTGGGGTCGAAGGCTAATTGACTTATCGTAAGTCACTTGTTATCCTAAAAGCCGATGAAAGGCACGGTCCGCACCTCCTTGGACATTCCTGAAGACTTGCACAGGCGCATCCACGAGGCAGCTAAGCGCCGCGGCTGTTCGGCTCGAGCCCTGATCCTGTCCTCGATTGAACGAGAAGTCGCTTTCGAGTGCGGCGCGAAGGGGCGCGTCCAGGCCCCGCTCGTGTTGGGTGAGGGCGAACCGGTCAATCCGGGCCATGACCAGATCTACGACGTACTCTTTTCCTGACATCAACGTCTGGCTGGCGGTCGTGGTGGAGCGGCATGTCCTCAATCGCGCAGCCTCCGCGTGGTGGAACCAGGATCAGTCCGACGCCATCGGGTTCTGCCGCTTCACTCAGCTCGGGCTTCTGCGTCATCTCACCAACGCGGCCACGATGAAGGGAAAGCCGCTCACGAACCGGCAGGCATGGAAGACCTACGAAGCCCTCCAGCAGGACGCCAGGGTCCGTTTCTTTCCGGAATGGCCCGCGCTCGATGGGTTGCTCAAGACCTATTCGGATATCAACCAGGCGGCGGCGAATCTCTGGGGCGACGCTTATCTGGCGGCGTATGCGGCCGTGAACGGCGCTACGCTGGTGACTTTCGATAAAGGCTTTGCAAAATACCCCGTGAAATCTCTTATCCTGGAGCCTGCATAATCTCTGTCCAGGCGGCAGGTTTTCAGCGGGGAAGAACGGCAAGAGGATCGGTATTCCGCTGAATAACGGAACAGCCACAGGTTGCGACCGGCCCGTTCGTCGCGATCAACTACAACACTATCCCGGAGAACCTGATCGAGAGCGAACTCTTCGGCCACGAGAAAGGCGCGTTCACGGGCGCCCACGCGCTGCGCAAGGGGCACATCGAAACCGGCAAACTCGGCCTTTTCCACCAGCCCAGGAGGGGTGGAAGATAATAGCCCATGGCGCAAGCCGCAGGTCAAGACCGGAATCGTACGAGCCCCGAAGTGGCGAAAGAACCGACCCGAGCAGGCGAACAGGTTCCCATGCGGGGCGATCTTACGCCCCTCCGGGGCTGGGCGAATTCCGCCTGATTCCCACGGCTCACGCCGTGGGCTATGATCTTTCACCCCTTCGGGGTTGAAAATCGCCGCGGCGCCGGGGACGCGTGGCTTACCCCGGCAACAGCCACGGATTCTCCCGAGAGCCCGGTTTCCTGGTACTCCAAGCCCGAATGCTCTGGAAACTGGCTGAAGATCCGGAGCCTGTTAGCTGCTAACCCTTTTGGTTACAACTAGTTTTTCGGAAATTCGTATTTGGTATTGAGAACCGATGCCGGCCCGTTCATGGGCACGGCTTTTTCAACCAACCCCGGAGGGGTGAAAGAAAGTAGCCCATGGCGTAAGCCATGGGTTAAGACCAGAATCGTATGAGCCCCGGGGGGGCGAAAGAGCCGGCCTGAGCAGGCGAACGGGTTCACATGCAGGGCGATCTTACGCCCCTCCGGGGCTGGACGAATT
>JBEKPK010000226.1:0-9222 GCA_049520795.1 Bryobacteraceae bacterium
CTGACGCTTATCTTGTGCTGTTGGCGCGGAAGCACGGCGGTTCAGTAGCCACTATGGACCGGGCGCTGGCTGCTGTTCACCCAGGAACCACACTCCTCGCCTAGATCCCTTCCGCTGTGCGAATCCGGCATGGCGACTCAGGCAGCCGCAAGGGCTTGAATCCGCTGGAAAGCCGCCCTGATCGCCGGCGGCGGACAAACCGCGAAAGTTCGAAACGTGTCCACGACGGGGAGCCAGTTCCAGTGAAGGAATTTCACTCTGCGAATACCTCCTGCAGCGTCCTCAATGTGGAGGTGAGAGTCGTTGCTGGAATCACTCCCAGTTTCTTCGTCAGCCGGGTCTTGTCCACCGCGCGAACCTGATAGAGCAGGATCAAACCCTTCCGGCCGCCATGAGTGACGCCGATCCGAAACGGCGCCTCGCGACCCGCCGTGGTCATGGGGGCGACCAGTACTGTGCGAAGATGATCGTGCATTCCGGCCGGCGATACCACGACGCACGGGCGTGTCTTCCTGATTTCGCTCCCAACGGTGGGATCGAGATTCACCAGCCAAATCTCTCCCCGCGTCACCAGTCCAGCTCCGAATCCTCCGCATTACCAAATTCGCCCATCACGAGTTCGTCGTCGCCGGCTTCCGCGATGCCCCTGGCAGCCTCGGCCCAACCGGTGCGGGCCGGATTGGCGGGCCTGCGCAGCACCAACGCGCCATCCTCAATCGTCATTTCCACTCCCGCCTTCGCGTCCAGACCCAGTTGCGCAAGTACCGGTTTGGGGATGACGACTCCCTGGGAGTTGCCTATCTGTCGTATGCTCACGTGTACAGCCCGCATAGTAATAACAATGTTATTCCGTAGCGCCCGATCCGTCAAATTTCGATGTTGCTTGACATCAAATTGGCTATTTGTCATCATCAAATCAAGATGCGCACGACGCTTGATGTAGAAAGTGATGTTCTAGATGCGGCCAGAGCTTTGGCCGTTGCCCGCCGCGTTTCGGTGGGAGCGGCATTGTCGGAACTGGCGCGGCGGGGCGTTCTGGCCCGAACGCCATTGGGCGTCCGCAACGGTTTTCCGGTATTTCAGATACCGGTCGGAACGCCGGGTTTCGGTTTGGATGAGGTCGCGGCGGCCACCAGTAGGGACGATCTTGAGACGGCGCGGGAATTCCTGGAGCCGGGACGGTAACCGTGTCTGTCTCCCTGCTTGATGTCAATGTCCTGCTCGCTTTGGCATGGCCGACCCACATCCACCATGCGGCCGCCCACCGGTGGTTTGCGGAGAATCATGAAATGGGGTGGGCGACTTGTCCGCTGACGCAATTGGGGTTTGTGCGGCTGGGGATGCAGCCGGCCGTGGTAAAGATCCCGATTCTCTTCGGGGACGTGATGGAGGCGCTAGCCCAGATCACGGCCAACCCCGCGCATCGCTTCTGGCCGCTCGATGGCGGACTTGCCGATATTCGCGACGACATTCGCGGTCGCGTCGTGGGACATCACCAACTGACCGATGCCGTGCTGCTCGATTTGGCGATCCGGCGTCAGGGACGGCTGGCCACATTTGACCGGGGAATTCTAGGGCTGTTGCCGCCGGATTCGGTTCTGCGAGATGCGGCGGCGATTATTCCCGCTTAGCCGAGAAGGCCAGCAGACATCAACGCATCAATACTGTCATGCTTTGATGTATGCGGACCACCCTCAGCCTCGATGACGATGTTGCAATCCTGCTGGAACAGATGCGCAAGGCCAGAGATACCACTTTCAAACAGGTCGTGAACGATGCTCTGCGGGAAGGTCTGGCTCGATTGAATTCGCCTGCTGAAACCCAGGCATTTCGTACCCGGCTGGTCGATCTGGGGAGATGCTATTGGCCCAACCTGGACAATGTCTGGGAAGTGCTGGACGAGGTGGAACGGAGCGGGACCGGCAGATGATCCTGGTCGACGTCAACCTGCTGGTCTATGTCTGGGACCGCGGATCTGCTCGAACCCGGACTGAGAGCCACACGCCCGAAGAGGTAAGCTGGAGTAGTGAATGACGCTGAAGGCGCCTACCGCGATCCCGTCGTGGAAGCCTACAAGAAGGGCATCGACCGAACCCTGCTTCGGGCCAATTTGAAGCTCACGGTCGCGGAGCGGTTCCGGCGCGCGATGGCGCACGCGAGGTTCGCGGATGAGTTGCGTCGGGCGGGCAGGGAATTGCGCTCGCAACAGAAATGACGGATTTCGAGGCGCTTCTCAGTACGCTCGATAGGAACCGCGTCGAGTACATCGTCGTGGGCGGAGCGGCGGCGCTGGCTCACGGTTCGGCGCGCTTCACGCAGGATCTGGATGTTGTTTACAGCCGCTCGCTCGAAAACCTGGATCGACTTGTGGCGGCTCTCCGGGAGCTCAAGCCGTACCTTCGAGGCGCTCCCCCAGGGCTCCCGTTTGTCTGGAGCCGTGAAACTCTGTCGCATGGTCTGAACTTTACCTTGGATACTTCCCTAGGCCCGATCGACTTATTGGGCGAGATCCCGGGGGGCGGAACCTACGCGGATCTTATTCCTTCCAGTGTCGAGCTGCGGATCTTTGCCGGCGCCACGAAATGCCTTAGTCTCGAGCAGTTGATCCGGGCCAAGCGCGCGGCGGGGCGGCCGAAGGATATGGAGGCTCTGGCCGAACTGGAAGCGCTCCGCGAAGAAGCTTCAAACGGCTGATCGCCATGCTTCCATTGCACGCGGCCCTCTAAACGAGCCGGCAATACGGGTCGAAGGAACGGGTGCGGGCGCGGCGGTCATGTGATCGGATCTGGCGCGCCGTCCTACTTCCCACCGCCCTTCTCCTCGTGATACTCCGTCTCCGTGTTGACTTCCCACAGGCCGCCCTTGTCCGTCTTCCCGGCGATGATGTTATCCACGGCCATCATCGCAGTTAGCATCGAGTGGTCCTGGTTATTGTAGCGATGCATGCCGTTGCGGCCCACCAGGAAGAGGTTTTCGTAACGGTCCACATGCTCGCGGATCTCGGCGAACCGGTCATAGGAACCGAAGTAGGCCGGGTAAGTCTTCTCCATTCGCAGCACGGTGGCGTCGATCGCTTCGGCCGCTTCGATGATTCCGATGCGGCTTAGCTCTTCCTTGGCCAGCGCCACCATGTCTTCGTCGGACAGGTTCCAGAGTCGGTCGCCCTGGTCGCAGAAGTACTCCAGGCCCAGCCACACGCGCGCGGGGTCGGCCACCATGAAGGGGCTCCAGTTATTGAAGATCTGAAGACGGCCCAGCGCCACGTCGGGCTCCTGGATGTAAATCCAGTTGTCGCTTATCAGTTTGCGCCCCTCCGGCGTCTGATCGTGAATCTTGAGCGACTTCAGCACCAGGCCGACAGTTATGAAGTCCCTGTAGACCAGGCCGTCCGACACTTCGAGCACGTTCGGCGGAGGCGCCGCGTCGAACGAGCGCATCAGGTCGCGGATCGGCGCGGTGGAGAAGACGTAGTCTCCCTCAAACACCTCCCTCGCGCCGGTAGCCGGGTGAACCGCCTCCACCGCGGTCACGCGCCAGCCATCGGTGTGGATCTTGTCCACCGTCCAGCCGGTGCGGATCTCGCCGCCCATCCCGACCACCCGCCGCGCCGTCTCTTCCCACATCTGGCCGGGACCGAACTTGGGATACAGAAACTGTTCGATCAGCGAAGTCTCGGTACCCTTCTGCCCCAAATCGCCCCTGCCGCCGCGGGCTTTTCGGAGAGCGTGCCGCAGCGTGGCCCACACCGACAGGCCCTTGATGCGTTGCGCGCCCCATTCCGCGCTGATGGCGTTGCACGGAACGCCCCAGACCTTCTCGGTGTAGGACTTGAAGAACGTCCGGTACAGCTCCACGCCGAAGCGGTTGATGAAGAACTGCTCCAGGGTTCGCTCGGGCTTGATGGGGAACAAAGCGCTCTTCACATAGCTGAGCCCGATCTTGAAGGTCCGCCAGAGACCCAGATTGGCCAGCGTGCTGGCGCTCAGCGTAATGGGGTAGGAGAAGAAGCGCCGCAGATAGTAGATCCGCGACTTGCGCGGCCGCACCAGCATTACGCGGTCCCCATCGGGCGCGCCGCCGGCGCCCGCCTCCACCATTCGCTCGGCGCCGTGGTACTTGATGGCGAAGGAGCCCTTCTCGGAAGCCTCCAGGGGCAGCATCCCCAGCCACCATTCCATCACCCGGTCGGATTTCGAGAAGAAGCGGTGGCCCCCGATATCCATCCGGTTGCCTTTGTAGTTCACCGTGCGGGAGATGCCTCCCATGTACTCGCTCTTCTCGAGAACCGTGGGCCGGATGCCAGCCCGTGTAAGCAACTCGTAGGCGGCCGTCAACCCCGCCGGCCCGGCCCCGATGATTACCGCCCGCCGCCCGCCATTCGCGCCGTTCAACATGCTTCTCCCATTCCGTGGCGCATTCTTTTCGAATGCCCCAACCTCCGATTATCGCCCGGCTCGCGTCCTTCGACGGCAGGGTGGGACAGGCGCTTTCGCCTGTCGATCCGAATCAGTACCGCGCCAGCTCTTCGAAATCCACGTTGCCTCCCGAAAGCACCACGCCGATCGAACCGATGTTCTTCGGCAGCCTGTGGAACAGCAACGCCGCGGCCGGCACGGCGCCGCTCGGTTCCACCAGGATTTTCAGGCGCAGCAGCAGGAACTTCACGGCCGCGCGAATCTCGTCGTCGCTCACCAGCACAACCTGCTCCACGTGCCTCTTCAGCACGGGAAACGTCAATTCTCCGGGACGCGGCGCGCGCAGGCCGTCCGCGATGGTCTCCGGATGGGCCACCGTCACGCGCTCGCCCGCCCGCATGGAGAGAAACGTGTCGTTGGCCCCTTCCGGCTCCGCGCCGAAGATCCGAATAGAAGGGCGCCTATCCCGGGCGATGGTGGCGCAGCCGGAAAGCAACCCGCCGCCGCCGATGGGCGCGATGAGAGCATCGAGCGGGCCGGTCTCCTCCAGCAACTCCAGGGCCGCCGTGCCCTGGCCCGCCATAATCAGAGGGTGGTCGAAAGGCGGGACCAGGGTTGCGCCGCCGGCCTCCAGGATCTTTCGCGCGATCTCCTCGCGGTTCTGGGTGAAGCGGTTGTAGGTCACCACCTCCGCGCCATAGGCGCGCGTGGATTCCATTTTGGAGCGCGGCGCATCCTCCGGCATCACGATGGTCGCGCGCGCTCCCACGTGGCGGGCCGCGATGGCCACGCCCTGGGCGTGGTTGCCCGAGGAATACGCCACCACGCCCAGCGCCAGCGCTTCCTTAGGCAGCGACAGAATCAGGTTCGCGGCGCCGCGAATCTTGAACGCGCCGCCGCGCTGCAGGTTCTCGCACTTGAAGAACACGCGCGCGCCGGCCGCGGCGTCGAACCCCGCCGAGGTCATCACGGGCGTGCGGCGCGCCAGGGGGCGGATGCGTTCCGCCGCGGCGCGCACGTCATCTGCGTCAATCGCCAGGTTCATTGTTATGAGTCTAGCCCCAACGCTGTTCACTTAGCGCGTCTGCTCCTCCGTGGCGCGGGCTCCCAGCCTGCCGACTCGACACTCGTGTCGAGTCTGGCGCTCGGTCCGCCACCAAGCGTCGAGACGAGTCTCGACGCGGCAGCCTGAGAGGCTGCGCCACGGAAGAGAGCAGCGATCAGGTTAACAGTATTGAGTCTAGCCCCCAACACCGTTCCCCAGCGCGCTGGCCCGGGCGCGCCGTAGAGCGGGCCTCCGGCCTGCCATGCCGGAATCCATGCCGGCATTCCTGCCGCCGGCCCCTGCTTGCGCCGGCCGGCCCGGAACGGCGACAATCGCATTTCGGAGCCGAAAATCCAATCCCGAGGAGAGTCCCGTGAAACCCAAAGAAATTCTCGCGCGCATCAACCAGGTGGGCCTGGTTCCCATCGTGCGCACTTCAAGCGCCGAGGGGGCCATCAAGGCCGTGGAAGCCATCGCCAGCGCCGGAGTGACCTTGGCCGAGATCACCATGACCGTGCCGGGCGCGCTCCACGCGCTCGAGAAACTGGCCGACCGCTTCGGCGGCCGCGTTCTGCTGGGGGCGGGCACGGTGCTCGACCCGGAGACCGCCCGCGCCTGCATGTTGGCCGGGGCGGAGTTCTTCGTGACCCCCAGCCTGCGCCTTTCCACCATCGAGATGGCCAAACGTTATTCCAAAGTCGTCTGCCCCGGCGCGCTCACGCCCACCGAGGTTCTGACGGCGTGGGAAGCCGGCGCCGACGTGGTCAAAATCTTCCCCTGCGGCAATGTGGGCGGTCCCAAGTACATCAAGGCGCTCAAGGGGCCCCTGCCGCATATCGAAATGGTCCCCACCGGCGGAGTGAACCTGGAAACCGCCGGGGAGTTTCTGAAGGCCGGCGCCTGCGCGGTGGCCGTGGGGAGCGAGCTGGTGGACGGCAAAACGGTGCAGGAGGGCCGCTTCGAGGTGATTGAAGAGCGCGCCCGCCAATACGTGGCCGCCATCGCCAAAGCGCGCGCGGAGATGGCCCCGGGAACGCCAATTTCCTGATTGGCGATTTGGCCGGCGGCGGCTCCCCATGCGCCAGCGCGAACCCCGGCCCAGACCGTGCCTTGGTACCATTGAGGCAGAGGTCGCCATGCAACAGAGCTCACTCCATAGCGCCCGGGGGCTTTCACCGGCCGTACGCAATGCCGTGGAAGCCCTGTTAGGGCGCACTCTGAAAGACGACGAAGCGGTCAGTGTCCGTGCGTATCAGCCCCACGAAGCGCCCGCCGCGGAGCATCAGCGTAGCGCGGTTCGCGGTCTGCGGCAATACTTCACGAACATCGACCAGAAGCTAAAAGACGTTCCGGAAGACGAACTCGACGAGATTGTCGACGAAGCCATTCGCAGCGTCCGGCCCGGCTATCGGCCTGCGCCGTGAGAATTGCGCTCGACTCCACCATACTCGTGAGAGCGCACCAGAAGGCCACCGGTCCCGGGCGGGCTCTCCTTCTTGAGTTGCTTGAAGCCGGCCACCGGCTCATTTTGTCCGGAACGATCCTGGAAGAACTCGAAAGAGTCCTTTACTACCCTCGGCTTCAGCGGCGTTCCAAGCTTACCTCATACGAGATTACCGGGTACCTTGCATTTCTGGCGGCATCCGCTCAGATTGTCCAGATAAATGAAGCATTGGCGCCGCCGATTCGCGATCCCCAAGACGTTCATGTGCTGCAGACGGCCCTCGCGGGAAGCGCTCAATACCTCTGCACGCTCGACCAGCACTTTTACGAGCGCCAAGTAGTGGCGTTTTGCTCTGGCCGCGGGCTCTCCATGATTTCGGACGTTGCCCTTCTTGCGCTCATTCGGGGAACGTCTTCGCCTGTGTCCGCCCCGCCTACTTCGCCGCCACCTTCAAGAGGAAACACGTGACTTGCTTGCCCGGCGCAATAACCACCTGGTGCGGAGTCTTGGCCGGGATGTTGACGATGTCGCCGGGTTCGATGGCGTAAGTCTTTCCACCATCGATGGTGGTCCCGCGAACCTCGCCCGGACCGCTGGTCTTGCCATCCGGAATCGTGCCGCCCAGCACCACGTTGGCCTCGCCGTCCACGACGATCATGAAATCCGCCGCATTCTCGTGGAATTCCGCCTCTCCGGTAGCCTCGCGGTGCACCATCATGGCGTTGTTGCCGTTCAGGTTGGCCAGGGTCTGGGTGGCGATCTTCTGCGGGCTGGCCACCCTGGGCGCAAGCTTGCCGGCGTAGGCTTTCAGGTCCGCCGCCTTCCAAACCACGATTCCCTCCGGCGCCTTGCCGATCTGCGCCAGGAGGGGAATAAATGCCAGCGCCAGAACCGGCGCACAAATCAGCTTCTTCATGTTGTCCTCACTTTCGAATGGACCTCGTCCGGATCTCTACCAGTAGTGATGCCCGCTCGGAATCGCGCCCGGGAAGACGTAGGCGTACATGCAGACGATCAGCCCCACCAGCACCGCCAAGGCCAGGCTGTGGATCAGGACTTTGCGGAAGATCAGCCCTTCCTGGCCTTCCTGCCCGGTCACCGCGGCCGCGATTACCAGCGACTGGGTCGCGATCATCTTACCCATTACGCCGCCCGCGCTGTTGGCCGCGCCCATCAGGATCGGGCTCAGCCCCAGCTTGTTGGCGGTGACCACCTGGAAGCTGCCGAAAAGGGCGTTGGAACCCGCGTCCGTACCGCTCAGCGCCACGCCCAACCATCCGATCATCGTGCCGAAGAAGGGAAACAGCTTTCCGGTCTGCGCCATGGCCATGCCCAGGGTGGCGTCCATGCCGCAGTAGCGGATCACATAGCCCACCCCCAGCATGCACATGATGGCGGCAATGCTCAAACGGAGCTTGTACAGGCAGCGCCCAAACACCTGCAGAGTCTTCATGAAGGAGAGGCCCGCCAGCGGCCCCGCGATCAGGCCCGCGAAGAACACTCCGGTTCCCGGAGTGGAGAGCCACGAACCGTCGAAAATGGCCGCCTGGGGCTGCGGAGTCATGGTTACCGGAGGCATGCGAACGGTCATGTTATGCAAGCCTGGGACGGGCTGTCTGAAAGACACCGTATCGAGCAGCTTGAGCACCGAAGGCAGGCCCCAAACCACCACCGAAACGGTAAGCAGGACGAACGGCATCCAGGCCATCAGGATCTTGACGAAGCCGAGCTGCTCGGAGGCCGTGACTTTCTGGACGGCCGCATCGTCGGAGTAGCGCCAGACCTCGTCCGGCCGCCAGAACTTCAAGAACACGGCCAACACCAGCAGGGTGCCGATTCCAGCCGAGACGCTGGCCAGCGTGGGGCCCAGGTAATTGGCGACGAAATATTGGATGCCGCCGCAGGCGATGCCGCTGGCCAGCAGGGCGGGCCACACCTTCATGGTGTCGCGCCCCTTGCACATCACGCGCACCAGCCAGAAGGGCAGTATCAGGACAGTCAGCGGAAGTATGCGCCCCAGCATGGCGCTGAAGTCCGCTTCCGGAAGCCCGGTGACCGCCACCAGCGTGCGGACCGGGTTGCCCAGCCCGCCAAAGGCCACCGGGGCCGAGTTTCCGATGAGGCAGATCAGGGCCGTCTGCATAGGCGGGAACCCCAGGCCGATCATCATCGCCCCGCACACCGCTACCGGCGCCCCGCCGCCGCCCGCGCCTTCGAGCAGCGAGCCGAAAGCGAAGGCGATCAGCAGCAGTTGCAAACGCCGGTCGTTCGAAATCCCGCTGATGGACTTCTTAATGACCTCGAACTGCCCCGATTCC
>JBEKPK010000227.1:0-9211 GCA_049520795.1 Bryobacteraceae bacterium
CACCAGGGCGATTTCCGCAAGGTCATCGAAGGCTTCAACGTTTCCCTCGACAACGTCATCAAGCCCTTGAACGTATCCTCCGAGTACATGGACCGCATCTCAAAAGGCGATATCCCACCCAAAATCACCGATGTCTACACCGGCGATTTCAACGCGGTCAAGAACAACCTGAACGTCTGTATCGACGCTATCAGCCAGTTGGTAACCGACGGCGTAACGCTGACCAAGGCTATGTTGGACGGAAAGCTGGCAGTGAGGGCCGACGCGGCCAAGCACCAGGGCGATTTCCGCAAGGTGATCGAAGGCTTTAACGTATCTTTGGACAATGTCATCAAACCGCTGAACGTCACTGCCGAGTACATGGACCGCATCTCTAAGGGCGACATCCCGCCCAAGATCACCGACGCCTACACCGGCGATTTCAACGCCGTCAAAAACAATGTTAACGTGTGCATCGACGCCATCAGCCGGGTGGTGGACGACGGCGTGACTCTCACCAAAGCCATGCTGGACGGAAAGCTGGCGGTGCGGGCCGACGCGGCCAAACACCAGGGCGATTTCCGCAAGGTGATCGAAGGCTTCAACGTTTCTTTGGACAATGTCATCAAGCCGTTGAACGTCACGGCCGAGTACATGGACCGCATCTCCAAGGGCGTCATCCCGCCCAAGATCACCGACACCTACACCGGCGATTTCAACGCGGTCAAGAACAACCTGAATGTCTGCATCGACGCCATCAGCCAGTTGGTCACCGACGGCGTGACGTTGACCCAGGCCATGCTGGAAGGCAAACTGGCGGTACGAGCCGACGCGGCCAAGCACCAGGGCGATTTCCGCAAGGTCATCGAGGGCTTCAACGTCTCGCTCGACAACGTCATCAAGCCGTTGAACATTTCCTCCGAGTACATGGACCGCATCTCTAAAGGCGTCATTCCGGATAAGATCACCGACACCTATACCGGCGATTTCAACGCCGTCAAGAACAACCTGAACGTCTTGATCGGTTGGCTGAACGACCTGGTCGCATACATAACGAAGATGGCCAACGGCGACATGACGGCGTCGATCGCCAAGGCTTCCGACAAGGACCAGGTCTACGAGTGGCTGGTGCTATTGAAGACGAACATCAACTCGCTGGTGGGCGAGGCGGCGCTGCTGGCCAAGGCGGCGGTGGAAGGCAAACTGGACACCCGCGCCGACGCCACCAAGCACCTGGGCGACTACCGCAAGATCGTCGAGGGCGTCAACAATACGCTGGACGCGGTGATCGGGCCGTTGAACGTGGCCGCCCAGTACGTGGATCGCATCTCGAAAGGCGACATCCCGCCCAAGATCACCGAAACCTACAAGGGCGAATTCAATGCCCTCAAGAACAACTTGAACGCCTGCATCGACAACATCAATGCGCTGGTGGTGGAGGCGGCGCTGCTAGCCAAGGCGGCGGTGGAAGGCAAACTCGCCACCCGAGCGGACGCCACCAAGCATCAAGGCGACTACCGCAAGATTGTCGAGGGTGTCAACAGCACGCTGGACGCGGTGGTAAAGCCGATCCGCGCGGCATCATTGGTCATTGCCAAGGTCGCCGCCAAGGACCTGAGAGCCCGCGTGGAGGGCGAGCACCAGGGCGACTTCGCGCAGTTGAAGGAAGACATCAACAAGATGGCGGCCGACCTCCAGGACAGCATGCGCAACTTCAGCCAGAATGCGCAGGCCCTGGCTTCCTCTTCCGAGGAAATGTCCGCGGTGAGCCATCAGATGGCCGGCAACGCCGAAGAAACCGCAACGCAAGCCAATGTAGTGTCGGCGGCCAGCGAGGAGGTTTCGAAGAACGTCTCTTCGGTGGCTTCCGCTTCCGAGGAGATGCAGGCCTCCATCCGCGAGATCGCCAAGAACGCCAACGAGTCGGCGCGGGTAGCCAAGAACGCCGTCAGCGTGGCGCACACCACCAATGAAACTGTGAAGAAGTTGGGCGAATCCAGCCAGGAGATCGGCAACGTGATCAAGGTAATCACCTCGATCGCGCAACAGACCAACCTGCTGGCGCTCAATGCGACCATCGAGGCGGCGCGCGCCGGCGAAGCCGGCAAGGGTTTCGCGGTGGTGGCCAACGAAGTCAAGGAACTGGCCAAGCAGACCGCCAAGGCCACCGAGGATATCGGCCAGAAGATCGAGGCCATCCAGGGCGATACCAAGGGGGCCGTTAAGGCGATCGAGGAGATCGGCGCCATCATCAACCAAATCAACGACATCTCCAACAGCATCGCCTCGGCGGTGGAAGAACAAACCGTGACCACCAATGAGATAGGCCGCAGCGTGACCGAAGCGGCCAAGGGGGTCGGAGACATCGCCAAAAACATCGGCGGCGTCGCCGTGGCGGCGAAGAATACCACGCAAGGCGCCAACGACACGCAGAAAGCGTCGCAAGCGTTAAGCGAGATGGCGGCCCAGCTCCAGACGGTGGTGGCGAAGTTCACGGTCTAACCGAATCCAAGGTTTGGGACACGGCCCGGCGGTTACGACCCGTCCGCCGGGCCACCCCTCAATCGACGAACACAGGTGAAACGATGGCCAAAGCACTGGTTGTGGACGATTCGCGAGCCGTGCGCATGATTCTCTCCAGGACCTTGAAGGAACTGGGGTACGAGGTTCGCGAAGCGGCCAACGGAAGAGAAGCACTGGAGGTGATCGAGGCCGAGAAGAGTGCGGTGAAGCTGGTTCTGGCGGACTGGAATATGCCCGAGATCAATGGGCTGGATCTGCTCAAGCGGCTGCGCCAGGATCCCGAACTTGCCTCCCTGGTGGTGGTCATGGTCACCACCGAGACTGAACTGGACCAAATGGCGGCGGCCCTGGAGGCGGGCGCCAACGAGTACGTCATGAAGCCATTCACCAAGGAGATCCTCGTGGAGAAGCTCCAGCTCGTGGGGCTTCACCCCTGAGGAGGGAGCAGACATGGCGACGCTGAACAAGCGATTGCTCCAACCGGGAGAGCGGATTCGGGTGCTGGTGGTGGACGACTCGGTGGTCATCCGGCGCCTGGTCACCCACGCCCTGGAGCAGGATCCCGCACTCGAGGTCGTAGGGGCGGCGTCAAACGGCGCCATCGCGCTGCAACGCATCCCGCAGTTCAATCCCGACGTGCTCACGTTGGACATCGAGATGCCGGAGATGGACGGCCTGGAAATGTTGCGCCGCGTCCGGAGCGAATATCCCCATCTGCGCGTGATCATGGTCAGCTCGCTCACCGAGCGCGGCGCAGCCATAACTCTCGAGGCATTGACCCTGGGGGCCGACGACTACGTGGCCAAAACCTCCAACGCAGGGTCGCTCGAAGGCTCGATGATCCGCCTGAGGGAAGATCTGGTTCCCAAAATCAAACAGTTCTTCCACTTGCCGGGACAAAACGGCGCCGGGGCCGGGGCGGAAGCGGACCCAGTCCCGGCGGCGCCGCCGGTCTGGCAGAGTATGAAGGGGCCGCCTAAAGTGGTGGTGATCGGCGTGTCCACGGGCGGGCCGACCGCGTTGGGCGCGATCCTGCCCGAGCTGCCGGCGGGGTTCCCGCTGCCCATACTTCTGGTGCAGCACATGCCGCCGCTGTTCACCCGGCTGCTGGCTGAGCGTCTTCACGCCACCTGCCGGCTGCCGGTCGAAGAGGCGCGCCACGGCGAGCTGGTGAAGGCGGGCAAGATCTTGATTGCGCCTGGAGACTTTCACATGAAAGTGGCCTCCAACGGCGGCGGCGTGTGTGTACAACTGGATCAGTCGCCGCCGCAGAATTCCTGCCGTCCTGCGGTCGATGCGCTGTTCGCTTCGGTCGCGGAGGTCTATGGCGGCGCCGCTATCGCCGCGATTCTCACCGGCATGGGGCAGGACGGGCTTCGAGGCGCGGAGATTCTCAAGGCGCGGGGGGCCAGCATCCTGGCGCAGGATGAGGCTTCGAGCGTGGTTTGGGGGATGCCCGGCGCGGTGGTGAATGCCGGCCTGGCCGATCGCGTGCTGCCGCTCGATCGCGTCGTTCCGGAGATCCTGCGGATGGTCTAAGGGAAACTGGATGCAGAGCCAAACGCCCGTCGCGGAAATCCATTCGGCGAACTACCGGTTCCTGCAGGAGCATGTTTACTCCCAAGCGGGCATCGTGCTTGAAGAGGACAAGCACTACCTGTTCGAAAGCCGGCTCACGCCCATCGTCAGGCAACTGGGTCTGGAGTCGATCAACGACTTGTGCGCACTCCTCCAGGCCACCCGCGAGCCGGAGGTCGGCCGCCAGGTCGTCGAGGCCATGACGACCAACGAGACCTATTTTTTCCGCGATCCCTCCCATTATGAAGCCATACGGACCGTCTTGTTGCCCCGGCTGCGGGAAGAGCGGCGGGATAACCAGAAGCTGCGGTTCTGGTCGGCCGCCTCATCCACCGGGCAGGAAGCCTATAGCCTGGCCATGCTCCTTTTGGAGGAGGGGTT
Source organism: Bryobacteraceae bacterium (assembly GCA_049520795.1). Lineage (GTDB taxonomy): Bacteria > Acidobacteriota > Terriglobia > Bryobacterales > Bryobacteraceae > BOG-224. The sequence goes on from JBEKPK010000227.1 coordinate 4,462, forward strand.
CGGCGACTGGAACGTCCAAATTCTGGGCACCGACTTTTCCTCGCCGATCGTGGAACGCGCCCGGTCCGGCAAATTCCGGCAGATTGAGGTGAACCGAGGGTTGCCGGCGGCCCTCCTAGTGAAGCATTTCCGCCGCTCGGGCGTGGACTGGCAGTTGAGCGAGCCCGTGCGCCGGATGGCAGCGTTTGAGACGATTGATCTCCGCAAAAGCATGCGCGCCCACGGGCCTTTCGACTTGGTGTTCTGCCGCAACGTCATGATCTACTTCGACGCCGAAACGAAGAAGAGCATCTTGCAGGAACTTCACGGTACGCTGTTTCGAGGCGGCTGGCTGATGCTGGGCGGCGCCGAAACCGCGTTTGGCGTCGAAGACCGGTTCGAAAGACAGACCGTGGGAAGCGCGATCGTGTATGTTGCCCGTTGAGAAGACGCTTATGCCAACCCAATTGAGCATAGAGATACTGCCAAGCGAAGTGGCGCAGATCGTGGAATCCGTATTCGAGAATATGCTGAGCTTGGAAGTGGCTGAGAGCGGGACGCCCTGGTTTCCCAGCACGGACCGCATGACAGCGGCGGTCCACATGGCGGGCGATTGGAGCGGAGCAGTGCTGCTGGAGTGCGACCGGGGCCAGGCTTGCCGCTTCGCGGGCCGTTTCCTCTCCATGGAACCGTCCGACACGGTGGACGACGTGGTGCGCGACGTGCTTGGCGAACTGGCCAACATGATCGGCGGCAACATGAAGTGCGTGCTGACGCGGGGAATCCGGCTTTCCATGCCCTCCGTGGTGGATGGCGGCGACTACAGCCTGCGGATCTGCAAGGCCGAGGTCCGCCAGCGGCTTGCCTTTCAATGCGCCGAGGGCCCCTTTTGGGTCACCGTTCTGGCCACCCGAACCTGAAGGCGGGTACGGCCTAGAAGAGAATCCGCTTCGACGCGCGACCGGCAACCCCGTCCGCCGACAAATGCAAACATCACAAGCTGTTCCAGTCTGGCCGATCATAGCCATCTACCCATCCCTTGCTCCGCCGAGCTTCACCTCGGGAGACGCGCATTGGCTTATACTTCTGAAGGAGAGTGTCGGGCAGGTCAGCGGCCTGGCCGAAGACCGTGTTGGGCCGAGTGACGGCGAAAGGAGAATTGCAAGTGGCAAACGAAGCGCAGGGCGCCCAGGCGACCCGTCGAGGTTTTCTGGGTAGCATGACGGCTTTAACCGCGGCATCTTACAACCGGATTCTGGGAGCGAACGATCGCACGGGCATCGGCTTCATCGGGTTCGGATTGATCGGCAAGCAGCACATCAGCAACTTCAAGAGGTCGTTTCCGGATGTGGACAGGGTGGCCATGTGCGACGTCTACAAGCCGCGTCTGGAGGAAGGCCTGAAGTACCTGGAAAGCCCCAATGCCAAGGGCTACAGCGATTTTCGCAAGATGTACGAGAACAAGGACATCGATGGAGTGGTGGTGGCCACCCCCGACCACTGGCACGCCATGCTCACCATCATGGCCTGCGCGGCCGGAAAGGATGTCTATGTGGAGAAGCCCCTTACCGTGTTCATCGACGAAGGCAAGTGGATGCTCCAGGCCAGGGATAAGTACAAACGCGTGGTGGTGGTGGGCACCCAGCGCAACAACAACCCGGGCCATCTGGTGGCCAAGAAGATCGTGGAAAGCGGCGTGCTGGGCCAGATCCAGATGGTCAAGCTGGGAGGCAGTGGCCGCAATATCTGGCCGGGTTTCGGCAAAACGCCCGTCGAGAATCCGCCCGCGGACTTCGATTACGACATGTGGCTCGGGCCGGCGCCCAAGAAACCCTATCAGGCGCACCGCGGGCTGTACCACTTCCGTTGGTTCTGGGACTATTCCGGCGGCCAGTTGACCAACTTGGGGGCCCACAGCGTGGCCGCATTCCTGTTGGTCATGGGCGTGAAGGGACCCACCAGAGTGGTGTCGTTCGGCGGACGCTACGCACTCCAGGACGACGGCGAGACGCCCGATCGCCAGGAGTGCCTCTACGATTTTCCTGGATTCATGATGACCATGGGCGTTCGGGAAGCCAACTCTTACCGCGACTCCACGGGCTCCGCCGTCATGGGCACAAAAGGCAATCTGCTGCTGGGATCCAACCAGGTGCTTTCGGAATCGCACGGCAACCCGTTCAACCAGATTCCCCGGTTCCTGGGCCATCCGATCGGCGGTGTGGTGTATGACAGTACGCCTAATGTGCCCTGGATTGAGGGAGCGGCTACCGCAAGCGGACGCGGCCAGGCTGAAGCAGGCCGGGGCGCTGGCGGAGGCGCGGCGCGTGGCGCGGCGGGTGGCGGAGGCGCGGCCGGCGGCGGCGGTGCGGCGCGTGGCGGAGGCGCCGGCGGTGGCGAATCGATGGAAGATCAGATGTTCAACGCCAACAAGCGCGACTGGATCAATTGCATGAAGTCGCGCAACCAGCCGTTCTGCAATCTGGAGCTGGGCCATCGAACGGCGACCATCTGCAACCTCGGCAACATGTCGCTGCGCTTGGGGGGACGGGCCATTCACTGGGATCCCGACAAAGAAGTGGTGGTCGGCGATAAGGAAGCTGCCGCCATGTGCGCCAAGCAATACCGGGCGCCGTGGGATGGCGTCCTCCGCAGCCTCATCAAGGTGTAAACCCGCGATGTCCGACTTCCCGGCGGCCGCCACAATCGGCGGCCGCCGGCGAATCGGCTGGCGCGCACTTTGACGCTTCCCGCACTGCCGCGTCGCGCACACGCGCGAGGCGCTGCTTCGTCTTGCGCGGCGATTGGCGAGGTGGGAGGGCCATCGCGCCGATGCGTCCGGCGCGAGTCCCGCTACGCGCGGATGCGCCCATTCCGCAAGTGGACCTGGCGCTGGGCGCGCTCCGCCACCTCCGGATCGTGAGTGACCACCAATAGCGTCATGCCGCGCTCCGAATGCAGGCCGCCTAGCAGGTCCAGGATCCGGGCCGCGGTTTCGCTGTCCAGGTTTCCCGTCGGCTCATCCGCCAGAAGGATCTCCGGCCCGTTGGCAAGGCTGCGGGCGATGGCTACCCGCTGGCGCTCTCCGGCGGAAAGTTCATTGGGATACCGATGGATCCGCTCGTCCAGCCCCACCTCCCGCAGCAGCGTTTGGGCCTTCTCCTGGCGCTGGCGCCGACTGAGGTTCCCTTCGCACATCGGGACCTGGACGTTCCGCAGAACGCTCAGAGTCGGCGGCAGATAAAAGGCCTGAAAGACGAAACTCACGCACCGGGAGCGGTAGGCGCCCAGGCCGGCATGATCGGACAACCTTCGGCCCCGGTAAAGAACCTCGCCGCGGCTGGGAGTATCCAGGCCGCCCAAAAGGTGCAACAGGGTGGACTTTCCGCTGCCGCTGGGGCCGCGTATAGCCACGAACTGGCCCGCTTCCACTTGCAGATCGACTCCGCGCAACGCCTGAACGCGCCCGCCGTCGTAGAACTTGGCCAGATCTCGGGTTTCCAGAACGTATTCATTCATAACGCAACGCGGCCGTGGGCGAGCACCGCGCCCCGCGATACGCGGGCAGGAATCCGGCCGCCAGGCTGATGGCCAGGGCCATGCACATGGCCTCCGCGAAGTGGGCCATGGACGGATACACGCGCGGCAAGCCGGCGGTGGCGCGTATGGAACCCAGCGCCCAAAGACCCAGGTGGCCGGCGGCCAGCCCGAGCAACCCGCCGGCCAATCCCAAAACGGAGGCTTCCAACAGGATCAGGCGCACAACCCGCGAACGCCGCCACCCCAACGCGCGCAGTCACCCCGATCTCGCGCGTCCTTTCGAACACGGACATCGCCATGGTGTTCGCCACCCCCAGGACGGCGATCAAAAGAGCGATCAAAGAGGTGGCCCAGGCGGTGGAACGAATGAAGTTCATGACATGATTATCGCGAGCCACCGCGCCAGCCGGCATCGCCTTCAGCCTGGGCAGTTGCGATTCGATCATGAGCTGCGCCCGGCATACATGATTCTCCGGGGATACGCCGGGAGAGGGAGGGCGCAGGCGCACGTCGAAGCCGGCCACTTTCGTCCCCAGGTCCGAAAGCCGCTGGAGCTGGTGAAGAGGCAGCAGGGCGCTGCTGGCCGAGAAGGTGTCCTGCGCGCGAAAAACGCCCACCACCCGCAAAGCGGCGCCCTGTACCTCAACCCAATCCCCGGCTTTCTTGCCGATTCCGTTCGCCAGCATTTCACCCAGCATGACGGCCGGCTCGTCGCCATGGAAACGCCGCCCCTGCAGGATGGTCAGCGATTCGAATTCAAAGGACGTATCCGCCCACCCCTGCACCGCCGCGCTCACATCCGGCGTGAAATCCACCAGATCGAAGCTGACTGGGGCCGCATCGGCTACCACCGAAATGCACGCAGCCTCTGACCCAGCGACTCATCCGTCGAAGCCTTGTTCATGAAGCTTCCGCGGAAGACGCAGATGTCCGTACCCTTGGTCCGGTAGAATTGCCGCCACTGCTCCTCGAAAGAATCGGCGAACCCCACCAGGGCGACGAAGGCCCCGATCCCCAGCGCCACGCCGCAAGCCGTCAGCGCCGCCCGGAATGGGCGGCGCAGTATGCTGGCGAAGGTGATTTGAAAAAGAAACATGGCGGTGATTGGCGGAGGGCGCACGACATAAATGTTGGTAATCAGGCGGCCCGGGAGCGGCTTTCCCAGTAGTCTTCGAACCTCTGGCTAAAGCGGCAACAGCGCAAGGCGATGATGGCGTTGGCGCCGTCGACGGTC
>JBEKPK010000228.1:0-9118 GCA_049520795.1 Bryobacteraceae bacterium
CCGTGGCGAGGCGCCTTTGCTTCCTGGCCAGCGAGCGCACCGCCATGGCGATCACCAGCGCGTTGTCCCCAGCCAGCACCAGGTCGATCAGGACGATCTTGAAACCGTTGAGGATGAATTGCCCGATGCCCATGTGATCTCTATGTCTGTGCCGGTGGTTGGCCGACCCAGGCCTTGACCCGGCGCGCGTAGCGGCGCGCCACGCCGGCGTCTTTCAGGATCTGCGCCTTGAGCGCCTCGGGGCTCTCGAATCGGCGCTCATCGCGAACCCGCGCGAGGAATTCGACGCGGATGCGGCGCGGCGCCGGCGCCTCCAGCGGATCGAGCAGAAAGGTCTCGATGGAAAGCCGGCCGCCGGGGCCAAACGTGGGCCGGTGTCCGATGTTGGTGATCGAGTTCCAAACACGGCCCGAGTCGAGGTCGCGCGTGCGCGTAACGTAAACCCCCGATTGCGGTATCACCTCGGCGGCGGTGGCCAGGTTCAAGGTGGGAACGGTCTGCTCCGCACCCACTCCGCGCCCGCTCACCACGTCGCCATCGAGGGCGTAGGGGCCCTCCAGAAACCGGGCGGCCAGCGAGACGCGTCCGGTTCGAATCAGCCCGCGAATCACGCTGCTGCTAACGATGCGTCCCCGGCAGGGCGCCGCCGGAACGATCTCGGTTTGGAAGCCCAGCTCCCGCCCCAGATTCTCGAGCGTCCGCACGTCCCCAGCCTGGCGGTGGCCAAAGCGGAAGTTGGCGCCCACCAGCACGCAGCGCGCGCCCAACCGCCCGGCCACGATTTCCCGCGCGAACGCCTCCGGCGACAGTCGCGCGATTTCCGGCGTGAACGGAAGAATCAGAATCTGCTCGATTCCCGCCTCCCCCAATAATTCGACTCGCCGTTCGGGGGATGTCATAAGGGGCGGCCGGCGCTCCGGGGCCACCACGCGCGTGGGATGCGGATCGAAAGTGAGGACCGATGGCTTCCAGCCGCGCTCCCTGGCCAGCGCCGCCAACCGTTCGAGGATCCGGCGGTGTCCGGCGTGCACGCCGTCGAAGTTGCCGATGGTCAGGGCGCTGGGACCGAAATCGGCGGGCGTTTCATCGAGGCTGCGGTAGACCCTCATGGGATTCCTACGCGCCCTCCACCAGAATCTCCAGCCCGTCGTATGCCAGGCGTATGTTGGGCGGGAGCAGGCTTTCCGCGCGCTGGTGCCCCAGGTCGTGGCAGATATGGGTGAAGAATGCGCGCCGGGGCGCCAGGGCTGCGACCGTCCTGATCGAGCGGTCCACCGTCGAATGGGTAGGGTGCGGCTTGTACCGCAGGGCGTCCAGGAACAGCACGTCCAGATCGCGCAACTGCTCCATGGAGGCTTCCGGGATGCCGCTGTGATCCGTCAGGTACGCCGCCCGGCCGAATCGGAAGCCGTGGATGGTCTGGCTGCCGTGCAGGATGGGTACCGGAAGGAAGGCGACGCCGAACAGCTCCACCGCCGCGGCGCCGATGGGCCGCGGATCGAGCTTCGGTATGTTGGATTCCTTCCTGCCCTGGTCGAAGATGTAATCGAATACGCGCCGGATGCTGGCCAGCGTCTCCGCCGACCCATAGATGGGAATCGGCCCGTTCTGCCGGAAATTGAAGGGCCGCACGTCGTCCAGGCCCATGATGTGATCGGCGTGCGCATGGGTGAACACGATGGCGTCCAGGTGGTCGATGCGGGCGCGCAACGCCTGGGTGCGGAAATCGGGGGTGGTATCGATCAGGATGTTGCGGCCCTCATAGGTCACCAGGATGGAGGGGCGCAGGCGGTTGTCGCGCGGGTCCGTTGATGCGCATACGTCGCAACGGCAGCCGATCGTGGGTACCCCGACGCTGGTTCCCGAACCAAGTACGGTAATGCGGATAGGAGGCGCCGCCATTCAGGCTTTCTGGGCCGCCGCCTTGGCCTGTTCGTCCGAAACCTGGACGAAACGAAAGCGCAATTCAGTGACGGAGTTCTCCAGCAGGCGCCGCTCGTCGATCTCCAGATTGCCCTTGGTTTTTTCGAGCAGGATGGCCAGCAGGTCGATGGCGTGCCGGGCCATGTCGAGATCCGGCTCCGGCTTCTCCTCCTCGTCGAACCGCATCAGGCCGAGATGCATTTCCGCCTGCGTGCGGAGCGAAAGCACCAGAAAACCAAAAGAGGCGGGCGGCAGCGGAATGCGGCGCTCCTGCCCGGAGGTGTCGTTGGCGTCCATGTCGCTCATCACCGCTATTTTACAACGCGGGGCGTGACGGGCGCGGACAACGCTTATTGACGCCGTGACGCCGGGAACCGGGGAGAAAAGAAGACAATACCGGAAGCCTTTTGAATTCCCCCGCGTCCGGCTCCCTGGCCGCGCGCCCGCGTTGGCATCCTACGCTTGCAAGGACTACAATAGAAATTATGGCCAGAGGTTGGGAAAGCAAGTCGGTCGCGGCGCAGATCGACGTGGCCGAGGATCCTCAGCACGGCGCCGTCATGGAAAACACCCTCGATCCGGAGAGGCTCCGGTCGATTCGCCAGAAGGAGAATATCCTTCTCTCCCGCACCAGAGTGGTGCGGGATCTCGCGAACGCCCAGAATCCACGGTATAGGGCCTTGATGAAAAAGGCGCTGGCGGATCTGGACGCTCAATTGTCCGTTCTTGGGGACTAGCGGCGGCGCTCTGCGCGCCGTTCGGTCCTTATGTGGGGCAGGCGTTTCCGCCTGCCAACCACACCCACAACTGCTTCCTCGCGGTCGCGGCTCATTAACGGGTCACGGATTGCAGGCTTCGCGCGCGCCGTCTCGCATGCCATACTGAAGCATCGGCGGATGTTCTCTTACTCCGGAAACGACTTCTATTGCGAGCAGGTCCCGCTGGCCGACCTCGCCGCGCGCGCAGGCACTCCCGCCTACGTCTATTCGAGCCAATCCATTCTCGCCAACTATCGGGCTTACGACGAGGCCTTCGAGGACCTGCCGCACGCCGTGTGCTACGCCGCCAAGGCTAATTCCTCCCTCGCCGTGCTCTCGCTAATGGCTCGCGCCGGGGCGGGCTTCGACATCGTCTCCGGCGGCGAATTGTTCCGCGTCATGGAGGCTGGCGGCGATCCATCCAAGGTGGTGTACTCCGGGGTCGGCAAGACCGCCGGAGAGGTGGAGTACGCGCTTCAGCGCGGGATACACAGTTTCAACTGCGAATCCGAATCCGAGCTGGCGTTGATCGACGCCCTGGCCGCCCGCCGCGGCGTGAGGGCCGGCTTTTCCATCCGCGTGAATCCGGACGTGGACGCCGCCACCCACCCCTACATCTCCACCGGCCTCAGCCGGCACAAATTCGGAATCGATATCCGCGCCGCCAAGACCGTCTACGACCGCGCGCGCGGGTTCGCCAACCTCGCGGCCGAGGGCGTAAGCTGCCACATCGGCTCGCAGATTCTCGACCCCAGTCCGATTCTGGAGGCAGTCGACAAGGTTCTGGATCTGGCCTCGGCGTTGCGCGCCGAAGGTCACGCCATCCGCCACGTGGACCTGGGCGGCGGACTGGGCATCGCCTACCACGAGGGCGAGCGCACACCCGCCATCGGCGCCTTCATCGAAAGCCTGCGCGCGCGTCTGCGGGCGAGCGGCCTTACCACCATCGTGGAACCCGGCCGTTCCATCGTCGGCGCCGCCGGCGCGCTGCTCACCCGCGTGCTCTACCGCAAGCGCAACGGCGCCAAGGAATTCGTGGTGGTGGACGCCGCCATGAACGACCTCATCCGTCCTTCGCTCTACCGCGCGCACCACGAAATCCTGCCCCTGCGCCGCAACGCCCTGCCGCCCATCACGGCCGACGTGGTGGGCCCGGTCTGCGAAACCGGAGATTTTCTGGCCCGCGATCGCGTCATGGCGAACGTTATGCCCGGCGATTTTCTGGCCGTCTGCGACGCCGGCGCCTACGGCTTCGTCCTCTCGAGCAATTACAATTCGCGGCCCCGCGCGCCGGAGGCGCTGGTGGAGGGCGCCAACTGGCGCATCGTCCGCCGGCGCGAAACGTACGAAGACCTGGTCCGCGGAGAAACCAGGTAACGCCGACGGTCTTGCCGTCGGCGTTCCACCTCTCGTTCGTCAACCCGAGCCGAACGTCGGCTGAGGCGTGTCCTTCTACGGTTCGAACGGCCAGACCGCCGTGGTGCTGTACCCGCCGTCCACCGCGATCACCTGCCCGGTAACGTAGTCCGAGCCTCGTCCCGCCAGATACACCGCCAGCGGCGCCACGTCCTCCGGCCTGCCCGGATTCGGATTCGCCTGGCATCCCCGCAGCCACGCACGCATTTCCTCGGATTGCCACATCTTGCGGTTCAGGTCCGTGATGATGAAGCCCGGCGCCACGCAGTTCACCTGTATGTTGTAGCGGCCCCATTCCGCCGCCAGCGCCTTGGTCATCTGCGCCAGCGCGCCCTTGGTCATCGAGTAAATCGAAAGATACGGCAGGCCCACGAAGGAAGCCAGCGCTCCGATATTGACGATCTTGCCGCCCTCCCCGCGCGCGATCATGCGCGCCCCCACCGCGCGCGTCAGCCGCACGATCCCGTGCAGGTTGGTTTCGAACAGGCGCGCGTATTCCTCCTCGGTATAGTCCTGGAATCGCTTGCGGATGTTCATGCCCGCCACGTTCACCAGGATGTCCGGCGTTCCCGCCGCCTCCACCGCCGCGGCGATCGATTCCGGATCGCAGACATCGAGGCGCAGGGCGCGCCCGCCGATTTCCGCGGCCCGCTTCTCCAGTTCCTGCAGCGACCGCGCGGCCAGGATCACGCTGGCTCCCTCCGCCGCCATCTCGCGCGCGATGGCCAGCCCTATGCCGCGGCTGGCCCCGGCCACCAGCGCGGTCTTGCCTTCCAATGAGAAGATTCGCACCGCCATATTATAGCCACCCGGCGAGCCTCCAGGCGTTTGTTCCCGCAGCGCCGAGCATGACCGGCCGATTCCGGCCGATATGTGAAAGCGATGATCTCTCTCATGAAATATATCGAGTCCGACCGGGAGGAGTTGCTCCAGGCCGCGCTGGCATCCTACCGCCAGGCCCTCGAAGCCATAGGCAACGGCGGTTTTCGCGCCTGCCCTCCAGTGGGCGACGGTCTGCGGCAGAGCCTGCTGCATATGCAGCAGGCCCTGGGGAGCGAAACCACGCCCCGCTTGCTGCAGGAAACCGAACAAAGGCTCGCCGCGGAGCTCGACCAATGGGGGTCCGGCGCCGCCGACTACTTCAAACAGAGAGCTACTGAAATCAAGGAGCTGATGGTGATCCTCGCCGGGGCCGCCGACGTGGCCGGAGAGCGGGATCAGCGGTACGTCAAGCAGTTTCAGGACTTCACCGGGCGCCTGGAAACCATCGCCGACCTGCACGATCTGGCCCAGATCCGCGATTCGCTCATGCAGAGCGCCATCGAATTGCGGGCTTGCGCGGCGGCCATGGCCGAGGAGAGCAAGAAGGCCGTGGCGGGCCTTCGCCAGGACGTGGGAACCTACCAGGCCCGCCTGGACGACGCCGAACGCCTGGCGGGCCTGGACGCCCTCACCGGCCTCGACAACCGGCGCAAGGTCGAATCCAGCATCGAGTTCCGCCTTGCCCGTAGACAGCCGTTCTGCATCATGATTCTCGACCTGAACGGGTTCAAGGCAATCAACGATACGTACGGGCATCTGGCGGGAGATGAGCTGTTGAAAAAGTTCGCCGCCGAGTTGAAGTCCGCCTTCCGCGTCACGGACGTGATCGGCCGCTGGGGCGGCGACGAATTCGTGGTGGCGCTCGATTGCGAGGCGCATGAGGCCGAGGTCCACCGCAACCGCGTGGCCAAGTGGGTGTTCGGGGACTACACGCTGGAATCCCAGGGCGCACCGCGCAGAATCACGGTGGCCGCGGCCGTGGGCGTGGCCGTATCGAGGCCCGGAGACTCGCTCGGCAGCCTGCTCGGCCGGGCCGACGAAGCCATGTATCGCGAAAAACGCGCGTCCTCCGCGCTGAAGGCCGGCTTTTAGGGCGCCGGGTGGGGAAATGTCGCTCCTCGGGAGGTTGGCCAAGCCGCTACCGCCGTCGCTCTGCTAGACTGCGGAATTGGAAGTCCACGAACCAATCGAAATCAAGCCCGGGGAATTGCGCTGTCCCAGGTGCCTCTCCAAGGATCTGGTCCCTTCCCGTCCGCGCGGCTGGCGGGACGCCCTGATGCGCGGGTTGGGGAGGGTTCCCAAACACTGCCGCTCCTGCGGCAAGCGGTTCTTTGTCCCGGGGACGCCATGACCCCCCCCCCGCGCCGGGGCCCTGTACAAATTCGGAGTTTAATATCCTATCCTAAAGAAATGTAACGTCGTCCGGCGCCTTTCTTGGCGCAGCGCCGGATTCGGGACTGCACGCTCCGATATAATCGTCGGTATGCAGCAGCCCGCCGCCTCCGATGTTGGCGCCCGATGGGACGGACGCGTGTTCGCCGTCGCCTCGCTGGTCCTTCTGGGCGCCCTCTTTGCCGCCGCCGTATACAGGTCCGCTACGCAATCCATCACCTCCGGCGAGGCGCTCTGGCTCCAGGGGCTGACGCATTCGAATGGCCCCGCGATCGCCGGAAGCGGGCGCGGCCTGGCGTTTGAATCGCTTTTGGCCCGGAGCAGCGTCACCATCTTCGGAGTATCCGAGTTTACGCTCCGATTGCCAAGCCTGCTGGGCGGACTGCTGTACTTCTTGGCCATTTTCCGGCTGTGCCGGCTGCTGTTCGGCGATTCCGCGTGGCTCCCGCTCGCCGTAGCGCTGAATACGTTGAATCCCTTGACGCTGGACTACTGCTCCGGTCTGGCCGGCTGCAGCATGGGTCTGGCGTTTTGGACGCTGGGCGCATTTTACATGGCGCGCTGGGTGGCGGATCGAGAAGCCGTTCCGATCGCCGCCGGGGCGGCGCTCGGGATGGCCGTCGTCTCGGCCCCTTCGTCGGTATTCGCCGTGTTGGCCCTGGAGACCGTATTCGTGGCCATGGTTCTCATGGATCGCGAGGCGGCCAAGAAGCTCAGCGGCCCCGCCCGGTTCGCCGTGCGCCATTCGCTGGCATGCTGTCTGGCCACTTTCCTGACGGCGGCCGTTATCCTGTGGATGCTGCCGCATCAGGGCGGGCTCGTGACCGTCGATGCCGTCATGCGCCGGTACAAGGATGGCCTCCAATCGCTGATGGGCGCAATGCTGCTTTATCGGCCGGTTTTCTGGACGTCATGGGCGGTCCTTCGGGGCCTGGTGGAACGGCTCGGATGGCTCTTGCCGCTCGTGATTCTAATGGGTTTGGCCGCGGCGGCGGGGCAGAGCAGCCGTCGATGGCCGGGCGCCAGGCGCCTGGCCGCGGTGGATCGGGCCGGGCGCTTGTCGCTGCTCTTCGCCCCGGCCGCGATTCTCACCCTGACGCTGCTCTGGGCCGAGCCCCGAATCGCCCATCACCACTACTATGCCCACCGCGAGTTCCTGTTCGCATTCCTGCCGGTCTTCATCGCCGGCCCGCTGCCGCTCCAACGGCTTATGGCGGGTGGAAAGCGCCAGCGGAGGGTGGCATCCGCCGGGATCGCAGTGCTCTGCCTCTTGTCGTTGCACTTCACCCTGCAATTCAGCCTGTATTCCTACTATGGGCGGGAGTCCGACGCCGCCCTGCGAACCATCATGAATCTCATAAGGCAAGGGCACGCCGCCGAACCCGGACAGCCCGTTACGCTGGCTGCCGATGGGTTCGCCAAACAGAACCTGGATTTCTACCGGCGAATGTATGAGATGGACTGGGCCGCGCAGGTTCCGGAAGAAGACAGGGGTTGTGAGGCCGACTACTACTACCTGTCCGCTGAGCGTTTCGGCCGCATAGCCGGCGATTTCGGCCTGCGGGCGATCTACCGCGACGGGGTGGCTCGCGCGGCGCTCGCCGAACCTGGAGCGGAGGCGCGAAGGCAACTGGGGGTGGCGCGCTCGCTCGGGTTTTCCGCCCCGCAGTGCAACGCCGGTGTTTTCGTCAAGGAGGCGTGGGCCGAGACAGATCGCGCCGGCGCCGCCCGGCACTTTTTGCGCGACATCGAGCACGGCGCCGGCGCGTCCCGCTGGCGTTGGACCGGCGAGAAACCTGCATTCCTCTTTTACGTTCCGGCGCGCGCGGGCGTCGGATTCAAGATGGACTTTGTGATTCATAGCGCAACCTTCAAACAGACCGGTCCGTTGTGGATGACCGTGCGGATCAACGGGAAGACGCTCGGCCGGAAGCTCTATAATTCGCCGGAAGAGCACACTTTCGAGCAGGCCGTGCCACCGGAGATGCTCCGCGCCGATGGCGTGACCCTGGTGGAGACGGCGCTCGACAAGTATTACATCTCGCCCGACGACGGGCAGAAGCTGGGATACCTGTTCATGGACGGAGGATTTGTTTACTGAGGACACGCCAGCGCGAAGATTATTTGTGCTCCGTGGCCCGCTTTGTGGCTTTCCATGCGCCCGAAGCGCCAGGCTGACGAGAGCCTTCTGATCCTCCGCACCCATGCTTCTTCACGAGGCGTCCGATTTCATCCTTGAATCGTCCACCCCGGTTGTGCAATCATTGTTAGTGTAGTTTGACAGTTCCGCTAATTAAGGCCTCTCGCATAGTCCGGCTAAACCGTCCTATCCCTGTCCTCGATTCGCTGGTCTGCAAATTCCAGAAAGAAGATTACGTGAAGAATATTTTTGTAGGGAATCTCAGCTTCGGGGCTACCGAAGACGCGCTGAGATCCATGTTTGAGGCATACGGGACTGTCGACCGTGTAAACGTGGTCACCGACCGGGACACGGGACGGGCCAGAGGCTTTGGTTTCGTGGAGATGAGCGTCAATGCCGAAGCGGATAACGCCATCGCCGGCTTGAACGGCAAGGAACTCGACGGCCGCGCGCTCAATATCAACGAAGCGCGCCCCAAAGAGGACCGCGGCGGAGGCGGATTCCGCGGCAATGGCGGCGGCGGCGGCGGACGGCAGAAGCGCTGGTAAGCGGCCCGGCCGGTTTTTTGGGGGCGGCGTCTCCAGGTCGCCCCTCAGTTCATTTGGTGGTCCGGATTGCGGGGAGAATACGATGGAAACGACGTTTACTGCCCCGGCGGCGTTCAGGA
>JBEKPK010000229.1:0-9115 GCA_049520795.1 Bryobacteraceae bacterium
GGCCAGTTCCTCCGCAATCGGGACGGTGACCACGGCCGCGAGAATACGAAACGCCAGCCACCCGATCCGGGCGGGAGCGGGCCACGCAGCCAGTCCCGAAGGCATGGCGTTCCCGAGGTGCGGCCCAAGAACACGGTCCAAACCCAACCAGAGAAAGAACACCAGGCTGCCGAGCGCCAGCGCCGGCCAGCCCCACCGCCAGTCCAGGGTTGCGAGTTTACGGCGGAACATCCACAGCGCCGCCGTGGCGGCGAAAAGCCGGATGGGGTAGAGCCACTCGAAGCCGCTCGATACCGCGCGGCTGAGCATGGCCGAAGCGAGGATCGCCAGGAATGGCATGAGGTATGCCGCCGTGGGGTTGTCCGAAAAGATGCCGCCGGGCGCACGCTCCGGCGGCCGGGCGGCAATCCACGGCGCACGGCTGGCGGCCACGGAGAATCCCAGCGCCAGGGCGATGAAGGCCATCCAACCGGCCTGCGAATGAAAACCGCCCAAGGCCAGGGCCGGCGCTCCGGCATTGCCGATGAGGATCAGCGCGGCGATGCGGACGCCGTTCAGCAGCCAAGCCATCAGCACGCCCAGGGGTATCAGGACGAGAGCCTGTGGGAATCGGCACTCACGCCGGCAGATCCACAGCCAGACGATGGCAAAGAGCAGCATCAGGCCGGCGCCCTCAAAACCGGAGCACTCCGGAGCGATGGTCACACCGAAATGCGCGGTCCCGATAGTCAGGCTGGCGGGGTCGGCGGTGATGCCACCCAAAAAGGGCCGCAACAGCGCGGTCACAAGGCCGAACGTAAGCCTGGCCAAGGGAACCCACAGCGACCGTCCCAAGTTCCCCAGGGCGCAGGCGGCGATGGCCGCGATGGCTGCATAAGCGCCCACTTTCCCCATTCCTCGGACAACCTGAAGCCATAGCGCGGGGGGCGCCACGGCGAACGCGGCTAGGACCACCGCCGCGACGCCCGCGGCAAGCCAGATCCAGGCGAGCAAGTCGCCTTCGTTGCCTCCAAACAGGCGCGAGGAGACGGCGATGAAAACTAACAGCGCGCCGAAGTGCGCCGCCAGGATACCCAGCGAAACCGGGTTTAGCGGGAGATGGCCGGCGATCCGCCGGAATGCGGGGCGCGCCTTCTGGGCGCCGAAGACCGCAACAAAAACGGCGAACGCCAGGACGAACCGCGCCGTCCAGGCGCCCCAGGAGTGTATGGCGCCGAGCAGCCCGTGCCTGCCGCCCAGCGCCCCGGTGTCAAGCCAGACGGAGAGCCCTAGTAACTCAGCGGTAAGAAGAGCGGCCAGGAAGCCGGCGCGACGAAGAACGGGGGCGGGAAAGGCTGAAAGGCGCCCGGCGGGAACCTGCCGGCCGCCTTCCGAAAAGGCCGGGATGTCAGCTCCTGCGGCGGCCGCGGATTACCAGGAGAGAACCCGCCAGCAAGGTCAGTGCGCCCATCGCCGAGCTGGAGTCGATCTCGGGCGCTTGCGACTGTGCAAAAGCACAGGCAGCCCCGCCGACAAGAAACAGGGTCAATACGAGAACTTTCCGCATATTCGAATCCTCCGATCCCTAAACTTCCGAACTTCGATTATGTTAGACGCCGGTCGTCTTAATGTCAACCGCGAAAGGAAAGGAATACGGAAGGCGCCCGGCGGGAACCTTCCGGCCGCCTTCCGAAAAGGCCGGGATGATGTCAGCTCCTGCGGCGGCCGCGCATCACCAAAAGGGCGCCCGCCAGCAAGGTCAGCGCACCCATCGCCGAGCTGGAGTCGATCTCGGGCACGTCCAAAGCAAGAGCCCATGCCGCGCTGCCCACGAGGAGCAGCGTCAGTACCAAAAGTCTTCGCATATTCTAATCCTCCGTTCCGAAACTCAAATGTATGGTAGATGCCGATGCTTTGGGTGTCAACGGCGGAAGCGCGGAAAGGTACCTTTCTTACTCGTGTTTGGTCCTGTGCGTACCGCCGGTGATCGACCGGCTCGTCCCGCCGCGGGCGAAGCCGCGAACGCCCGCATGCGTTCCAGGCGCTCGCCGGCGCTATTCGATCACCTTCCTCTTGCGGAACCAATCGACGAGCATGTCGCGCAGCAGGCCCACATCGTCTCCAAACACCAGGCCGGTGGTTCCAAGCTCCCCAGGCGCGCTCTGGTTCTGGGCGGTAAAATCCGATACGGCCAGCGTGTAGTCGCGCTCGGGCTCGACTTTGCGGCCGCCCAGCACCGTCCGCGGAAGGTCGCGCCCCTTGACATGCGCGATCACCACCAGGTTGTCGAAGGGCATGATATTCCAGATGTGCCGTACCAGGAGGCGGCCCTCGGGCAGGACGTCGCGTATGCCGCCGGAGTTCATGAAAGCGAAATCGGCCCCGGTCTCCTCGCGCATGGCCTGCTCCATAACGGCTTTGAGCTGGCGCCTGTCGAAGGCGTGGCTGGCGGTGGCCAGCGGCTCGTCCACGCGCGCCGCCACCTCATCCTCCCAGCGCTTCACCTGGGCGGCCACATCCGCGGCCGGCTGGATTTTCGTGGAATCGATGGGAATGCGCTTCCAGGCGAACGACGCCGGACCCTTGGTTACCGTATCGACCTTCAGATCCAGCCGGCCCAGCTCTTCGCCATAGCCCTTCACGCGCACCAGGATGCGGCCCTCGCTGTAGACGGCCTGATCCAGGCCCGTGTGCACATGCCCCGACACGATCACCGGAACCTCCGGGACGGATTCCAGAAATCGCAGCTCCTCCTCGGCCGTGAGATGCCCGAGCAGAACCACGATGTCGGATTTCTCCTTCAGCTCGGCCGCGTACTGGCGCACCGTGGCGAGCACCGGCGCAGTATGCCACTGCTGCATCAGCTTCGGCGTGGAGAGATTGCGCATGTCGTCGGTGAGCGCCCCCAGCACCGCTACGCGCAGCTTGTTGACGGTGAGGATGACATAGGGCCGGGCGAACAACTCGTTATTCGTACCGACTATATTGGAGGACACTATCGGGTAATTGGCGGTCTCCATGAACTTGCGAGCCTGCATCCAACCGTAGTCGAAATCGTGATTGCCCAGAGTCGCGGCGTCAAAACCGAACAGATTGGCGATCTCGAAGACCGGCAGCCCGTGGAAGATGGTCGAGACGGGCGTGCCCTGCACCAGGTCTCCGGCGTCCAGCAGGATGCAGTCGGTGCAGCCGGTGCGCTCGTTGCGGATGGCCGCGGCCAGGTAGGCGAAGCCTCCCTTATGGGCATCCGAAGGAGATATGTGGGCGTGCAGGTCGTTGGTGTGGAGAATGGTGAGGGAACGTATCTCCGCGGCCAGCGGGGCGCAAGACGGCAGGCACAACGCCAGCAGGAAAGCCGCGCGGGCGAATGGCCGGCGGGCGCCGTGTCCGGGTATTGCGCGCATAGTAATGGTTACCGCCCGCCTTACTGGAGCGACATGGTGACGGAGTTGCTGACGCTGTCGGAGAAGATCAGGCTAACCTGCACGTCCCCATGGGGCGCCCCCGGCGGAACCGCGACGTTGATCTGGTCGAGGCCGGCGGAGCCGGGCGAGAGGCCATAATATGAGGGCGTGGCCAGGACGCCGGCGATACCGGCGCCGAACTTCACCATGGGTGCGGAGGTGAGCCAGGCCAGCCCCGGGTACGGAGGAGCGGGGGCGCCGCTGGCCACCGCAACCGTGGTTGGCCCCATCCCGATGCCGTAGAGAGTCAGCACATCGCCCACGCTCGCGGGATGCGTTCCGTACGCCCAGACGATCGGGTAGCCCACCGGCATGGGTAGACTGTAATCCATGTCGTTGACGGCGGCGGCGTACGCGCCGATCATCAGCAGGCTCGGCGCCCGGTTCGCCACGCTCACGGAGACCACGTTGCCGTTCAGGCCGTCGCGCTGCACTTGCACCAGCCCGGTTCCGGCCTGCGCATCCACCGGAACCTGGAAGTTAATCTGGTCATACCCCTGTGAGCTGTGCACCACATAGTACATGGGCGCGTACTCGCCATTGAACAGCACGCGTGTTGTGCCGATGGTGGTGGGAAGTGGCGGCGATCCGCTGGCGGCGGCGCTGAACGTGAACTGCTCCCCGTAAACCGAGACGATATCGCCCGGGTTGACCGGCGTGGCTCCGGCGGCCGCGTCCACCACCCCGCCAAAGCCCGCCACCGGATTCCCCTGGGCCGCCACCTGCAATTGCACGGGAATCGTTATGGTTCCGTTGATCGCGTTGGAGGCTATGGCCACGCTCCCGGCGTAGAGGCCCGGCGCCAGCGTGCCGGGAGCGAAGTTCAGGGTGACCAGGCCGGAAGCCGGATCTGCGCTGGCCGTGAGCCAGGAGGCGTTGGAAGTGGCCCCTTGCAGGGTCAGGCTTCCCAGCCCCAGATTGGAAACCGACAGGTACGAATTCAGGACCGGCCCGTTCTGCGCCGAAGTCATATAGACGCTAGTGGCGGAAGCCTGCGCGATGGGCTGCGACGTCACCTGCATGGTGACTGGGATGCTCAGGTCGTCGGCCTGGCTGGCTCCGTTGGCGGTGGTGACCAACCCGGTGTAAGTGCCTTGACCCATGCTGGCGGGCGGGGCCAGGTGCACGCGGTACGGGTAAGAGAAGCGAAAGCTCCCGGAGCCGTCGAGGACCAGGCTCAGCCACTGCGCGCCGTCCTGCGTTGTAGCGGTCCAGCTCACCATGCTGCCGGTGGATATCGAAACGTCGCCGGTCATGCCGGCGGCTACGTACATATTGAGGCTGGTTCCCACGCGGATGGCCAGCGTGATGGTCTGCGGCGCGTCGATGGCGTTGGGATCGCTGACGGTTATGTCGGCCGAATAGACGCCCGCCGCCAGCGCGGATGTGTTCAGGGCAATCTGTATGGGCAGGCAGGAGCCGTTGAATCCGTCCAATGACGCGGCCAGGGTGGAGCAGCCGCGCGAGGCCCCCACCGAAGGCGCGGCCCACAGAGCCGTGGAGGAAACCGTCAGATTCAGCGAGCCACTGCCCGCGTTGTAGGCCTCGACCGTCTGGGTTGCGCCGTTCGCGCCGGGAGAGATCCATACGGGCCCAATCACGGTGTTCGCCAGGCGCAGCATGGACGCGGCGTGGACAGCGGCGACGGAAACCAGGGAAATCACAGCGACGGCGAAAGAACGTCTCATTCTCAAACCCACTCCAGGGCGCCTTTCTTGTAGGCCCAGATGTAACCCACGAAGAGGATGCCCAGGAAAACCCCTACCTCGGCCACTCCAAACCAGCCCAGCGACCGGTAGCGCACCGCCCAGGGGAACAGAAAGATGGTCTCCACGTCGAAGATTACAAAGAGGATGGCGATAATGTAAAACCGAACCGTGTAGCGCCCGCGAGAGTCCGAAGCGGAGCGGATGCCGCACTCATACGCCTCCAGCTTGGCGACCGACGGGGCCGACGGCCGTATCAATCTGGCCGCCACGATGAGCACCACCGGGAACAGAATCGCGATAACCAGGAATATTAGGATCGGAATATACCCGCTCGGCATGGCAACAATATAACACGCGGAGAGCCACCAGCTTTCAGAAGGCTCCACAGCCGCGCGATTTGCAACACCCGCGGTAGGGGCCGGGCACGCCCGGCCCCTGGGAATTCTACATTTGGCAGCGGTTCTCCCGAGTTGTGGGACAGGCGCTTCCGCCTGTCAACGCCAGCGGTTTCCCCGAGTTGTGGGACAGGCGCTCCGCCTGTCAAACGCGCGTCCGGCCCGCCGCTTTCACCCTGTCGAATCTAACCTGCCTTGAGGAGGCTCTCGGGCGAACCGGGACAGCAACCAATTACCCGGTTCCGTTGGGGTTACCCGACCACGTCAGTAACAGGGTAATTTGGTACTGGCACCGGTTTCTAAAGTGACAATTCGGGCCTATGCGTGCAGGACTGTTGAAGGATTGAACAATGAAGCGAACCTGCGTGACATTGGCGACCATGGTTGGGGCCATGGCCGCCGGCGCGTGCCTTGCGCAACAGCCGGCTTTCGACGCAGCGTCGGTGAAAGTGCTTGACCCTCCGGTGCGTAGTTCAGGCCCGCCGGTCGGGGGCCCGGGGACCAGCAACCCGGGGCGATATCTGACGCGTGCCACGAGGATCGAGTTGCTGGCTAGGGCCTATGGCGTGCCGGAAGACCAGATATCGGGTGGCCCAGGCTTGACCCGGGATTCTATGGAATCGGGTGTATACGAGATTAACGCGATCATGCCGCCCACTACCACCAAGGAACAGTTCCAGTCGATGCTGCGGAACCTCCTAGCGGAGCGGTTCCATCTGCGGGTTCATCACGAGACGCGGAATTTCCCCGGTTACGACCTTGTGGTGGCGAAAGGCGGGCCGAAGCTGAAGGAGGTGACGCCCGACCCGAATCCCGCTCCCATTCCTCCGGGGCCTTCGGTTATGGGCAACGACGACTTCCCCATCCTTCCGCCCGGGCCCCACACGGCGCAGATTTTGTCGGGGGGTAACTGGCGGTTTAAGTATCAGGAGCGATCCATGGCTGACCTTGCGGCGACTCTGCCGCTGATGATTGTTCGAGGGCAAGGAATCAGTATGCTGTCCGATTCGGGGACTAGAAGGCCACGGGTAACCGACCAGACCGGTCTAAATGGGAAATACGACTTCACGCTGGAGTTTTCATGTTCGGCTTGTTTTGCTACTGTCACGGTGTCAGCGTCGGCGATCCCCGCGCCGCGACCGCCGGGGGATATATCGGCTGAGGAGGCTGCCAGCGAACCGGCGGGTGGGCCGACCGTTTTTGCGGCGGTTGAGAAGCAGCTCGGGCTGAGGCTGGAGAAGACGAAAGACATTCCGCTTGACGTGATCGTCGTCGATCGTATTGACAAGGTTCCGACGGAGAACTAGACCGGTCCCCGATCTACTTGGCCGTGGCGTTCCTCATGGAAACTGGGCCGCCCGGCAGGTATTGCGGACCAGTTCAGTCCGGTAGCGCCGTTATTTTGTCACAACCTACGGTTTCCGTCCACGGCGCCCATGCATCGGCCCGAATCCTGAATAAGGACCGTACTTGAAAGGCGTAAAAGAAAACCAAAAACCTCTTGCAATCTGCCTATCAGAGTAGTAGATTAAATCTTGTCATAGTCTGGTTCATATGCCGCTCCCAAAACTGACGAAGCTGGAAATGCAATGCCTGGAGGCGTTCTGGCAGAAGGGCGCTTGCTCCGTTCGCGAGGTTCAGGACGCGTTTCCCGAGCTCGGCAGGCCGGCCTACACAACCGTACAAACAGTGGTCTACCGCCTGGAACGAAAGAAGGCCCTGCGCTGCGTCAAGCGGATCAGCAACGCGAACATCTTCGAGGCCGCCATCTCCCGCGAGGCCGCACAGCGCCGATTAGTTGACGAACTCCTGTCCCTGTTTGGCGGCCGGGGCAAGCTGGTGATGGCGCATCTTGTCGAGGCGGGCGGCATCACCCTGGCCGACGTGAAGGAGGCCGAGAAAGCCCTCCGAAAGATCCCGAGAAGGGATGAACCGCAATGACCTTCGCCAATCTCTCGCCCTTGGCGAACCATCTTTGGCAATCGACTTTGTTCGGCGCCTTTGCGTGGCTGTTGACGCTGGCGCTGCGAAAGAACCGCGCTTCGGTGCGGTATTGGATCTGGCTGGCGGCATCGGTGAAGTTCCTGATTCCTTTTTCGCTGCTGGTGAGCGCTGGCGCCCAACTGGGATGGCGGGCGGCCCCGGTCATTGCGCCCTCGCAGCTCTCCTTCGCGATGGATGAGATCAGCCAACCGTTTGCGGCAACGGCCCCGACGGTTCTGCCGGGAGCTCCGGCGACGGTCCAAAATCCGTTGACCCGCCATCCTGGTCGTGCTCTGGCTTTGCGGCATCGCGATTGGCATCGGTTTCTGGCTGCGGTGGTGGCGGCAATTTCGTTCTATCCGGCGCACGGCCACGCCGCTTGATCTGAACCTGCCGATCCCAGTGCTGTCCTCGCCCGCGCGTCTGGAACCGGGCGTTGTCGGCGTCATGAGGCCAGTCTTGCTGCTGCCTGAAGGCATCGCGGAATGCCTGACGCCCGCCCAGTTGGAGGCGATCTTGGCGCACGAATTGGCCCACGTTCGTCGGCGCGACAATCTGACGGCCACCATCCACATGGTGGTGGAAACCATCTTCTGGTTCCATCCGTTGGTGTGGTGGATCAGGGCACGGCTGATGGAGGAGCGCGAGCGCGCTTGCGATGAAGGCGTCTTGCGGCTGGGCAGCGAACCGCAAATCTACGCCGAGAGCATCCTGAAAGTCTGCGAGTTTTACCTGGCGTCGCCGGTGGCGTGCGCAGCGGGGGTCACCGGCGGTGAACTGAGGAAGCGAGTCGAAACCATCATGGCGAACCGGCTCACGTGCGAACTGACCCTTGGAAGGAAGATCCTCCTGACAGCGACAGCCTTGGTGGCCATTGGCGCGCCTGTCGGGATCGGCGCGATGACGGCGCAGCCGAGCCACCCGCAATCGCATGGGGAGCTTGCCGCCGCCCCTGCCGCGGCGCCAGAGTTTGAGGTGGCTTCGGTCAAGCCCTCGTCGCCGCGGGCGGTGGGTGTGCGCATGCGCCGCGATCCAGGGCTGGTGAACTTCGGTAACGTGACGCTGATCGACATTCTCGCCGAAGCCTACAATGTCGACAATCAACTCATTTCCGGGCCATCGTGGCTCATCGACGCGCGATATGACATCGTCGCCAAGGTTCCCAAGGGCGTATCTGCAGGTCAAGTTCCGGCCATGCTTCAGGCGCTGTTATTGGAGCGGTTCAAAATGAAGGTGCACCGCGAAACGAAGGTGACCGAAGTTTACGCCCTGGCAATCGGCAAGCGCGGTCCGAAGCTCGAACGGGCCGAGGATGACCCGGCGGCAGATTTGAATGGCCGTGATATGGTGGTTACTTCCGGCAAAGCGAGCAGTTCCGCTTCGCGACCCGCCGGCGGCTTTCAGTATCTCGACAATCTGCACTATCCTGACTTAGGGTTCAAAGCGGTAGGGGTAACCATGGCCAGGAAGCCGTGAAAGAATCCACTTTCCATTTTCTGGCAGATATCGCCGGGCCGCCTCGTTTTCAGGCTGCCTTTTGTAGGGATCCCGAAGTTGCTGTCCATAGGGAGTGGTGAGTTGGCCA
>JBEKPK010000230.1:0-9070 GCA_049520795.1 Bryobacteraceae bacterium
CTGTTTCATCTGCCCGATGCTTACGGCGTCTCGCCGCGCGTCAAGGGAGGCCCCGGCATTACCCCGCTGGGCGAATGGCGCTTTGAAAACCTGTGGCTGGAAAGCGGGCGCCCATGACCTTCCGCACCCGCCTTCTGCTCATCTTCACCCTGGCCGTGGTGGTCTCGGTGGGGATGGTGGAATGGGTGGTCTCCGTGACCGCGCGCCGTGCCTTCGAGACCCTGGAAGTCCGCCGCGTGGACGCCCTGGTGACCCAGTTTCGCAGGGAATACCAGCGCCGCGGCCAGGAAATCGTGCGCGCCGTCAACGGGGTGGCCTCCTCGGCCCCAGTCACCGAAATCGCCATGGCTTCCGACTACTCCCCCTACTATGGCGAGGCCGCATCGCTGGCCGCCGCGCACGGCCTGGACCTGCTCGAGCTGGTGGCCGGCGACGGGGCCATCGTTTCCTCCGCCGAATGGCCCGCGCGCTTCGGTTACAAAGAGGATTGGCTGGCCGCCGGCGCCTGGAACTCCGGCAGCGCGTTTCTGCGCCGCGAGGAGCTGCCCGATGGCTTCACCCTGGCGCTCGCCGCCGTGGGCACGGCCGCCGCCGGAGACCGCAAGCTCTTCGTCGTGGGCGGCCAGCGGCTCGACCGCGATTTCCTCTCCACCCTCACCCTGCCCGCCGGCATGCGCGTCCTTCTCTACCGCAATTTCGACTCGCAGTTCACGCCCGCCGGCCTCATCGAAAGCGCCGGCGCCCCGCCTCTGGCCCAGGCCGGGCGGCTCCGCCCGCTCATCGAACAGGTTGTCAAACGCCGCGCCTCGCTGTCGGGCGGGGTAGGCGCCGGCGAAGACGCCGAAACGTTCCACGCCCTGCCGCTCTCCGGCTCGGAAAACGATCTTCTGGGCGTGCTGCTCATCGGCAGCTCGCGCCGCGAGTTGGCCCAGGCCGAGGCGTTCCTCCACTGGACCGGCATCATCGTGGGGTTGGTGGGTATCCTGCTAGGCATCGCCCTGAGCTGGTGGGCCACCACGCGCATCACCCGTCCCGTCCGCAAGCTCGTGGATAGCGCCGAAAAGGTCGCCGCGGGCGACTGGGGAGCCACCGTGGAAGCCTCTTCCGCCGACGAAATCGGCCAACTGGCGCGCGCCTTCAACCGCATGACCGGTGAGTTGGTGGCGCAGCGCCAGCGCCTCGTGCAGGCCGAGCGCGTGGCCGCCTGGCGCGAGCTGGCGCGCCGCCTGGCGCATGAGCTGAAAAATCCGCTCTTCCCCCTGCAAATCACGGTCGAGAATATGCAACGGGCCCGCGCCGGCTTCCCCGACCAGTTCGACGAGGTCTTTCGCGAAGGCTCCGCTACCCTGCTAGCCGAGCTCGCCAACCTCAAGCGGATTGTGGCCCGTTTCAGCGATTTCGCCAAAATGCCCGCTCCCGAGATGCAGCCGGTGGATTTCAATAAGCTGGCGGCGGAGGCGCTCAAACTGCTCGTGCCGCAACTGGCCCAGGCCGCCATCGCGACCAGGCTCGACCTCGACCCCAACCTGCGTCCCGTGCCCGCCGACCCGGAACAAATGACCCGCGCCCTGCGCAACCTGGTACTCAACGCCATCGACGCCATGCCCCAAGGCGGCGCCCTTACCGTCCGCACCCTGGCCCTCCCCCACGGCGTGCGCCTGGAGGTCTCCGACACCGGCCAGGGGCTCAACCCCGAGGAGCGCGAGCGCCTCTTCACCCCCTACTACACCACCAAGACGCACGGCACGGGCCTGGGCCTGGCCATCGTACAATCCGTGGTGAGCGACCACCGCGGGCGCATCTCCGTGGAAAGCGAGCCGGGGAAAGGGGCGACGTTCCGGATCGATTTGGAATAAACTCAGAGCCGCGACCGTCAGGGAGCGGTGGGCGCCAGGTCTCTGAACTGACCGTACGATTTTCCTCTTAAGGCCGAGGGCCGAACATGTCCGGCCCCTACACCGCGCCGTAGGGGCCGGGCATGTCCTGGGCATGTCCGGCCCGTAGCGACAAAGCTAATCCTGCGCTAGCAGCGATTCTTTCGCTTCCTCAAGCGCCTGGATTGCCATTTCACGCGAGACTGTGGGAAACTGCCGCAGGAACTCAGCCAAAGAGTGGCCGCCCTCGATGTAGTCCATCAGGTTCTTGAAAGGAACACGCGCGCCACGAAAGCACGGCGTTCCGCTCATCACATCCGGGTCGATCATGATTACGGGCTTAGCCATCGCCGCTCTCCATTGTACCGTTCCGGGCCATCGGAGTCGCTCGGGTCCCCGGAGATCCAAAAGAGCAACGCGGCCGTTACTTCTCGATCGCCAGCCCCGAATCCTTGAGCGCGCGCCAGCCGCCGTCCAGCGAAATGGCGTTGGCGTAACCCATTTTGCCGAGGTTGTCGGCCGCCAGCGCGCTGCGGAAGCCGCCCCCGCAATAGAGCACCAGCGTGGTGGTTTTGTCGGGAACCTTGGTCTCGATATCGCGCTCGATAATGCCCTTGCTCAG
Source organism: Bryobacteraceae bacterium (assembly GCA_049520795.1). Taxonomy (GTDB): domain Bacteria; phylum Acidobacteriota; class Terriglobia; order Bryobacterales; family Bryobacteraceae; genus BOG-224. The sequence goes on from JBEKPK010000230.1 coordinate 2,497, forward strand.
GAAGACCGCCCCGGCCACGTGCCCCGCGGCCCATTCGCTTTCTTCGCGCGTGTCCACCAGAATGTGCGGTTCGCCGGCCTCGCGCATCTTCTTGTAGCCTTCGACGTCGATCTGCCGGATGCGCGACTTCGCCTCGTTCACCAGGCTCAGAAATCCGGGGCTGTGCACCATCGGTTCGATTCTCGCACACTCCGCTGGATGTGGGGTCGGGCCTTCTGGCCTGCCGCCGGTGGAGACGCCGGGCAAAGCGGGCCCATGTGGCGCCGTGACTGGAAGGCCTTTATTTCGGCTCCGAATATTGCTATTCTGCAAGTCTTAATCAAAGCGGACGTCCCTGACAGGGTTGTCCGTAACCGGGGATGAAAGCCCTCGGCGGAGGATGACACCTGTGCGTACGGCACTTACGAGCGTTGCGGTTCTACTTTTTCTCGCTTGCGGCGCAGCTCACGCCAATCTGGTCGTCAATGGCGGCTTCGAGACGGGCGATTTCACCGGCTGGGCCGTGTCGGGAGCTGCCTTTGACTGCGGAAACACGATTCCGGGAATCAGCTCGCTTGGTCCTCACTCCGGCACGTACTCGGCGTGCTTCGGCAACCCGGAAAGCATGACCTACATTTCTCAAACGCTTACCACGATACCCGGACAGGAATATGCGTTCACGTTCTATTACGCGCAACAGCCAGAAGACCAAACGCCGTCCAATCAGGCCACGGTCATTTGGGGCGCGGTCGCGCTTGCAAACGACGTGCAAAATGTTCCTGTCACAACGTGGCAATTAGCGGGGGGCCTGGAACTCGCCACGGGGACCTCCACCACCATCGAATTCGGATTCGAGAACGGGCCGGGATGGTTCGCCCTCGACGACGTTGACGTCGAAACAGTGGCTCCCGAACCGCAAGCCATGCTTCTCTGCGGCTTGGGCCTTGGCATCCTAGGTTTGCTGCGGCGCGCCTCCGCCAGATAAGCTCCTGAAAAGCAAGGCAAACGCTTCCGCCGGCCAACAAGGTGGGGCAGGCGCTTTCGCCTGCCAACCCCGTCCCTCCTATTCCACTCTTCTTATCCTGGCCCCCGCCCCCGCCAGCTTCTCTTCTATCTTTTCGTAGCCGCGGTCTATGTGATAGACCCGGTCGATGACCGTCTCTCCCCGCGCGGCCAGCGCCGCCAACACCAGCGACGCGCTGGCGCGCAGGTCCGACGCGATCACCCCCGCGCCGGTCAGCTCCCGCGGACCCGCCACAATCGCCTGCTTCCCCTCTATGCGGATGTTGGCCCCCATGCGGGCCAGTTCCTGGGCGTGCATGAAGCGGTTTTCGAAAATGGTCTCGATGACCATGGCGATCCCTTCGGCCTGCGTCATGAGGGCCATGTACTGGGCCTGCAAGTCGGTGGCGAAACCGGGGTATTCCTCGGTGGTCACATCCACCGAGCGCAGTCGTCCGTTGCCGCGCACGCGCAGAGTGGCGCCGTCCGGCTGTGTCACCTCGGCTCCCGCCTGTTGCAGCCGGGACACGAGCGCGCCGATGTGCTCGGGCACGCAGCCGGTAACGGCCACATCGCCGCCGGTAATCGCCCCCGCGATCAGAAACGTGCCGGCCTCGATGCGGTCCGGAATGATGGTGTGCTCGGCGCCATCGAGCGCCGGTACGCCCTCGATGCGGATGGTGGATGTGCCCGCCCCTTCGATCTTCGCGCCCATCTTGATCAACAGAGCGGCCAGGTCCGCGACTTCCGGCTCGCGGGCGGCGTTGCGCAGCACGGTTTCCCCTTTGGCCAGCACGGCCGCCATCATGAGGTCCTCCGTGCCGGTCACCGTGATGCGGTCGAAGTGCACCACCGCGCCGCGCAGTCCCTCGCCCGCTTCGGCTTCGATATAGCCGTGTGTCTGGTGGATGCGCGCGCCAAGCTGTTCCAGGCCGAAAATGTGCATGTTGATGGGCCGCGCCCCGATCGCGCACCCGCCCGGCACGGAAACCCGCGCCCGTCCGCAGCGGGCCACCAGCGGCCCCAACACCAGGCTCGATGCGCGCATGGTCTTCACCAGCTCGTAAGGCGCTTCGGCGCAGACTACCCGCGGCGTCCGCAAGGTGACGGTTTCAACGTCCACCTCCACCTTCGTTCCGATATCCACCAGCAGCCGCTCCATGGTGCGTATGTCCCGCACCCGCGGAACGCGCCTTAGCGTCACCGGTTCCTCGGTGAGCAGCGCCGCCGCCAGCGCCGGCAGCGCAGAGTTTTTGGAACCGTTGACCGGGATCTCTCCCTCAAGCGCGGTCCCTCCCGTAATCACGAATTTATCCATGAGATTCTTCTTTTGCGATGGCCTTCGAGATGCGTCCTCCGGCTTCCGCCAACCTCCGCTCGGCCGCTTCGCAGTCCACACCAGTCTTGCCCATCACGATGGCGGTGGCCACGCGGCCGCCGGCCGCGGCCAGCAACTCGCGCGCGTGCTCGTGGGAAACCCCCGCCGCCTGGGCCACCATGCGCCGCGCCCGGTCCGCCAGCTTGGCGTTCCTCGGCTGCACGTTGACCATCAGGTTGCCGTAAACGTAGCCCATACGGATGAACACCCCCGTGGAGAGCATGTTGAGCGCCATTTTCTGGGCGGTCCCCGCTTTCATGCGCGTGGAGCCGGCGATCGCCTCCGGGCCCACCACCGGCGTAATGGCGATATCCACCGCGTGCGCCAGCTCGGATTCCGGGACGCAACTGATTCCAATGGTGACCGCGCCCAGGCGCCGGGCTTCCGCGATAGCCCCCAGCACATAGGGCGTCCGCCCGCTGGCGGCAATGCCCACAAGCGCGTCGCCGGCCGTGAAGCCCCGCGCGGCCAGGTCCTCTGCGCCGGCAGCCGGGTCGTCTTCGCTGGCTTCGGTGGCACGGCTCAGCGCGGCCTCGCCCCCGGCCATGATGCCCTGCACCATTTCGGGCGGCGCGTTGAAGCTGGGCGGACACTCCGAAGCGTCCAGCACCCCCATCCGCCCGCTGGTCCCCGCACCGATATAGAACAGGCGCCCGCCCGCCTCTATCGCCGCCGCAATCGCATCCACCGCCCGCGCGATAGCCGGGATTTCCAGACCCACCGCCTCCGCCACCTTGCAGTCCTCGGCATTGATGACGCGCAGCATCTCCTCGGTCGGCAGCTCGTCAATGTGCGCCGACGCCGGGTTGGGTTGTTCCGTAAGCAGGTCTTCAAACATGGCTCGTTGTGGGGCCAGCCGCCAACCCCGTAGGGGTGAAAGATAATAGCCCATGGCGCAAGCCATGGGCTGGAAACGAAATCATGAAAGCCCCGTCAGGGGCGAAAGATCGCCGCGTCAAAAAGGGCTTGTGTTTGCCACCCGCGCCATCTTCAGCCTAGCACTCCGTTATATTCAGATTAGTGCGCTATTTTCTCACCGGCCGGCAGCCGCCGCCTTCGGCCATACTGCTCGTCGAGAGTGGCTCCCGAGGGCTGCTCGAAGGTTTGATCGGCGGCTTGCGCCGCACCTGGGGCCCGGATTTCCCTATCGACCTGGTCACCTGCTACGCCACCCCTCCGCGCGGCTTCGACGCCGGGCGTACGCGCATCTACCGCGTCTCCGATTACCGCGGCCGCCGGTGCCGCCGCCAGCTTTACCGCGAGCTGGCCCGCAACCGCTATTCGCAGATGGGCATCGTCTGCTCCGGCGAGCCGTTGATGCTCAAATGGAAATGGGCGTTGGCCCTGCGCCTGCCCGCCAAGGTGTTCGCCATCAATGAGAACGGCGACTATTTCTGGCTGGACCGCAAGCACCTCTCCACCATCCGCCAGTTCGTGATCCTGCGCGCCGGTCTGGCTGGCTCGGGCGCGGTTCGCACCCTGGCGCGCTTGTTTTCGTTCCCCTTCGCGCTGGCGTACCTGATACTATATGCAGCGGCCGTTCACGCGCGCAGAGCGCTGCGAGGTTGATTTATGAAAGCCATCCAAGTTCGAGAAACAGGCGGTCCCGAGAAGTTGCAGTTGGTGGAAACGCCCATCCCCCATCCCGGCCCCAAGGAAGCGCTGGTGCGCGTCGCCGCGAGCGGCGTCAATTTCATCGACGTGTATTTCCGCACCGGCCTCTACAAGTCCGAGATTCCCATCAAGCTGGGCCAGGAAGGCACCGGCACGGTGGAGCAGGTCGGCGCCGAGGTCACCGAAGTCGCCCCCGGCGACCGCGTGGCCTGGGCCATGCCGCGCGGCTCCTACGCCGAGTACGCCGTGGTCCCGGCCTGGCAGCTTGTGAAGTTGCCCGACAATCTGGATTTTCAAACCGCCGCCGCCGCCATGCTCCAGGGAATGACGGCCCATTACCTGACTCACTCCACCTATGAGCTGAAGTCCGGCGACGATTGCCTGGTGCACGCCGCCGCGGGTGGCGCCGGCGGCTTGATTGCGCAGATGGCCAAGATGCGCGGCGCGCGCGTGTTGGGAACGGTATCCACGGAAGAAAAGGCCGCCGTGGCGCGCCAACACGGCGTCGACGAAACCATCCTCTATACCAGGACCGAGTTCGATGTCGAAGTCCGCCGCCTCACCAACGGGCACGGCGTGGACGTGGTCTACGATTCGGTTGGTAAGACCACTTTCGATAAGAGCCTCAACTGCCTGCGCCCGCGCGGCCTGCTGGCCCTCTTCGGACAATCGAGCGGTCCCGTCCCGCCCTTCGACCTCAACACGCTCAACGGCAAGGGTTCGCTCTTCGTGACCCGCCCCACCCTGGGCCACTACACGCTGACGAGAGAGGAATTGCTCTGGCGCGCCGGCGACGTGCTCGGCTGGGTCGCCTCCGGCAAGCTGCATCCGCGCATCGAGCGGACATATCCCCTGTCCGAAGCCGCCGAAGCCCACCGCGCCCTCGAAGGCCGCCATACCGCGGGCAAGCTGCTGCTGATACCGTGAGGGACAGCGGCACCAAAGCAAAAGGGGGATGGCGTTCCTAGTTTCCGGGCCTCAGGCAAGGGGCACAGTCCGGTTTCTCCCCGTGGTTTCTCCGGCTTTCTTCTCGCTTCTTCCCCTCGATTTAGCGGTTAGCCTTGCCGAGAATCCCGGTTTGCCGGATATTGCTTACCGATGAGACCGCCGTCCACTGACCCGGAGGACACGGAGATTGCCAGCAATTTCACCGTGCGACAATACAAAGCCGCACGCGACGCGAGGAAGCGCGAAGAGATAGCGGATGCGATCCGGCGCAGATTTACCGGGCGCTATGTCGAGCCCGCATTGAAGCCAACAGAGCGGCATGGATTCACCATGATGGCTATTTCCTGCCTCATGATTGAGGCGTTTGTCTCGCTTCAGAGGGGCTGGAAAACCAGCAAAGGAGCAAAAGCCCTCGGAGCAAAAGCCCTCGGAGCAAAAGCCCTCCAGCAAAAGCCCTCAGCAAAAGCCCTCCAGCAAAAGCCCTCCAGCAAAAGCCCTCAGCCTGATCCGCGGCAATTTCGGGCACGCTGCTGGCGATACGCTGAAAGAGGTCGGCGATTTCCTGCCGGCTCGCCTTGTGCTCCTTGAGCCATCCGAATTTGAGCCAATCCTGCAAGCTCATGCTCGTCACCGATCAGAAAAATCTTCGGGCCAGACACCACGCTGCTGAGGAAGTGCTGCCCTTGTGCAAGTTTACGATAGAACTCCTCGGTTCGATAAACGGAGGGGTTCACCTCTCTGCCTAAGTCGCGTTGCGGCTCGGCTAGGGCCGAGACGACATCATGCATCGAAACCTGCTCCCCGACAACCATGACGTCCACGTCGCTGGCCGTGGTCTCACCGCCCGTTGCCATTGAACCGTAAACAAAGGCAAGGTGAACCTTGCCGGCCAGAACAGCGAGACCGCTCTGCAAAACCTGGGCCACGCCGAAGGTCTTCCGGATAAGACCGTGCAGTTCAAGAAACACCGGACACGCGCGGTTGGCCTGAAAGTACGTCTGCCGGCCTTCTACAGTGCGGGTGAGAATCCCGGCAGCCACGAGCTGCTCAAGTTCCCGCTGGACAGTGCCGGAACCCAGGCCGGCGGAGCGGATGATCTGCCGCTGATAGAATCGCTGGTCGGAGTGTCCGAATAGAAGGCGCAGCACGGCCTGACGGGTAGCGCCAAAGAGCGCCGCTCCGATGGAGTTTGCACCCATAACAGGTACAATCATACCTATATTGGGTATATTCGTCAACACTGACGGATCAGGCTGCCCAGTTCTCGATCCGAAGTCTCAAAACGGGGCTACTCAATCCCCAAACTCGATCACCAATCTTTCAGGAACAACAAATAATTTAATATCAACCACTTACCAATCAATAACCTAAGATCCGACACCATCCCCCTGCTACCTTTCAAAGTGGAATGTCCCATCGCCCCGTCTCCCCCAAACGCCTCGCCGCCAATCGCGCCAACGCCGCCAAATCCACCGGACCACGCTCCCCCGAGGGCAAGGCCCGATGCTCCCAAAACGCCCGCAAACACGTGTTCACCGGTTCTACCTTCGCCGTCATCCGCGTCGAGGACATTCAGGAAATCGGCCGTCTCCGCGACGACCTCATCGCCGCCTACCAGCCCGTCAACTCCCAGGAGCTCTTCGCCCTCGAACG
>JBEKPK010000231.1:0-9040 GCA_049520795.1 Bryobacteraceae bacterium
CAAGGGCAAACCCGTAGTGGTGGGCGGGCGTCCCGACCAGCGCGGGGTGGTCTCGGCCGCTTCTTATGCGGCGCGGAAGTTCGGCGTCCATTCCGCGCTGCCGTTGCGCACCGCCTACAAGCTTTGCCCGCAGGCCATCTTTGTGGACGGCCACATGGATCGCTACCGCGAATATTCCCACAAAGTCTACGAGGTTCTGTGCTCCTTCTCGCCCCTGGTGGAGATGGCCTCCATCGACGAAGCCTGCCTCGACCTCACCGGCGCCGAACGCCTCCACGGGCCGCCTCTGCGCGCCGCCCACCTGCTGCACGAGCGGGTGAAGGCGGCCACCGGTTTGAACTGCTCCATCGGCATCTCCAGTTCCCGCATGGTGGCCAAGATCGCATCCGACCAGGCCAAGCCCAATGGCGTCCTGTGGGTGATACCGGGCCAAGAGGCCGCGTTTCTTGCTCCGCTCGACGTGCGCAAGATCCCCGGCGTGGGCAAGGTCACGGAAAACAACCTGCACATGTTGGGCATTCGCAAGGTGGGCGACCTCGCGCGCCTGGACGAAGCCTTCCTCGAAAAACGCTTCGGCCAGTGGGGCCTGGCGCTGGCCGGCAAATCGCGCGGCCTGGACGCCGGCGGCTGGTTCGATTCCGAAATCGGCGCCGCCGCGGGGCCCAAATCCATCAGCCATGAGCACACGTATTCCGAGGACACCGCGGACCAGGTGCAACTCGAAGCCACGCTGGCGCGCCTCAGCGAGCTGGTGGGCCGGCGCCTGCGCGAGCACGGCCTGCGCGCCCGCACCATCCAGCTCAAACTGCGCTATTCCGATTTCTCCACCATCACGCGGGCCCATTCGCTTGAGCGCGGTACGGACCTCGACCCCGAAATCTTCGGCGAAATCCGCCGCCTGTTCCGCGCCAACTGGAAGCCCGGCGCCAAGGTGCGCCTGCTCGGGGTACACGCCGCATCGTGGGACGAAGCCGGCGGCCAACTGAGCCTGGAAGGCGAGGAGCGCCGCGAGAAATGGCAGCGCGCCCTGGCCGCGGCGGATAAGCTCCGCGACCGGTTCGGAGAATCGGCGGTCTCCCTGGCAGGCGGCCTGGGCGCCAGGTTCCGCGAGCGAACGCACGAAACCCCTCCGGACCTGCCGGGCCGCAAGGCGTAGCCGGACCTTCTCACAGGTGTTCGGGTGTGATGGCGTGGCTCCCGCCTGCCGCGCCGCGGCTCATAACGACGCTTGGCTCCGACACTTTGTCGGACGCGGGTAATTGTGGGGCAGGCGCTTTCGCCTGCCAACCGGCTTCGGTAGACGGCGCCTGAGCTTCCTCGGGTTGACAGGCGGAAGCGCCTGTCCCACATCGGAGGGTGGAGTGTGGGATGTGCGGGTTAGAATAAGATCAGTGCTGGTTTCCATTGCCCCTAAGCTGGAACGTCCCCAGTGGCTGCGCGCGCCCTCGCCGGCCGGGGAGAATTATCGCGACCTGAAGGGGCTTATCGACCGCCTCCGCCTGCACACCGTCTGCGAAAGCGCGGCCTGCCCCAATGTGGGCGAGTGCTGGAATCACCGCACGGCCACCTTCATGATTCTGGGCAACGTGTGCACGCGGCGGTGCGGATTCTGCGCGGTGGAGAAGGGCGCGCCGCTGCCGGTGGATTACGACGAGCCGCGCCGCCTGGCCGAGGCCGTGGAAGCCATGGGCTTGCAGTTCGCCGTGGTGACCAGCGTGAACCGCGACGACCGCCGGGATGGGGGCGCGGAACTCTTCGCCCTGGTGATCCGCGCCATTCGCCAGCGCGTGCCCGAATGCGGGGTCGAGGTGCTGACGCCCGATTTCCAGGGCAGCCACGCGGCCGTCGAAACCGTACTCGAAGCCGCCCCCGAGGTGTTCAACCACAACACCGAGACCGTACCGCGGCTCTACCGGCAGGTGCGTCTGGGGGCGCGTTATGAGCGCTCGCTCGACGTGCTGGCGCATGCCGCCCGAACCGCGCCGGGCATTCCCACCAAGTCCGGCCTCATGCTCGGACTGGGCGAAACCGTGGAAGAGGTTCTGCAAGTGCTCGGCGATCTGCGCGCGAATGGGGTCCGCATACTCACCCTGGGGCAATACCTGCGGCCTTCGCCCAAACACCTGCCTATCGTCCGCTACGTCCCGCCCGAGGAATTCCGCGACTTGCGCCGCGCGGCGTATGACATGGGTTTCGCTCACGTGGAATCAGGACCGCTGGTGCGCAGCTCCTATCACGCCGCCCGTGGGGTCGAGCCTGCCGCCGGCTGAAAGGCCGGCGGTCCGAAGGCTTGGCTCCACTCATGGGCCGGTTCCAGCCGCCGCGGGTTACAATTTTGACATGCAGTTTCCTCGTCTTTTGCTGGTGCGCCAGAACTTCCCCGACCGGAGGATCGCCGACATTCCCGCGGCCGTCCGTAAAGAGTTGGCCGGCTCCGGGTTCGCCGACAAGCTGAAGCCCGGATCGCGCGTGGCCATCGGCGTGGGCAGCCGTGGAATCAGTCGTATCGACGTGATCGTGCGCGGCGTGGTGGACTACTGGAAGGAGCGGGGAATGCATCCGTTCATTTTCCCCGCCATGGGCAGTCACGGCGCCGCTACCGCCGAGGGACAGGCGGCCGTGCTGGCCCACTACGGCATCACCGAAGCGGCCATGGGCTGCCCGCTGGTGAGCCAGCTCGAAGTGGTCTCGCTGGGGCGCACGCCCGAAGGCATTGAAGCCTTCATGGACCGGGCGGCCTATGAATCCGACGGCGTCATGCTGGTGGGGCGGGTCAAGTGGCACACCGATTTCGAAGGCAAGATGGAAAGCGGCCTGTTCAAAATGCTGGCCATCGGGATCGGCAAATTCGCGGGCGCGCAGCGGTACCACGCCTACGCGCGCCGCATCGGCCTGGAGGGCATGGTGCGCAGCGTGGGGCGGCAGGCGCTGAAATCCGGTAAGATTCTGGGCGGGCTCGCTATTCTCGAGGACGCCTGGCACAACACCGCCAAGCTGGAAGCCGTCCCGGTGGATGCCATGGAGCGGCGCGAGGAGGAAAACCTGGCGCTGGTGAAATCGTGGATGGCCAGACTGCCGGCCAACCTGGACATCCTCATCATGGATGAGATCGGCAAGAACATCAGCGGCGCGGGCTTCGATACGAAGATCGTCAACCGGTGTGTGAACGGCGAGTACAACCCGTGGCCCGGCGTCCCCAAGTGCGAGCGCGTTTTCATCCGCGACATGAACGTCTTGAGCTACGGCAACGCGGTGGGAATCGGCATGGCCGACGTGATGCACGACCGGCTGCTGGCGCGCATCGACTGGGAGGCGACCCGCGTCAACGTGCTCACTTCCACCACGCCGGCCAACGCCCGCGTCCCGCTGCATTTCCCGACCGACCGGGAGTGCCTGGAGCGCATGGCGCCCACGGTTGGCAAACTGGACCTGGGCGAGGTGACCTACGGCTGGATACGCAATACGTTGGAGCTGGGCCGCCTGGGGGTGAGCGAGCAACTGCGGGGCGAGATCGAGCGCAATCCTCTGCTCGAAATCGAAGATGTGGTGGATTTCGAATTCGATGGCCAGGGCGACCTGGTCAGCCCGTTTGCGCCGGTTGGGGAGGCCGCGGCCGCCCATTAGCAGCCCGTGGTGAAAGGTCATTTTTGGGCAAAATGCCCAAAGATGCGATACAATCAGCGGCTAAGCCCTTTGTTTCCAGTTGATTTTTTGGGCAATTTGCCCAAAAATCGCAGGTTGCTCCCCGCGCTGCCCTAGTGGTCTGCGGCGCAAGTGATGCGCATTATCGAGCGCGCCGTAGAGCGGGCGTCCCGCCTGCCACGCCGGTATTCCTACCGGCATCCCTCGAATAACGTCGGCCAGAATGCCGACGTGGCAGCCTGGAAGGCCGCTCTACGGGTCGATCCCGATGATTGGCCGGGAGAGGATAAGGGGCAGTTCTTGCGCCGCAATACCCTAGGTTATGCTGCGCTCTCTAACCTTTGACATCTGGAGTTTCATGGCGCCACCTGGATAACATTTACCCCATGGAAGCTCTGCTGTGGATACTCCTGCCCGGTTGCACGGCGGTAGCTTCCGGCTTGCTGGCGTGGTTCATCATGCAGTCCCGCATGGATGTGGCCTTGGCGGAGGAGCGGGAGCGCCTGGCCGACCAGCGCGAGGGCCTGGCCGAAGCGCGCGGCGAGCTGAAGGCCGAGAAGGCGGCCATAGGCGCCTCCATCGATACCACCATGAAAGCGGTCGAGGAGACCGCCCGCCGGCAGGCGCTCGAAGGCTTCCTGGCCGAATTGCGCGTCGAGCAGCGCCACTATACGCGCGAGAACCGCATGCTCATGCAAAGCCGCAAGAGCCTGGTTCTACAGGAGCGCATGTTCTTCCGCGGCATCCCTCTCTCCGACTGGATTGAACACGAAATCCTGCTCGAAGAAGGGGCCGACGTGGATCGTATGATCCAGGACATGACGGTCTTCGACAAAGGCGTGGTCAGCATAGCCGATGTGCCGCGGCGCAAAGCCCTGGCCTGAACGGCGCTGAAATTCCGCGAAATCTCTTCCCCTTCCCGGCCGGCATTCGAGATAATCGCATAAGGCCATGGGCCACACCACTATGTCGATCGCAACCAACTTTAGGCGGGAATTCCTGAAACGGGCGGGCGCCGGTCTTCCGGGCGCGGCGCTCCTCCTTCAGGCGGGACAAGGCGGCGCGAGGGCCGCCGAATCCGCGCCGGCGCAGGGGCTTTTCAACGTCAAGGCTTTCGGGGCCTCGGGAGGCGGAGCGTCCCTGGACACCGCCGCCGTCAACAAGGCCATCCAGGCCGCGGCCGCGGCCGGCGGTGGAACCGTTTTCTTCCCCGCGGGCAGCTACCTGTGCTATTCCATTCACCTGATGAGCGATGTGGCCCTGTATCTCGACATGGGCGCCACCATCATCGCGGCCGATTCCCCGGCCGAGGGCGCCAGCGGAACGGGGGCCTACGACCTGGCCGAGCCCAACGAATGGAGCCAGTATCAGGACTACGGGCACAGCCATTTTCGAAACAGCCTGCTGTGGGGCGAAGGCCTGAAGAACATCTCCATCTCCGGCCCGGGGCGCATTTGGGGCAAGGGCCTGAGCCGGGGCGCCGGCGGCGCTCCCAGGGCCGAACAGGCCGGCGTGGGCAACAAATCCATCAGCCTAAAGAATTGTCACAACGTGCTGCTGCGCGATTTCAGCATCCTCCATGGCGGCCATTTCTGCCTCCTGGCGACGGGGGTGGACAACCTCACCATCGACAACATCATGCTCGACACGAACCGCGACGGCTTCGATATCGACTGCTGCCGCAACGTGCGCGTATCGAATTGCGTGGTCAACTCGCCGCTCGACGACGCCATCGTGCTGAAGAGCTCCTACGGGCTCGGCTCCGCCAAGCCCACCGAGTTCGTCACCATAACCAACTGTTACGTGGCGGGCTGTTTCGAGGAAGGCACGCTGCTCGATGGCACGTACAAGCGCAACGGGCGCGGCGGCACCGGCCGCATCAAGTTCGGCACCGAATCGAACGGCGGCTTCCGCAACATCACGGTCTCCAACTGCGTTTTCGAGGGCTGCCAAGGGCTGGCGCTGGAGACGGTGGACGGCGCGCTGCTGGAAGACGTGACCATCACCAATATCGCAATGCGGGACATCATCAGCGCGCCCATTTTCCTGCGCTTGGGGCGCCGCATGAGAGGCCCCAAGGAGATTCCCATCGGCACGCTCCGGCGCGTGATCATCGACAACGTGGTGTGCTCGAACTGCGTTCCGCGCCAGGGCTCCATCATCAGCGGCATTCCGGACCACTATATCGAGAATGTCAAAATCAGCAACGTGCAGATTCAGCACCAGGGGGGAACGGGCAAGGAAGCCGCCGCCATCCAGCCGCCCGAGAACGAAACCGCGTATCCCGAGCCCACCATGTTCGGCGCCATGCCATCGCACGGCTTCTACATCCGGCATGTCAAGGGGATCGAGCTAAGCAACATCGAGATCATCCCCGCCAAGGACGACCTCCGGCCGGCCTTCGTCCTGGACGATGTGGCGGGCGCGGAGTTCTTCCGCATCAAGACGCCGAAGGTGGCGGACGTTCCGGTATTCGCGCTGCGCAGCGCGACGGATTTCTCCGCCCACATGTGCAAAGGGGTTCCGGACACGCAACTCGATCGGGCGGAAGGCAAGACGCTGTAGCAACCGCTCCCTGACGGTCGTGGCTCTCCAGCATCTAACGAGCCGCTACCGTTAGGGAGCGGTTGGACCGCTCTTGGCTATTTCCACCGCGAAGACGTGCGTGGGGCCGAGCATATTGGAACGAAAGACCACCCACTTCATGTCCGGGGAAAAGGTGACATTCGGCTCGAGCCTGTAGTCATGCTTGGCGAGATTCACCAGACGCTCGGACTTGAAATACCCGATATCGATCAGGTCTTTCTTGTCGCGAAACGAACTCCCTCTTACCATCACCGGCCGGAATAGGTAGATCCACTGGCCGTTGCCGGGCGGGCTCAGAGTTACGCCGTCCGGCGACCGCGCGGCCACGCTGGAGGGGCCGCCTCCGTCGCCGGCGAACAGCTTGCCATCCGCCGAAACATTGAAGTGCACCGACCATTCGTTGCGCTCGAGGTGATACCAGGTGCGGTGTCCGGTGGCGATGTCCACGCCGGCCAGCCAGAAAACCGTGCTCTTGGGGGTCTGCAAATCGTACCAGACGGTTTTGCCGTCCGCGCTGAAGAACTCATGCCCCGCGATCTCCATGTTCATGGTCCGTTCGTGCATTAATCGCAGGCCCGTGCCATCCGTGCGGATGGTCCATACGCGGTCGTTGAAGTGCCACGGTCCCTCATGGCAGAACATGATGAGATGGGGATCGGTGGGCGACATTTGCAGATGGTTGGTCCAGTCGTTCTCGGTGTAGATTTTCCGGAACGCTCCCGTCTTGATGTCGATGGTGTAGAGCATCTTCGGCGTACCCGCCGCCCAGCCTGCCTGCAGGCTTCCGCCATCCCCGCCGGGCGGCGGAGTGCGCGGCACGGTTTTTCCATCGGGATCGGCGGCGATGCCCACCAGCATGGTCTCATCCGCGTTTACGGCGAAGGCGCCGCCGCGGCCCGCCTGGACCGGAATCTTGGCCACCTCATGGGTGGCGTGGGTGTCCAGGTCGGTGGCGAAGATGGCGCCCTCTTTCGTGTAGTAGATCTGGCCGGTCTTATGGCCGGTCACGAGAACGTTCACGCGCCCTTCGACCACCTGATCGATTTCGCGGGTCGCTAGGTTGATGGTGGCGATCCCGTGGGGATTGGTGACCACCAACTTCCTGCCGTCGGCCGAGTACGCATTCTGGTGGAAGTAGAGCGACGCGGTTCCGTCTTCGCGCGAAAGACGAATGACGCGATGACCGGTATCGGGATCGACCCATTCGGTGGGCAGCGCGGTCTGCGCGGACAACAACCGCATCGCGATGAGGGCTGGAAACAAAAGATGGCGCATCATAGTTGGTTCTCGAAGTGAAATCGGAACATGGCGGTTTCAACAACAATTCTACCCGGATTCTTTTCGACAATCCTATAGCACGCCAATAGAAGAGTCCCGGTTGCCAAAGTAGGAAATTCCTGATGCTACAATTGCTCGGGCGAATATGTCTGGGAGGCAAGTCATGAAGATGCGCGATTTCTTAGGCTTCGTGGCCGTATTGTCGCTGGCTGCACTGGCGGGGTGCTCGCGGGCGAATATGTCCATTCCTTACCTTCAGAAGCAAGGCTCCGCGGCCCACATGGTGGTGGACGGCAAGCCTTTTCTGATGCTGGCGGGAGAGCTGCATAACTCCACCACCTCCAGTCTCGATTTCGTGAAGGCGGAATGGTCCCAGCTTGCGGCGATGCGCCTCAACACGGTTCTGGCCCCGGTCTATTGGGAGTTGATCGAACCTAAAGAGGGCCAGTTCGATTTCGCCCTGGTGGACGGCCAGATCCGGGCGGCGCAAAGCAACAGATTGCGGCTGGTGTTCCTGTGGTTCGGAAGCTGGAAGAACGGCACGTCCAGCTATGTCCCGGTGTGGGTCAAGACGGCCCAGGACCGGTTTCCGCGGGTTCAGAACCAGGATGGCAAGAGTCTGGAGCTGCTATCCACATTGAGCGCGGCGAGCCGCGATGCCGACAGCCGGGCCTTCGCGGCCCTCATGCGGCACATCAAGGAAGTGGACTCCCAGCGCCGGGTCATCATGATCCAGGTGGAAAACGAAGTGGGAATTGTGGGCGACGCGCGAGACCGGAGCGAGGCGGCCAACAAGGCCTTCGCGGAACCTGTTCCGAAAGAGCTGCTGGACTATATGAGCGGCCACAAGGAGACTCTGCATCCGCAGTTCCGCCAGGCTTGGGAGGCGGCCGGGTCCAAGACATCGGGGAGCTGGGAAGAAGTCTTCGGCAAGGGCCCGTACACGGATGAGATCTTCACGGCCTGGAATTATGCGCGCTACGTGGGCGCGGTAGCAGCCGCGGGTAAAGCCGAATACGCGCTGCCGATGTACGTGAACGCGTGGTGCTCGTTCTGGGGCAAGTCGCCGGGGACGAATTGGAACAGCGGGGGCCCGAATCCTCAAGTGGAGGACGCCTGGAAGGCGGGCGCGCCAGCGATCGACGTCCGCTCGCCGGACATGGGCGGTACGCTGGATATCCGCGACGTGGTCAACTGGTACCACACGCCGGGCAATCCCCTGTTCATCCCGGAGGCGAGCGGCGCGGCGGGCGGCAACAACGTGTTCTACGCCGTGGGGCAGCACGATGCCATGGGTTTCAGTCCTTTTGGGATCGACAGCTTACTTGTCAATCCCGGACCGGGAGGGCCGGCCGACCTGCCGCTGGCGCGGAGCTACGCCATCATCGAGCAACTCGCGCCGCTGATTCTGGAAAGCCAGGGCAAGGGCAAGATGGCCGGGGTAATCGCGATCGCGGACGAACCGCCGCAGAAGATCGCGTTAGGCAACTACGTCCTGGAGGTGAGTTACACGCGTCCCCGGAGACCTCCGGCG
>JBEKPK010000232.1:0-9039 GCA_049520795.1 Bryobacteraceae bacterium
GCCAAGGCCGCGGAGATGAACTGGAACGCCGCGCGGGCCGGTTTCGACTACGCCGCCAGAACCTTCGCCAAGACCGACCCATTTTGCGTGGAGCGCAGGAACGCGACCGCCGGCAAGATCATCGTGGACGGCAACTCGGCCTGCGCGCTGGGAGCCATGTTCGCGGGCGTGACGCTGGTGGCGTGGTATCCCATTACGCCTTCGTCCTCCCTGGTGGAATCGCTGATCGGTTATATGCGGCGCTTCCGCCACGATAAGGAAACGGGCAAGGCCACCTACGCCATCGTGCAGGCGGAGGACGAGCTGGCCTCCATCGGAATGGCGCTCGGCGCGGGATGGGCGGGGGCGCGCTCGATGACCGCGACGGCGGGGCCGGGCATCTCGCTGATGTCGGAGTTCATCGGCTTGGGCTATTACGCCGAGGCGCCGGCCGTGATCTACAACGTGGAGCGCGTGGGCCCATCCACCGGCCTCCCGACGCGCACCCAGCAGGGGGATCTGCTGACCACCGCGATTCTCTCCCACGGCGACACCAAGCACCCCATGTTTTTCCCCTGCTCGCCCGAAGAGTGCTTCGAAATGTCGATCCGGGCGTTCGATCTGGCCGAGCGTTTCCAGACGCCGGTCTTCGTCATGACCGATCTGGACCTGGGCATGAACAACTGGATGGCGGACCCGTTCGCCTATCCCGAAACGCCGCTCGACCGCGGCAAGGTGTTGAGCGCCGAAGACCTGGAGCGGCTGGGCGGCTTCGCGCGCTACCGCGACGTGGATGGCGACGGGGTCGGCTACCGCACGCTGCCGGGCACTGACAACCCCGCGGCCGCCTACTTCACCCGCGGCAGCGGCCACAACGATAAGGCCCAGTACAGCGAGCGTGAAGACGACTACGCCAACAACATGGACCGCCTGGCGCACAAGTTCGAGGTCATTCGCGGGCGGCTGCCGGAGCCGGCGATGGAGCTTCGGGAGGATGCCAGGATCGGTTTGATAGCCATCGGGACTTCGGACTACGCGGTGCGCGAAAGCCGCGACCAGTTGCAGGAGGAATGCGGCGTTCCGGCCAGCTACCTGCGCCTGAAAGCCTACCCGTTCCCGGACCGGCTGAGGGAGTTCATTCGCCGCCACGACCGTGTCTACGTGGTGGACCAGAACCGCGACGCGCAGTTGTTGGGCCTGATGCGCCTGGATCTGGAGGCGGACCTGATCGCCCGGCTGCGCAGCGTGCGCTACTACGGGGGTCTGCCGCTCGACGCGCGCACGGTTACCGACGACATCGCCCGACAGGAGGGCCTATGAGCGCCACCGTAACGCCTCCCCCGAAAAAGGTGAACCGCATCGGTTTGGAGGTGCTGAACTACAAGGGCGGCAAGACCACGCTGTGCGCCGGCTGCGGGCACAATTCCATCTCCGAGCGCCTGGTCGAGTGCTTTTACGAGATGGGAATCGACCCGCTCTCGGTGGCCAAGTTTTCCGGCATCGGCTGCTCGTCGAAATCGCCGGCCTATTTTCTGGGCCTTTCGCACGGCTTCAACGGCGTGCACGGCCGCATGGCCCCGGTAGCCACGGGCGCGCTGCTGGCCAATCGCAACCTGCTGGGCCTGGGCGTGACCGGCGATGGCGATACGGCTTCCATCGGCATCGGCCACTTCATGCACCTGTTGCGCCGCAACATGCCCATGATTTACATCATCGAGAACAACGGCGTCTACGGCCTGACCAAGGGCCAGTTCTCGGCCACCGCCGACCTGGGCTCCACGCTCAAGACCGGAACCACCAACGAATTGCCGCCCTTCGATTGCTGCGCCCTGGCCCTCAAGTGGGGCGCCACCTTCGTGGCGCGCTCGTTCAGCGGCGACAAAAGGCAGCTCCAGGCGATTATCAAGACGGCCATCGCGCACAAAGGGCTTTCCGTGATCGACGTGATTTCCCCGTGCACGACCTTCAACGACCACGAGGGTTCCACCAAGAGCTACAGCTACGTGAAGGACCACGAGGAAGCGCTGCAAGAGCTGGATTTCGTGGCCTCCTTCCAGGAGATTTCCGTGGAGATCCCGGAGGGCGAGGTGCGCGACGTGGAGCTGCACGATGGCTCGCGGCTGCGCATCCGCAAACTGCATCGCGATTACAACCCCACCGACCGCCTGGCGGCGCTTACGCTGCTGGAGGAGGCCGATGCCAAGGCTGAAGTGCTGACGGGCGTGCTCTACATCAATACCGCCAAACCTACCTTCACGGAAATGCTGAACATGGTGGACGAGCCGCTGGCGACGTTGCCGGAATCGAGAGTGCGTCCCGGAAGGGCGGCTTTGGAAGAGGCGATGGAGGAATTGCGGTAGCGTCCACCCTACTGCACGATGCTGCCGGGCCCCTGCGGCTCCAGCTTGATTTCGCCAAACGCCGTTTCATATTGGGTCACGTTCTGCTGCAAGACGTTGAGCAGCGCTTTGGCCTGCTGCGGGCTGACGTAGATCCCCTGAAAGCTGTGGATGGTCACGTTGTCCGGCGCCGTCTGATTGATGCGGCCGAACGTCAGAAAAAAGTCCCACAGGTTGACCCGCACCTGGACGCTGTTGGCGTAGTTCTCCCGGTAGTCGGGGGTGTTGATCAACTGGATTTTGGGGGCAGGGGGCTGTGTCATAGGTCCAGTGTAGCGCCGCGCGCCCGTGGTCCGGCCGGCGCTACAGAAACCGCTGCACATGTTCCCGGAAGCGCGTGTAGATCCACGAAACGCCTACCAGGATCAGACCCAGCACGATGAAGGAGAAGATGCGCGGGAGCGTGTCCGGGTATTCGCGTATCAACGCTTCAGTTCGGCTACCGCTCCCTTACGGTCGCGGCTCGTAGCGCGGCGGCGCCCGGTTTGTCCGAATACGCACCTTGAGCCTTAATTTAAGAAATTTAACGATTTTTGGCACAACTCTTGCTAGAGAAACTGCGTCGGATGAATTGAGGTGAGGGAAATGAAAGCACTCGACAAGAATCACATTCTGGGTGAAGCCTACTGTCCAATCTGCACCCACACCGTGCCGGCCGATATCGACCTGAAGGGCAAGTTCGCCCGCGTCGCGCCCGGTCAGAAATGTCCTCGCTGCGACTCCTGTCTGGACGTCGCCATCGTCATCCAGATACCGGAAGCGGCTTAGACTGGTACGAACGTCCCCGAAAGTTGCCGAAAGTTGGGTTGTTCGGCCGACCGGTTTCTGCCATAGTTAAAGAGAGCGGGCGCCAGATGAAGCGGAAGTCGAGCCCCAAATTCGAGCCGGTGGTACCCCCCCAGATACTGGAGCAGGCGAAGCGCGCCGTTTCCGCGGATCGCATCCCCAAGGGTTCCAAGTGCACGGTTTGCGGCGCGGAGACCGCCGATGCCGGGGCTGAGCCGCTCTGCTGGGTCTGCCGCCGTCTGAAAATCAGCGCTTGGCGCGACATCGAGCAGCAAGCGCCCATGCAGGAATAGAAGAGCCCACGGGGGCCGCTTCAGACCGTGTCCGAGCTTGGCTCGGATTGACAAGCCTGGAGGTTTATCCCTCCGATTGATAAGCCGGGAGGCTTATCCCACTGGATTGACAAGCCTGGAGGCTTATCCCACTGTCACGAATTGGCCTCGATGGTGTGGGAGACCTCCTCCCATTCCCCCATCAACGCACGCATCTCCGCGCGGCGCTCTTCGAGCAGGCTGTTTACCCGCACGGTTTCCTCCACGCTCACGAAATTCGATAGCGCGGCTTCGCACTCGGCGATCCCGGCTTCCAGCTTGGCCACCTCCATCTCGATGGAGTCCTGGCGTTCCCGCATCTGGCGCAGTTTGATGGGGTTCAGCCGCCTCTCGGCCCTGGCGCCGGGTTCCTCCAGGATAGGTTCGGGCGCTTCCGCGCCCACCTCCGATACGCTCTCGAAACCCGCCGCGGCCCCGGCCTGCCCCTGTTTGCGCCAGAGGTAATCCTCGTAGTTACCGGGAAAAACGTGCACTTTGCCGTCCTCCACCTCGAATACGCGGGTGGCCAGCTTGTCGATGAAATAGCGGTCGTGGGAAACGAACACCACTGTACCGGAATATTCCTGCAAGGCAGTGAGAAGCACGTCCTTGGCGCGCATGTCCAGGTGGTTGGTGGGCTCGTCGAGGAGCAGGAAATTGGAAGGCTGCATCAACATGCGGGCCAGGGCGTAGCGGTTGCGCTCGCCGCCCGAGAGCACGCCGATGGTCTTGAAAACATCGTCCTCGGAAAACAGGAAGCAGCCCAACACCGAGCGCAGCTCGGTGGTGGTGGCGCGCGGGGCCACCTCGGCCAGGTCCTCGATAATCCGGGCGTTCCCGTCCATCTCTTTGTACTGGTCTTGAGCGAAGTAGTCCGGCTGCGCGTTGTGCCCTAGGGTGTACTGGCCCGCGCTGAGCGGCTCGGTCCCGGCCAGAATCTTGATGAGGGTGGATTTCCCGGCGCCGTTCACCCCCACCAGGGCCACCCGGTCGCCGCGTTCGATGATGAAGTCCACATCGGCGAACACCTGGTGATCGCCGTAGCTCTTGGCGACCTTCCTGAACTCCACCACAATGCGGCCGCTCGGTTTGGGCTGTGGAAAAGTGAAATGGATCGACTTTTCCTCGGGCGGAATCTCGATCCGTACGATCTTCTCCAGCTCCTTGATGCGGCTCTGCACCTGCTTGGCCTTGGTGGCCTGGTAACGGAACCGGTTGATGAAGGCTTCCAGTTGGCGGATGCGGTCCCGCTGGTTGTCGTGGGCCGCCTGAAGCTGCGCCCGCCGCTCGGTTTTCAACTCCTCGTAACGGGTGAAGCCGCCGGTGTAAAAATGCAGCCCCTTGTTCCAGATCTCGATGATCTTGCGCACCGTCACGTCCAAGAAGTAGCGGTCGTGGGAGACCAGCACGAAGGCATACGGATAGGCGGCCAGGTACTCCTCCAGCCAGTTGCGGGCTTCCAGGTCCAGGTGATTGGTGGGCTCGTCGAGGAGCAGGAGATTGGGTTTTTCGAGCAGCAGCTTGGCCAGCGCGATGCGCATCTGCCAGCCGCCGGAGAACTCCTCGGTGCGGCGCTTCCAGTCGCGCCGCGGGAAACCCAGGCCGGAAAGCACGATCCCCACCTGCGATTCCACGGCGTAGCCATCGCGGGCGCGGAACTCGCTTTCCGCGCGATGGAAACGGTCGGCCACCTGGGCGTACTCGGAGCCTTCGGGGTCCAGCTCGGCCATCCTGTGGGCGAGTTGTTCCTGCTCTTCCTCGAGCGCCCGCAGACTGGCGAAGACGGTCATGCACTCGGCGAAAACACTGCGGCCGGAAAGGGTCAGCCCTTCCTGGGGCAGATAGCCCATGGTGACGCCCTTCTGAGCCGCGATGCTGCCCGAATCGAGGCCCTCTATTCCGGCCAAAACCTTGAGCAGCGAAGACTTTCCCGTGCCGTTCGAGCCCACGATGCCGACGCGTTCGTTGGGCGTCACCAGCCAGTCCACGTTTTCGAAAAGGATCTTGGGGCCGTAGCGCTTGCCCGCCCCGGTAAGTTGGATCATTGTTTAACAGCCATTTTAGCGGGCCGCAATGCTACCCATTACTATCGACCCCCTCTATCGTTCGTTATGGCCGTAATGTCTTCCTTTTCTAATCTTGTACGCATGGTCCGGCCGCCGTACCTTCAAGACAATGCGAACCCTCGTTTACACGGCGTTGGCGGTATCGGTGTGCGCCTCCATCGCCGGCGCGCAGGCAGTGGCGCGCAAAGAGCCCGTTCACTATGCCGGAGGAGCGCGCGCATCGCTTATACGGCCGCGGCCGCCGGGCCTGCGGCTGGGCCTTGGCCGGGCGCGCGAGTTCGCGTTGGGCCCGCTAAGCCCCGCCGAACGAGCCCGGCTGGCGCAGCGGAGCACCCCGCTGGCGATCGGCGTCAATCGTCCGCTCCCGGCCGACGCCCTGGACGCCGGCGCCTGGGAAACCGCCGCCGACGGCGAGAGCGTGTGGCGCATGGCCATTAGCTCGTCCGGAGCGGCCGGCATTCGCGTGGAATTCCTCAACTTCGCCGCCGGCGCGGGAACGGTGTGGCTGTACGACGGAGAGCAGGTGGCCGGCCCTTACACAGGCCAGGGAATCTACGGCAACGGCCATTTCTGGAGCGCCACCATATTCTCGGAGACCGTGACCCTGGAATACGAACCCGGCCCGGATGCAGCCGCGGGAGCCGGCCTGCCCTTCGCCATCGACGCCATCTCGCAGCAGGAGACCACCGCGGCTCCGGTATCCGACGCCCCCGCCACCGCCGTCGTGAATACGGCCGACTACTGCGAGCTGGACCCCAATTGCTACCCCGAGTGGCAGCCGGCCATGAGCACGGTGGCCCAGCTTGCCTTCGAACAAAACGGCTTGCGCTACCTATGCTCCGGCTCGCTGGTGGCCACCCGAGACGACAGCTTCAAGCCCTACCTGCTCACCGCCGGACACTGCATAAACACGGAAGCCGCCGCGCGCTCGCTCGAAGTCTACTGGAAATACCAGACTCCTTCCTGCAACGGCGCGCCGCCGGCGAGCAGCGACGCGAATCAGCCGGCCACCCTGGGCGGGCACCTGCTGGCCAGCGGGTCGATCGCGGATGGCGATTACAGCCTGGTGCTGCTCAGCGGCGTCCCCAACGACGCGACCTTCTCCGGATGGGACGTCAGCGACCCGCCGCAAGCGACCCCGCTGGTGGGCATTCACCACCCCGAAGGGTCCTGGAAGCGAATCTCATTCGGCGATCGGGTGGCCGATGCGACCGTAGACGTGGAGGGTTCCGCGGCCCCCGGCAATCTCTATCTGGAAGTGCAGTGGGGGCAAGGCCGCGTCGAGCCGGGCTCGTCCGGCTCGCCCCTGTTTTCGAGCCCGGGCGTGGTGGTAGGCACGCTAACCTATGGGCCGGAGTCGCCCACTCTCTCGGCCTGCCAGATCGACCCATTCGTGGCCGGCTACGGCCGGTTCTCAAACACTTATCCGTATATTATGGACTACCTGGAGGACCTGCCCGCCGCCGAGGTGTTGCCCAACCTATCCAGTGTGAGCTTCAACGTGTTGAACCACCAGGCGCCGGCCGGCCAGACCATCCAGCTCACCACCCAATCGAGCGGCCAGGCGAGCTTCAAACTGCGCGCCGACGCGTCCTGGATTCTGCTCTCGGCGGTTTCCGGCAATCTCACGGCCGGGCAACCGGCGAAAGTCTCGCTGACGGTGGACCCGGGGCAACTCATGCAGGCGGGCCAGTACAGCGGCACGGTCACCATTCTTTCCGGCGCCGCGCCGCCGCAATTCATCAATGTGACCGCTACGGCGAGCGTGAATCAATCCAACGTGGTGGCTTCCATCTCGCCGAATCCGGTTTACCAGTCGGGCGGCCTGTGGACCTTCACAATCCAGCTCGCCGAAACCGCCGGCGCCGCCACGAGCGTGACCGTGTTACGGGTGAACGGGGTGGATTACTCGTCGCAAATCGCGGCCTGGTTCGGGACCACCCATATCGCCGCCAACGCCATCATCCAAGCCACCTTAAGGGCCTCCGGCCTGCCGCCCGGGGACCAGTACTTCGAATTTGAAGGCACGGACGACACCGGCGGGCAGACATGGTACAGGGAGGCCGCGGTAACCCTGCGGTAGCAAAGGCGGGTATCACATGACCCGCAGCGCTTTGCCGGTGGGCGTCAGGATTTCGCAGCCTTGCTCCTTCACCACTACTGTGTCTTCGATGCGAATGCCGCCCCAACCCTCTATGTAAACGCCCGGTTCGATGGTGATCGCCATGCCTGCCTGGAGGCGCGTCTTTTCGCCCTTGCCGAGGCGCGGCGGCTCGTGGATTTCGAGGCCCAGGCCGTGGCCCGTGGAATGGACGAAAGCGCGGTCGAGGCCGTGGGCTTGCAGAGCGGCGCGCGCGGCGCGGTCCACGCGGCCGGCGGAGACGCCCGCGCGCACGGCGCCGATGGCCGCCAGTTGGGCTTCGAGGACCGCCTGGTACGTCCGCTTGACCTTGGCGTTGGGCGAGCCGACGAACAACATGCGGGTCATGTCGCTGGCGTAACCTTCCACAAAAGCGCCCATATCCACCACCACCAACCCCTCGAGCGCCGCCGCAGTGGGCTGCGCGTGAGGCAGAGCGGAGCGAACGCCGCCCGCCACAATGGTTTCGAAAGCCGGCTTCTCCGCGCCCAGGCGGCGCATGCGGTACTCGAGCTGGGCCGCCAGGCTGCTCTCCGTCATGCCGGGGCGAACGCGGGCCGCCACCTGCTCGAAGGCGCGAGCGTTGAGCTTCACGGAGCGGCGAATGCGTTCGATTTCGCCTGGCGATTTCACCATGCGCAACTGCTCGATCCACGCGCTCACCGGCTGGAGAGAGGCGCGCATAGGCAGACGCGCGCGGAGCGCTTCGTACTGCGCGCAGGTCATGCGCCCCGGCTCGTATCCAATGCGCTTCAGACCCAGCCGCCCAATGGCCGCCGCCACTTCCACCACCAGCGGCCCTTTGGCGATTCGAACGGCGCAGGATGTCTCTTCGGCCGCCTGGATGGAGTAGCGCGGGTCGGTGAACAGGATAGCGGCGTCCGGCGCAATGAGCAGATTGCCGTTGCTCCCGGTGAATCCGGAAAGGTACCGCAAATTGGGGCTGAAAGCGGCTAGAAACCCGTCCAGCTTGCGCTCGGCCAGACCGGCGGCCACGGCGCGGCGGCGCTCTTCGAACTCGTTCGTTGCCGCTGTCGGCCTGGGTTGGAGCGTCATGAGGCTCTATACAGTGTCGCAGAATGGAGCGAGCCCCAGACGGGGGCAACGTTTCTTTGCCGATCATCTCTCCCGCCTTGGGCTGCGGGTGCTCGTCTGCTTGACAAGCCTGGAGGCTTATCCCACTGGGGCCGTTTGGGTTTGTTTGGGAATCGGGGTAAGTGGTTTTTGTTGGTTCGAGATCGGGCCCGGTAATGGGTTCGTTTGGTAATTCTTCCCGGAGGGCTTTGAGCCGGTCGAACTCCTCGATGGCGCGGCGGTAGTGACGCTCGGCCTGGGCCTGATAGCGCAGCAGGAGGCTG
>JBEKPK010000233.1:0-8926 GCA_049520795.1 Bryobacteraceae bacterium
TGAATCCGCAGACCGTGGTGGCATTGGCCTCCATGCGGCTGGGGTTGACCGCGGCCGAGGCCATTTCCGCCGCTACCATCAACGGCGCCCACGCGCTTGGGCGCGCCGACCGAACCGGCTCGCTTGAACCCGGGAAACTGGCCGACGTGCTCATACTGAACGCCTCCGATTACCGCGATCTGGCCCGCGACTTCGGCGGTAATCTGGTGCATCGGACCATGAAACGCGGCGAGTTCATCTACACCGAGGGCGAGGTGGCGCGCCGCGACCACCGGCTAAGCCCTCCGCTATCCGAATGGTCATAGCGAAGTTGCGGAAAGGCTGCTTCGCTCCAACAAAAAAGCCGGGCGGCTTCGCGCCGCCCGGCTGATGGTTTTGCCCCCGGTTTTGCTCTACCTGACGAACACCGATATGGTGGTGCTTACGGTTTGCCCTCCGGGGCCGTAAGCCGTCAAGGTGTAGGTGTCATTGCTGGTGGGGTACACTGTCAAACTCCCGTTCACGGGCTGATTGGTGGGCGAGATGTCGTTGCCCACTATCACCACCGACGCGGCGTTTTGCGTGGTCCACGAGAGCACTACCGGCGAACCCGACGACGTCGAGAAGGTCGGGTTGGAAGTGAACGTCAGGATGGTCACCTGGCCCACGTTTACCGTCACGTTGGCCTGGATCTGGCCCGCCGAGTTGGAGGCGGTCAGAGTGTAAGTGGTGGTTTGCGACGGGCTGACCGAGGCGCAACTGTTGGCGCTCAGACCGCTGCCCACGCCCGGGTTGATGGTGACACTGGTCGCTCCGGTCACCTGCCAGCACAACTGGCTGGCGGAGCCGGCGCTGACGCTTGTGGGATTGGCCACGAAGGACACGATCTGCGGGATCGAGCCCGTCGTCACGCTGACCGTGATGGCCGCCGTTACCGAGTGCCCATCGGCCGTGGAGGCTGTCAGAATGTAAGTGGTGGTCTGAGCCGGCGACACCGTGGTGCTGCCGTTCAGGCTCACCGCGCCTACGCCGCTGATCGAAGCCGCCGTTGCGCCGGAGGTGGTCCAGCTTAGGATGGACTGGCTGCCCGCCTGGATGCTCAGCGGACTGGCTCCGAAGCGCAGAATCTGCGGGTTGCCCGCGGGCACGGCCCCTACCGTTACCGTCACCGAAGCGGTGGTTGTGCCGCTGGCGCCGGTAGCCGTCAGGGTATAGGTCGTGGTCTGGGCCGGGGAAACCGCCACCGAGCCCGTCCGAGGATCCACCGTTCCGGGACCCGGCGAAATCGAAGCCGCGGTAGCGTTCGAAATGCTCCAGGTCAGGGTCGAACTCTGACCGGATGCGATCGAGGCCGGGCTGGCGGCGAACTGCACGATCTGCGCGCCAACCACGGGTGCGGCCGTCACCGTTACCGTCACCGAAGCGGTGGTTGTGCCGGTGGCGCCGGTAGCCGTCAGGGTGTAGGTCGTGGTCTGGGTCGGGGAAACCGCCACCGAGCCCGTCCGAGGATCCACCGTCCCGGGACCCGGCGAAATCGAAGCCGCGGTAGCGTTCGAAATGCTCCAGGTCAGGGTCGAACTCTGGCCGGATGTGATGGATGCCGGAGCAGCGGCGAACTGCGTGATGGACGCGGCGGTCGGCGACGTGGTCGAGACCGACGTCGTGGCTGTCGCTTGCAGCCCGTCGGTGTTCTTCACCGTCAGGCGGAAGCTGTAACTCTGCCCGGCGGCCGCCGTGAAGGTGGTGGTTGCGGCGGTCGGGGTAGCCAGCGTCACGGCTTGACCGGAGATCTGGGTCCACTGATACGTGAGCGTCTCGCCCAGCGGATCATACGAACCCGAGCCGTTCAAGGTGACCATTCCAGCCGATATGCCAAGCTGGTTGGGGCCAGCGTCCGCGATAGGCGGGCTGCTGCCCACGCGCCGCGCCCCGAACTCGTACCGCACGCGCGGTATGTCCATCGGCACCGGCGTCTTGATGTTGGCGTAGTCCTTGGGGCGTATCGAATTGCCAAACTCGACGCCGAACACCAGCCGTCCGCTGTTGGCGGAATTGAGCAGCGACTCGTTGAGGTCCGCTTCGGCGGTCAGCGCGAAGTAGTCGGAAAGCGGCTGCACCAGCTTCAACGTGCCGCCCGGTTTGTCCGGGCCGCCCTGGTGCTGCCTGAGGTAAGCCAGGCTGCCCTGGAGGTACGCGTTGCCCCATGTCCCCACCAGGAAGCTGACGCCATACTGGTTGGCCACTCGCGCGTAGGTCTGCCAGTATGCGCCCGGCGCCAGCGTCACGCTGTTCAGCACTGCGTAGTTCTTGAACCCCTGGGTCCCGAAGAGGCCCACGCGGCCGCCCTTGAAGATGTAGTCCGCCAGGAAAGCCGCCTGCCCCATCACGCCGCCCGACTGGTACTGCTTGAAGTCGATGTACTTGAAGCTCGCGAAAGCGCCGGCCTGAAAATTGTTCCAGCGGTTCACGAGACCGAGATCGAATTGGCCTTCCTGCTGGCCCGGGAAATACATGTACTCGCCCTGCGCCTGCACGGCGTGCGTGCCGTCTCCGCCGAACGGCGAAAAGAACTGGCCGCGGCCGCTGAAGCTGAAGTTGCCCTGGCGCCCGTTCCCCATTGTGGGTCCGACGTTCAAGCCCAGCAGCGAGAACTTCTTGTTGCGTTTCTCCGCCTCCTCCGCCGCGCTCGCCGACTCGTTGTGGGCGATGGTCTGCGTCTGCTGCTCGGTGAGCGGCTTGGGCAGGCCTGCCACCTGGTCGCGCAACTGGTTGTGCTGGTTGCGCAGATCGGTGACCTCCGCCTGCAGGCGGTCGTTCTCGCCCTTCAGGTCCTTCAACGCCGCCAGGATGTCGTCCAGCTTGTCAAGCCGCTTCAGGATCTGGTTGCAGCAATCCTCCTGCTTCTTCAGCTCGTCCTGGATCGCGCTGAGCTGCTTGTCGAACGCCGGAATCACCTCGCCGATGGTCCCTTCCTTGATCAGCTTGCCCGTTGCGTCCGTCACGGTCAGGATCACGCGCCGGTTCATGAACCGGCCTTCCTTGGTCTTGTTATCGACTTCCGGACTCTGCTTGCCATTGCCCGCGGTGGTGATCTGGCCGGCCGTGGCGCCGTACTTCACCAGGAAGTTCTTCACAGCCTCGGCGCGCGCCAGGGCCAGCTTGTCGTTGTAGGGGGCCGAGCCGACGTAATCGGTGTTGCCCGTTACTTTGACCTTATAGTCCTTGTGCTGCCCCAACAAGTCCGCAAGGCGCAGCAGGCTGGGATAACCGTCCGAGAGAACCGAGGAATTGAACTCGAAATTGATCTCTTCCCAATCGTCCTTGGCCTGGGATCCGGGATTCTGCCCCTGTGCATAGAGACAGGATGCCAGCAACCCGATAGCGCCGCCTACCGCTGCTAATCTCTTCATGTCTTCCCTTTCCTCAACTTGCTCGCGTGCACAAGAGGGGAAACGCGCAAAGACGCCCAGCGTCTTCCACGGTTCCCTCCCGCGCACGACGCAACACTGCGTCGCTCGGCTACCCATCCATAGAGCGGGTCACCCGTAGCCGATCTCACGAAGTATTCATAAAACAGGATACAACGGACGAACTGCAATTTGACCAGCGTCCGTGCCATTGCCTTTCCGAAACGGGTCCTTATCTTCACAAATTACGTAATCGGCCCCACGGGACCGCTCCGATAGGTCGGGAAACGCCCCGGCCGGGGTATTTACCGGACGAATCGCATCTGAAAATGCGACAATTGTCGAGTGAGGTTGCCGGATGGGCAGTCGCTTCCGGAAACGGGAGAGGAAAGTCCGGTCTCCACAGGGCAGCGTGCCGGCTAACGGCCGGGAGGGCCGCAAGGCTCTACGGAAAGCGCCACAGAAAATATACCGCCTTCCGGAAACGGAGGGTAAGGGTGAAATGGTGCGGTAAGAGCGCACCGCGGCGGGAGCAATTCCGCCGGCAGGGCAAGCCCCACGCGGAGCAAGACCAAATAGGGGAGGAGGGGCGGCCCGTCCCGCTCGACTCCCGGGTAGGTTGCTAGAGCCGCACAGTAATGTGCGGCGCAGATGAATGACTGCCACCCGAAAGGGCACAGAAACCGGCTTACAGTCCGGCAGCCTCATGCTCGTCCGTGGACGCACTTCAGGACCCGAACGTCAGACCCCGTACTTCTCCGCGGTGAAGCGCGTCTCCGCGGTGAACGCGCCCGAGCGCGCCCATGGTTGCTTTCCCGCCTCGCGGCGTGTTCTGATGCGAGCTTATGCGGCCTACGCGCGTGCGGTACTGGGTGATCGTATTTGCAGCCACGCTGGCGGTGATCACCTATGTCGATCGCGTGTGCATCTCTTTCGCGGCGCCGGCCATACAGAGCGATTTGGGGCTGTCGGCGGTCGAAATGGGTTGGGCCTTCCTGGCCTTCGGCGTGGCCTATTCGCTGTTGGAGATTCCGGTGGGTTTCCTGGGCGATTGGGCGGGGCCGCGCCGGGTGTTGCTGGTCATCGCGCCCTGCTGGTCCTTTTTCACCGCCGCCACGGCCTGGGTCTGGAACTTTCCTTCTCTGCTGGTCACCCGCGCCCTGTTCGGCGCCGGGGAGGCGGGTGGCTTTCCCAACCTCGCCAAGATGCTCGCCACCTGGCTGCCCGAACGCGAGCGCGCGCGGGCGCAGGGCATCATGTGGCTGTCGGCGCGCTGGGGCGGAGCTTTTACCCCGCCGCTGGTGGCCCTGGTCATGCTGCGCGTGGGGTGGCGCCACGGCCTCGAGCTGTTCGGCTGCCTGGGAGCGGTCTGGGCCGCGTTCTTCTATCGTTGGTACCGCGATAACCCGCTCGACAATCCCAAGCTGAACCAGGCCGAGCGGGAGATGCTGCGGCCCGGCGCCAGGCTGGCCGCGGGCCACGTCCACGTTCCATGGGGCAGACTGCTGGTTTCGCGCCAGGTGTGGATGCTGTGCCTGCAGTACTTCGCCGCCGGTTGGGGCTGGTACTTCTACATCACCTGGCTGCCCACGTATTTGCGCGACGAGCGTCATCTGGCCATCGGTTCGCGCGCGCTGCTGGGCATTCTGCCGCTGTTCATCGGGGGATTGGGGAACCCGGTGGGCGCGTTCGCCGTGGGACGCCTGACGCCCGTTTTGGGCGTAGCCTGGGCGCGCCGAACGGTGTCCTCGGTGGGCTTCGCGGGCGCCGCCTGCGCCCTGTTTTTCTCCACCCGGATGAACGATCCGCTGCTCGCCATGCTGGCCATCAGTGCGGCCGCCTTCGGCAACGACCTGAACATGGCCCCGGCCTGGGCCGCGGCCATGGATGTCGGTGGCAAATACGCGGGCACCGTGTCCGGCGCCATGAACATGTGGGGCAATGGGGGCGGCGCGATCTCTCCGCTGGCCATCCCCTACATACTGCGTTGGACCCACAACAACTGGAATCTCACGTTCTACGTCTCGGCGGCCATTTACGCCACCGGAGTGATTTTCTGGCTGCTGCTCGATCCGGTGACGCCGCTCGAGGAGACGGAGCAGTAGGCGATCGCTTGTGGGATAAGCCTCCAGGCTTGTCAATCCGAGCGAAGCTCGGAAGGGCGAGTTTCGCTGGGAAGCGGCCGGCCCGTCCGAGCTATGCCCGGCCCGTCCGAGCTTCGCTCGGATTGACAAGGCGGGAGCCTTATCCCACCTCGGGGGATTACGGGGCCGCGGAGGCCACATAGATCGTCACTATCCCGGAGATGCCTTCGCCGGCGCCCAGCCGGAATGCCGAGCCCGAAGGCGGAACCTGGAAATTGATCTGGGTTATGCCCTTCACCAGGCCGGGCGCGGCGCCGGCGTAGTAGGTGGCCGCGGGGGTGGCCTCCGAAACGCTGGTGTCGGAGACCACGAAGCAGCACGAGTAGTCCTGGGCGGCCGTCGCCACTTGGCCGTCCGGGATGGAGCCGGCCGCGCCCGTCCCGGTGGCCCAGATGGAAATGATCGAGCCGGGCTGCGCCGGATTCGCGGCCGAGTTGATGGTATTGTCCTGGTTGATGGCGGCGGCCGAGCCGTCGGCATTCTGAAAGACCTGGGGATCGGTCTGCGCAATGGAGGCGGTGAAAACCGGGAGAGCGGCGTTATTCACGGTCACTTGAACGGCCGCACTAGAGCCGGGCAGGTAAGACGGGACCACGGCGTCAATCCGGGACGCCGACACGTACAACAGCGGAGCGGAGGCGCCGCCGATCAAAACCTGCACCCCTCCCAGCGACTTCGGGAACATGCCGGAGGCGCCGGGTGCGGGGCTCACGGGAACTGCCGGGCCGATCCCCGGTCCGTAGATCGAGATGACCTCGGCCGGCGCAACGATCCCCCCTAGCCCGCCGAATGCGGTGTTGGCCACTCCGAAAACGCGCGCCGTGGGTTGCCCCGGAAGCAGGGTGGAGATCAGGCCGTCCGATCCGGCCAGGTGAAGGAATCCGCCAGGGTCCGTGGCCATCGATTGCGCCACCGAGCCGGTGGGATACCGCGCGGCGTAAGCTAGCGCCGAACCGGTAGGGTTGAAGCCCACCACGAAGTCGCCGCCCGTGCTCCATCCCTGGGCGTTGGGGAAGTTGGCGGACGCGGTTGTACCGGATACCCACGCATCGCCGGAAGAATCGACGGCCACGGAGTTGGCCACGTCGGCGCCTTGCCCGCCGAGATACGTGGCCCAGAGCGCTCCGCCGCTGCCGTTGAGCTTGACGACAAAGCCATCGGTCGGAGTCTGCGGAGGGTTACCCGGCGGCAGACTGCCAAGGGCCGTTTGGTATGCGCCCGCGGTCGCCGGGAACGTGGGGTCGATCGTGGAGCCCACCACATAGGCGTTGCCGGCGGCGTCCGCCGCGATCGCGGTGGCTGTGTTCTCAGAGATGATGAAGGGGGTAATCGTCGAGTAGCTGCCCGAACCGATATTATACGTCAGCCAGGCGATGGCCGTCCCCGCCGCGTTGATCTTCATGGCGAAAGCTCCGAGTCCCGAAGGCATCAGCGCTCCCGGCGTGGTGGGAAGGTCGATGGTGTCGGTGTTGCCAGCCGTGTAGGCGTTGCCTGCGGGGTCCACCGCTACGGCCGATGCGATGGTGTTGCGGTTACTCAGAAAGCAACTGCTTCCGCCGCCGCAGGGCTTGAGGGAGCCGGCGATCACCGACGAGTACACGATGCGGTCGCCCGCCGCGGAGATCTTGGTCAGAAACGCGCCTCCGACGGCGGACGGCACGCCGGAAGTGACCTGGCCATAAGAAATTCCAGGGGTGGCCGGGAAGCTGGAGGAGGAGGTAGTGCCCACCACGTACACGTTGCCGGAGGCGTCCACGGCGAGCGCATAAATAGGCTCCGGAAAGTAGGTGGACCAGATGAACCCGGTGGCGTCCGGGTTGAGCTTCACCAGGAAGCCGGGGCCGGGGGCGCTCTGGAGCGCGTTGTGAATGGGGAAGACCGGCGACGATGTCGAGCCGGCGACGTAGATATTGCCTGAAGCATCCACCGCCAGGTCGCTGACCGTATCGGTTCCCGTGCCGCCGAAGGTGGCGTACAGAACCGTCTGGCCGGTGGGATCGAGTTTCATCACGAACATGGTGGAGACCGGCACTTGGTTCAGTAACTGGGAATTGAAAACACGATTGCCGGCGATGTAAGTGTCGCCCGCGGCATCCGAAACCACGCGCGCCACCTGGAAATCCGCGCTCGCATTGCCGATGAAAGTGGAGAACTCGATGGCGGAAAGAGGCGCGGCCATGCAAAGCAACAGCGCCAGCCGCCGGTAGGAATAGCTCATGGTCCGACAGTATCATGCGATGATTGCGGCGTCATGCCCCAATGGGGCCAGGGATGCACGACCCAAGGGAGTCCGGCTAAGGCATGTCTCGCACGCTATACTGTCCTCAGGAGGCCCGGATGACCGAAGGGCTTGTCCGCGTCGGATCTTACAGCACTTTGTACGAAGCCAACCTGGTGAAGTCGGAGCTGGAATCTTTCGGGATCGAGGGGCAACTCCGGGACGTTGGCGCGATCGGCGCGAACTGGCTGTGGTCGAACGCCCTGGGAGGCATCAAAGTGCAGGTTCCCGAATCGCAGGCGGATGAGGCCCGCCTGATTCTGGAGGCGGAGCCTGAAGGTGAGATCGACGCGCCGGCCGCGGCGGTCTGCCCGGGTTGCGGAGGCGGCCACACCCACTATTACCTGGACAAGCGTGGCAGCTTCCTGACGTGGCTGATACTAGGCGTGCCCGTGGTCCCGGCGTTCTCCCGGATGGTTTGCGCGGACTGCGGCCGCAAATGGAAATCCCTAGGCCGATAGTCCGCCGCCAGTCACGCGGTGGGGCAGGCGCTTTCGCCTGCCAACCTCGAATGGGTCGCCCGTCAATCCGACGATAGCCGCGACACCTCTTCATACAAACGCTGGTTCAGCGCCGCGCGGTCGGCGACAGTGAGACCCTTGGTGGATATTGGGTCGCCTACCCTCAGCACGGCGCGGCCGGCGCGGATATGGATGGAGCCCATGGGCAGGATGCGCCGCATTCCCACCAGGGCGATGGGAACCGCCGGGACGCCGGCCTTGATGGCGATGTAGGCGGCGCCCTCTTTGAACTCGCGCAGGGCGTGCGGCGAGCGGCCGCCTTCGGGGAACAGCAGCACGGAGACGCCGCGCTCGCGGACCACGCGCGCGCCCTGGCTCATGGTCTTGAGCGAAGCGCGGGGGCTCGAACGGTCCACTTCCAGGTGCCCCGCCCGGCGGAGATGCCAGCCCAGGAACGGAATCTTAAAAAGGCCCTTTTTGGCGAAAAAGCGGAACTGGTGCGGCAGCCGGGCGAGGATCGCGGGAATATCCATGTAGCTCGAGTGGTTGGCCACGAACACGTAGGGAGCGTGCGGGTCCAGTTTCTCCAAACCTTCGGCGCGCACGCGCACGAAGCCGGCCGCCAGCAGAGTTTTTCCCCACAGGCGGGCCACCGAG
>JBEKPK010000234.1:0-8916 GCA_049520795.1 Bryobacteraceae bacterium
GTCCCTCGTCACGGTGGGTGTAGCTCAGCTGGTAGAGCGCTGGATTGTGGTTCCAGTGGCCGTGGGTTCGAACCCCACCACCCACCCCACCGCAATTATCGAAAATCGCAGACGTTAACAATATTGCCTTTTGCCGCCTTTCGGCCCGGCGAGGCTATTTGCACGAGAACTCGGATTTGCCGACGATGTCGTTCTTCTTGTCCATCTTGAACGTGAAGGTGCACCTCTGGTATTTCGCGGGCACGTCCAGTGTGGTCACTGCTTCGGTTCCGCGGTACCGGCAGCGCACGAAGATTTTCATCGACCGGTAGTCTTTGAGGAACCACATCTGTGTGATCTTGCGGCCGGCTTGGGTCTGGTCGTCGGGCGCAAGGTCGTACTCCTCACGGCCGGACGTTCCATTGTAGATATTGACCCGTTCGAACTCGTGCGCCGCGCCCTGGCCAGCGGCTCCCGAAGGAGTCAATGTGGCCGGGCAGGCAAGCGGCGCGGGCTCTTCCGCGGCCAGCCAGAACGGAAAAGCGAGCATGAGCAGCGCAGGGAACGAACGCATCCCACAATTATACCGGGAGAGGCGCTAGCAGCGCCCCGCGGTCGTCCGCCCATCGACGTATGGACCACTCGCGGAAACCGGCGCTTGGCAGGCGAAAGCGCCTGCCCCACAATGCCGCTGGCTTACACGCCCTTCCAGTTGTAGGACGCTAGCACCGCGCCGTCCTGCCCGATTAGCAGCATGGCGGAGCGGCCGGGGTCGAGCTTGCCGGTAAACTGCTTGCCGCTGGCGCGGTCCGTGAAAGTCACGTCCTGGCGGCCGGATTCCGAGGTAACCACGTAGAGCGTAGCCCTGGGGAAACGGGTGGGGCAGATGAGGATGCCCGGATCCTGAAGCGTTGTGGAGTAAGCCGCAGTCACTCCCGCGGTCTTTATGGCGTAACGGTACACGTCGCCGATGGCCTGAATGTTATCGTTCAACTCCAGAGGCAGAGGAGTAAACAGGATCTTACCCTTGCCGAGGG
Source organism: Bryobacteraceae bacterium (assembly GCA_049520795.1). Lineage (GTDB taxonomy): Bacteria > Acidobacteriota > Terriglobia > Bryobacterales > Bryobacteraceae > BOG-224. The sequence continues at coordinate 1,017 of JBEKPK010000234.1, forward strand.
CCTTCTCCACCCACAGGCTTTTGTCGGCCAACATAGCGCGATCCAAGTAAGTGGTCTTATCTCCACCGAAGGAAAGACGCGCTTCGCCTTCCGGATACTTCACCAACTCCTCGCGGGCCATCAGCGGAACCGTCTCGTAAGTGAGGCCAGCCTGCTTCTCGCGGCCGGTGGGATGGAAGTGGGCGTCGCCATCGAAGGGGCCGGAGACCAGCAGGGTGGCGCCCGCATTGACCTTGCCGCGAATGGCTTCCCACGCGCTGGAAGTCAGCCCCTTGGGCGATGGCAGGATGATCAGCTTGGGGTTGCCCAAGTCCGCAATCTGGTATTCTCCGACGGCGTAAGCCGCGGCGCGGGCGTAAGCGTAAAGCGCCCGGACGGCGTTCTGCTGCGCTTCGAGCGCGGACTTGTTGTACACGGAAAGCTGGAGCGATTGCGGCAGAACCAGGGCCACCTCCGGCTGGGTCAGACCCGTGGCATAGGGGGCCGCTTTTTCGGCGAATTGTCCCACGCCGCGCATGATGCCTTGGAGGATCTTGGCCGAACCATCGTTGCGCTTGAGGCCGAAATCGGATTCGCGGTCCCAATCCCACATGAGCGCGCCGCTCGAGCCGGCGGCGAATCCGAGCACCCACTTCTTCTCGTTGAGCGGCGTGCCGGTGATTTCATCGAATCGCCAGGTGGAATCGTCGGAACGCACCGGCTGATAGCCGGTTTCCCCGGTGATATTGGGCATGCCGGGGCGTTTGGCCACCACCGAATCCCAGAGCAGGGCGTCGTCCTGCCAGTACGTATGGTTGGTGGTGAAGGCCACGCCGCCCGAAGAGTAGAACTGGTTCAACACGCGGTTCGTGACTCCGCCTTCGTCCTGGCCGACGTTGACAAGCTGCTTGCTTCCCGAGCCGCGGATGGCGTTGACCATGGCGCGCACCCAGTTGGTGAATTCCTCCTGCGCGAACAGGTTATAGTCGAACGCGCGCACCATTCCGGGGGTGTTATAGCGGCTGAAGGTGAGCTGGGCGATGGTGGGCGGCGGAACCGCGTCGAGGCTTCCCAGCGAATCGGGCGTGACGCGCCACGCGGACGCCAGATCGGCGATGCTGTTGTACTTCGCGGACAACCACTTGTGCCACAAATCCAGCTCGGCCTGGTCGCCGTTGGGGGTGTTGCCGGTCCAGAGGCGGCCGGGGTTGGAGAAGCTGGGCTCGTTGATGAGGTCGTAGCATAGGAAAGGCAGATCTTTGAAGCGGTTGACGATGGAGGTCAGGTAGTTCAACTCCAGCTTGATGGACGCCTGGTCCATGTAGACGTTAGGTTGCGGCGGAGGCGCCGCCGCGCCACCGCGCCCACCGCGCCCACCGCGTCCGGCGGCGGCGGCCGCGGGGGCAGCGGGAGCCGGCGGAGGAGCCGTGGGGTCGATGGCATTGGGCGCAAAGGCAAAGAAAGTCCAATTGACCACGATGTTGTGGCGGCGCGCGGAAAGCAGAAACGCTTCCAGGTTGCGCAGGAAACGCTCGGTGACGCCCTTGGTGGCGGGGTCCAACTGGTTGAGCCTGAGCCCCCAGACGCCGGTGCGGACGAAGGTGACGCCGTAGCGCTGCATTTCGGCGAAATCGCGTTCCCAGATCCAGGCATTGCGGGGGCCGGCGAAATCCCAGCCGTTGGCTTCGGTGGAGAAGTAGTTGGCGCCAACGGGGAAGAACGGCTTACCGTCGCGGGTGAGGAAATCGCCTTTGACGCCGAACGCCGGACCGCTCGTGAGCAGCTTCCGGTCTTCCACCCACAGGCCATTGTTGTAAGCCTCGCGGCCTTGCCCGTTTTCTTCCCACACCGCGCGAACGGTGTAGAACCCGGGAGGATACGCCTGGCTGAAAGGCAGGTCGACGTTGACGCTCGTCCCAGAACACGGGGCGTGGAGCGTCTCCAGGACCTTGTCGCCGGAAACCACCTCGATCTTGACCTCTCCTGCGAGCTCCTTACCGCCGCCGTGCAGGCGCACGGTCACGCTCGGAACCTCGTCGGGCTTCACCGAGGAAAACGGCATTTCGAGCGAAAGGGTAATGGGGCCCTGACGGGCGTAGGAAGCCGACGCGCGAATGAGCGAGATGCCGTCCGCGGATTCCCAATAGCCGGCTACCGGCTCGAAATCCAACAAGACAGCGCGCGAGCCGGCGCCGCCTGCGCCCGCCCCGCGGCCCGCCGCCGCTCCGGGCGCCCCGGCCACTCCGGCCGCTCCGGCCCCGGCGCCCCGCCCTGCCGCGGCGGCCGCTCCCGGCACCGCGCCCGCGGGCGCTCCGGCGCCTCTTCCACCGCCAAACCCGCCGGCCCGGTCAGACACCACCACGGGCGCTGCCACCTGCAGGCCTTCCGAGTTCACCATGTAGCCCAGGCCGTTCGAGCGGCCTTCCAGCACAAAGAAGCGGCGGGCGCGGATGGCCAGCGAGGGCAGAAACGAGTATCCGGCTCTCCATTCGAACTTCGCGGCGCCCTGAGACGGCGCGGTATAGGTGTGCTGGATACCGAAATCGCGGGAGTACGAATCTTGCGGCTCGGCCTGGATGAACTTGCCGTTGACCGAAGTCACCGGAACGCGAAAAGGCTGGCCGCCGAGGACCAGGATGTCGCCGCCGCCGCGAATGAAGTCCTGGATGGCGGCCCAGGCTTCGGTGGGAACCGCGGAGCCGTACGGCATGACCAGAAGGTCGGCGCCGGCAAAGGTGGCAGGGTCCTTCATTTGATCGATGCCGGCGAAGACGGGGCCGGTTCCTTCAAGCGCTTTGACCAGCGCATCGCGGGTGACGGGCGCACTGGCCACGGTCGGGAAGCCCGGTTGCCAGAAGACCACCACTTTGGCGCACAGCGGAAGCACGCTGGCGAGTATCAGGGACAAAGTCGCAACGATTTTTTGCATGGATGTACCGGCGCCGCGGCGGGGCCGCGAACCACACGCTAAGAATAAGTCCGTGCAGACTGCGGCGCAACGAGGGTATGGCGGGCTTTCGAAGCCGCCGGTTGGCAGGCGAAAGCGCCTGCCCCACAAGGCTGGAGTTTGCTAACATCTGGCGATGCCTGCTCCCGCGCGCCTCACGGCCTTCGACATCCTCCGCAAGGTGGAATCGGGCGGTTACGCCTCCGACCTGCTGCTGGAGCGGACCGTGGGGCTCGATTCGCGCGATGCCGGCCTGGCCTCGGATATCGTGTTTGGGGTGCTGCGGTATCGCGCGCAGCTCGACTTTCTGATCGAGCGCTACTGCGGAAAGCCGCGCCAGCTCGACGCGGAGGTGCGCACCGCGTTGCGCATGGGAATCTATCAGCTTCGCTACCTGGAGCGTGTTCCGGCCCACGCCGCCGTGACCGATGCGGTGGAGTTGGTGAAGCGCGCGCGCAAGCATTCCGCCGCCGGTTTCGTGAATGCGATACTGCGCCAGGTGGACCGCGAGCCCGCGGCGTGGCCCAGCCGCGAGGTGGAGTTGTCCTGCCCCGAATGGTTGTTGGCGCGATGGGAGAAGCGCTATGGCGCCGAAGCGGCCGTCGGCATTGCGCGCGCAGCTCTGCGGAAGCCGGAGAAGTACGTTCGCCACGGACCGGCCGGCAGCCGGTTCCAGGATATAGGCTCGCAGGCGATTGTGCCGTTGCTGCGGCTGGAGCCGGGGCAGTGGTTTCTGGATCTGTGCGCGGCGCCGGGGAACAAGACCGCGCAGGCCCTGGAATCGGGCGTGCGGGCAGTGGCCTGCGATCTATCCTGGCGCCGCCTGGCGCAACTCGACAAGCTCAGGACCAACCTGGTGGCGCTGGACGGAACCCGGCCGCTGCCCTTCGCGCGCCGCTTCGACCGTATCCTGGTGGATGCGCCCTGCTCCGGGACCGGCACGCTGGGGCGCAACCCGGAAATCAAGTGGCGCCTGCGCGCGGAGGATCTGGAGGACCTGCGCCTGCGCCAAGCGGCGCTGGTGGCCAACGCGCGCGCCGCGCTTGCGCCCGGCGGCCTGCTGGTGTATTCCACCTGCTCGCTGGAGCCCGAGGAAAATGAAGGGGTGGTGGCCGCGGTTTCGCCGGAGCTCGTGGAGGAGACCATGGAACGTATTCCCGGGCGCGAAGCCGGGGACGGGTTTTATGCCGCTGTGATAAAATCGGAAAAGCCCGCAAATGGTTGAAATTGTTCCCTCAATCCTGTCGGCGGACTTCGCCCGGCTGGCCGAAGAGATCGCTCGGGTGCAGCGGGGCGGGGCCTCCATGCTGCACCTCGACGTGATGGATGGTCATTTTGTCCCGAATTTGACCATCGGTCCGCCGGTGGTGGCATCCATCCGCAAGGCCACCGGGCTGCATCTGGACGTGCACCTGATGATTGAGAACCCCGAACGCTACGCGGTCGAATTCGTGCGGGCGGGGGCCAATTCCGTGTCGGTGCATTATGAGGCTTGCCGGAATTTGGACGCGACGCTGGAGCTGATCCGGGAGGCGGGCGCGCTGGCCGGGATCGTCCTGAATCCGGCCACGCCCATTGCGGTGCTGGAAGACGTGTTGGAGGTGGCCGACTACGTGCTCCTTATGAGTGTGAATCCCGGATTCGGCGGCCAGAAGCTGATACCGTATGTGCTCGAGAAGGCGCGCAAGCTGGCTAGAATGCGTAGGGAAAAGAAGATAGCGCTGCCGATCGAGATCGACGGGGGCGTCGATCGCGAGAATCTGGCGGAAGTGGTCCGCGCCGGGTGTGATTGGATCGTCACAGGGTCGGCTGTGTTTCACAGTGCGGACCCGGAAGCCGCCGTGCGCGATTTCCGCGAGATGGCGGCGCAGGCCACCGCGATCCGGTGCTGAAATCGAGTGGGGTGAGTTGAGTGATTATGGCTCGAAACGCGATTCGTAACGCCGCCGCGCTGGCCGCGGCCCTGGTTCTGCTGACGTCCTGCTTCCACAAACGCAAGTACGAGAACCCGATCACCAAGGAGACGCAGCAGCCGGACAAGATACTGTTCGACAAGGCGATCGACGATATCGAACACAGCCGTTACTCGGTGGCCCGGCTCACGCTGCAAACTCTCATGAACACGTACGACACCAGCGAGTACCTGGCCAAGGCCAAACTGGCCACCGCGGATAGCTGGTATCGCGAGGGCGGATCGAGCGGCCTGGCGCAGGCCGAATCCGAGTACAAGGATTTCATTCTCTTCTACCCCACCATGGAGGAAGCCGCGGAGGCGCAGGAAAAGGTTTGCGATATTCACTACGAGCAGATGGAGAAGGCCGACCGCGACCCGATGCACGCCCTGCGCGCGGAGGATGAGTGCCGGCAGGTGCTGGTGCAGTTTCCCAACAGCGCGTACGCCTCGCAGGCGGAGCAGAGGCTGCGGCAGATTCAGGAAAACGAGGCGGAGGCGGAGTACCGGGTCGGCATGTTCTATCAGAACAAGGGCAACAACTTCGCGGCCGCCAACCGGCTCCAGACGCTGGTGGACAATTTCCCTCTTTACAGCAAGGCGGGCGACTCGGCATGGTCGGCGGCCGAATCCTGGAGCCGGCTGGGAGACCGTTTTGAGAAGCAGGAGATAGCCCAGCTCACCAGGCTGGTGCGCGACTATCCGTTGAGCCAGTATGTGGACCTCGCCAAGACGCGGCTGCAGGCGCTGAACGCGCCCATACCGCAGGCCGATGCGGCGGCTCTGGCGCGCATGCAGTACGAATCGCAGAATCGGACGAAGCGAAGCTTCATGAGCAACGTGTGGGGCGGGTTCAGCGGGCATCCGGACCTGAGCGCGGCGGCCAAGTCCGGGACACCGCAGATGCAAGGGATGCGTCCTACCATTCCGGCCAATGTTCCGCCCTTAGCCGCGGGCACGCTGGGGACCAGCGGCGACATCACCGTGTCGGTTCCAGGCGACGCCTCGGCCTTGGAGAACAATCCCGATGCGCGCGCGGTTCCTCCGGGACAGGCCAGCGCGGGAGGGGGAACGCCGGGCGAAGCCGGAGCCCCGGGCGCGGCGGCGCCGCCGGGCGAAGGAACGCCCCAGGCTGCTGCGACGCCTCCGGCCACGACGGCCCAGCCGCAGGCGAAGGGCAACGCCAAGAATCAGAAGAAGGCGAAAGCGCCCAAGCCGCCGAAACCGCCCAAGAAGACCAAAGTCTCCACGCAACAGCAGACTCCGGCTTCTGCCCCGGCCTCGGCTCCGCCGTCAGGGCCGCCAGCTTCGGGCGGAGACGCGCCGCCCAAGCAATGAGCCGCATTCTACTGGTGGACGACAGCCCGCACGCCCAGCGAATGGGCGAGCGCATCCTCGCTGAGGAAGGCTACGAAGTCGTCACTGTGAGCAACGCCGATTCCGCATTGATACGGCTCGAGGACGTCGACCCGGACGTGGTGCTGGCGGACACGGTGATGCCGGGCCGTACCGGTTACGAAATCTGCCAGTATCTGAAGATGAGCCCGCGTCACCGGCATGTGAGGGTGATTCTCACCGCCGGCGTGCTGGAGCCGCTCGACGACGGGCAGGTGAAGCGCGTGGAAGCCGACGGGACGCTCCGGAAGCCCTTCGAGGCCACCGCCTTACTGGCCGCCGTGAAGCCGCTGGCGGAAGCGGCCGCCGCGGCGCGGATTGCGAGCGACGCCTCCAAGGGACCCAGGGCGTTGGACAAGGCTCCGGGGACCGCGCAGGCCGCGCCGTTTGTGGCAGTGGTGGATTCCGAACAGGTGAAAGCCGCGGTAACGGTGGCGCTCGACGCGAGCATGGACGCCATCGTGGAGCAGATCTCCCTGCATGTGCTCCAGGCGCTTCAGACCGGGAAACCGGAACCGGAAAGGCCGGCCGAAGCGGCCCGCCCGGCGGCGGCCTCGCCGCCCGCCCCGGCGCTCAGAGCGGTGGAGCCTCCCCCGGCGGCTCCCCGGGCGCAAACCGTGCGCCGCGTGACCCCATTTCGTCTGCGCTCCGGTTCTATACTCGGATTGGATATTGTGCGCCCGGACCCGGAAATCCGGGACGCCCGATCCGAAGAGGCGGTTCCCGATCCGGAGCCAGAAGGCGCGCCCCCCGGAGCCGGCCCGCTGCCGCCAACATAACTATGCCCGACAACAGCTTCGACGTAGTCTCGAAAATCGAAATACCGGAAGTGCTCAACGCCATCCAACAGGCTCTTAAAGAGGTCCATCAACGGTATGACCTGAAGGACTCGCGCTCCAACATCGAACTGGTGGAGAAGGACCACAAAATCCTGCTGGCCAGCAAGGACGAGTTTAAGCTCAAGGCCGTGGTGGATATCCTCGAATCCAAGCTTGTGAAACGCCAGGTTCCCTTGAAGGGGCTGACCTACGGGGAAGTAACGCCCGCCGCGGGCTCGACTGTCAGGCAGGAAATCTCGCTGCAACAGGGAATTCCGATCGAGAAGGCGCGCGAGATCGTCAGAAAGATCAAGGATTCCAAGCTGAAGGTGCAGGCCTCCATCCAGGGCGATTTCGTGCGTGTTTCCGGGCGCGACCGCGATGTCTTGCAGAATGTGATCAAGCTGCTGCGCGAATCCGAATTCGGAATCGACATGCAGTTCATCAACTACCGCACGAACTGAAATTGGCGCGCCGCATGGAATCGCCGTGGATCGCGGGGCCGGCCGGCCGGATGGAGGCCCTGCTGGAAGAGCCGGAGGAGGATGCCCCGCGCCTGGCGGCGGTGGTTTGCCATCCGCACCCGCTCTACGGCGGGACCATGCATAACAAGGTTGTTTACCGCATGGCGCGGGGGCTGCGGCGCGCCGGCGCGGCGGTGCTGCGCTTCAACTTCCGCGGGGTGGGGCGGAGCGCGGGAAGCCACGGAAACCTGGTGGGCGAGATCGAAGATGCCCGCGCCGCGCTGGCCTGGCTTCGCCAGCGCTATCCGGACCTGCCCTTCTCGCTGGCCGGTTTCTCTTTCGGCGC
>JBEKPK010000235.1:0-8910 GCA_049520795.1 Bryobacteraceae bacterium
CGAAGGCGGGGCCAAGCTGCACCGCCGCAATTGGGGCGAAATCGTGGAGAACGTGGCTGCGGCGAGCGAGTACCACTGGATGGCCGGCAACTTTCTCAAGTACGCCGGACCGCTCAACTGGAACGATCTGCCGGTGGATTCTCACGAGCTGGTCGCCATGTGCGCCCCGCGCCCCGTATTCATCAGCGGAGGCGCCACCAATGGGGACGGCTGGGTGGACGCCAAGGGCATGTTCCTGGCCGCCGCCGGCGCGGGGCCGGTGTACAAGCTGCTGGGCAAGAAGGACATGGGGACCACCGAGTTTCCCCCGATCGAGACCCCGCTGGTGGATGGCGATGTGGCCTTCCGCCAGCATAGCAGCGGGCATACCGACGCCCCTAACTGGCCCACGTTTCTGACCTTCGCCAGCCGTTACGTCACGGCCAGCAGCAAGTAAGTGGCCTCGGCCGTGCGAGGCGTGCCTCGCCCCTGCCTTAGGGGCCGGGCATGCCCGGCCCGGCGCGCGCATGACAGGGGCGAAGAAGCACCCGAGACCCACGGCAGGCAGGCGAAACCGCCTGCCCCACCAATGCAGACAAACGCCCGGTGAGGCAGGCGGTTCCGCCTGCCCACTGGTCGGATTTTCATGAAATTCCGCGGGCCGAAAGCCCATCCCAACAGACCACCAAGGCGATGGTCTGTCCCGCCGAACCAAGTGCGCTACAGTAGACCATTCGGAGGCCGAATGAAGCTGACGTTTTGGGGCGCGGCGGGAGAAGTCACCGGCTCCATGCACCTGGTGGAATCGGGCGGCAAGCGAATCCTGCTGGATTGCGGGCTGCATCAGGGCCGGCGAGCGGAAGCGGATGCCAAGAACCGCAATCTCCCGCTCGACGCCACTTCGATCGACGCTGTGGTGCTTTCCCACGCCCACATCGACCATAGCGGGAACCTTCCCACGCTGGGAAAACATGGCTTCACCGGCCCCATTTACGCCACCCCGGCCACCATCGATCTGTGCAACTGGATGTTGCGCGACACGGCCCACATCCAGGAGAAGGACGCCGAGTTTCTGAACCGGCGGCGCGAGAATCGTCATAACAACCATAGGGACCACGATCCCGGTCCGGTGACGCCTCTCTACGTCACCGAAGACGCCGAGCGCGTGCTGCCGCTGTTTCAGCCGGTGGCCTACCACGTTCCCCAGGCCTTGGCGCCGGGCCTGACCTACGCGCCGTACGATGCCGGGCACATGCTGGGATCTTCCGGCGTGGCGCTGGAAGAAGCCGGCAACGGCTCGAGGGTGCGCCTGACATTTTCGGGAGACATCGGGCGGCCGGGACTTCCCATCGTACGCGACCCCGAGCCAATGCCGCCGGCCGACTACCTGATCATGGAATGCACCTATGGCGGGCGGCTGCACAAGAGCGTGGAGCACGTGGTCAACAAGCTGGCCGACGTAGTGAACCGCACGGCGCGCAGGGGCGGCCGCATCATCGTGCCGGCCTTCGCCGTGGGCCGCACCCAGCAACTGGTGCTGCTACTGCACCAGCTTGCCAACGAGCAGCGCATCCCGCGCATTCCCATTTTCGTGGACAGCCCCCTGGCGGTGAACGTCACGCAAGTGACTCGGGACCATCCCGAATGCTTCGACGAAGAGGCGCGGGCGTACCTGGAGCACGGGGAAGACCCCTTCGGTTTCCAGCGGCTGCAGTACATCCGGGAAGCCTCCGAATCGAAGAAGCTGAACGACTTGCACGGCCCCTTCGTGGTGATTTCGGCCTCCGGGATGTGCGAAGCGGGCCGCATTCTGCACCATCTGCGGAACAACATCGAAGACCCGCGCAACACCGTGCTGATCACCGGTTTTCAGGCGGCCGACACGCTGGGCCGCAAGCTGGTGGAAAAATGGCCGGAGGTCCGCATCTTCGGCGAACCGATGCGCGTGCGGGCGGAAATCTCCAGCCTGGACGAGCTCAGCGGCCACGCCGACCAGGCTGAGCTGCTGGCCTGGGTCAAGCCGTTTGCGCCCACCCTGCGTAAGGTATTTCTGGTGCACGGCGAGCCCGAGCAGGCCCGCATTTTCGCCGGGCTACTGCACGGCGCCTACGACCTCGAGGTGGCGGTGGCGGCGCCGGGGCAGTCCTTTGAAATCAACTAGAGGAAACCCAATCGCCCCGTTCGGCCATCTATACTGTAAGAAAGACTGAAGGAGTACGAAACGTGAGTCCGACACCTAACTACGAGCCGCAGCAGCGTTCCGGCCTGATGACCGCCCTGGTCGTCGGGGCCCTGATTGCGCTGGTGGGCGCGAACATTTACCTGTACGTGCAGATCGATCACCTGCGCACCGACACCACGGCCGATCTTGCGAAGATGCGCGAGTCCATCCTGTCCGAGATAGGCAGCCTGCGCGACGCCTCTTCGGTAAACACGGCATCGCAGGCGCAACGCATCGAGAACCTGAAGGCTGAGCTGGCCGCCACGCAGAACCAGGCGCGGACGCTCTCCAGCCAGGCCAAAGCCGAAGCGGTGGCGCATGCGGAGCAACTCTCCAAGCAGCTTCAGTCCGAGCAGGCCAAGATGCAGCAGCAGGTCAGCACGGAAATCAGCGGCGTCCGGCAGTCGGCGGAAACGGCGAACACCAAGATCGCGGACGTTTCCACCGATGTAGGCACGGTGAAGACCAATCTGGCGGCCACCAACGCGGATTTGCAGAAGACCATCGCCGACCTGAAATCGGCCAGGGGCGACCTGGGCGTCCAGAGCGGCCTGATCGCCACCAACGCCAGCGAATTGGCCGCGTTGCGGCGCCTTGGAGAGCGCAACTACTTCGACTTCAGGCTCGCCAAGCCGAAGAAGAAAGAATTCACCAAGATCGCCGGCAGCGACATTCAAGTCCAGCTCAAGAAGGCCGATCCGAAGAAGCACACCTACACCATCGAGCTGATGGCGGACGACAAGGTCATCGAAAAGCCGGACAAGGGACTCAACGAGCCGGTGCAGTTCCTCACCGCCAAGTCCAAGCAGATGTACGAACTGGTGGTGAACTCGGTGCAGAAAGACATGATTGTGGGCTATCTCTCCACGCCCAAGGATCTGGCGGCGCGGTAGGAACTGCCCGGCGGGACAGACCATCGTTTTGCGTGGTCTGTTGGGATGGGCCTTCGGCCCGTGAAATTTCATGAAGAACTCGAGGGCACGGGAGCGCGAGGCTTTGCGAGAGCGCTCCGTGACCGCTCCCTGACGGTCGCGGCTCGTTAAGGGTTTGGCGAGCCGCGACCGTCAGGGAGCGGTCGGAATGGCGATCAATGGCAGGCCCAAGGCGATTTTTCGACCCTGTCAAGCTTTGACAAAAGACAAGAAACGTCTGTCCCACCTCCGGCGCGGGACGCCGACGGCAAGACCGTCGGCGCTACCCGCCTTCCGCTTCGATCTTTTCCACAAGCCTCTCCAGGTGCATGCAATAGAGGGCCGGTTTGCCGGTGCGGTCGCTCTGAAAGTAGATGCGCTGAGCATCCGGCGAGAACATGGGGGCCACGGTCTCCGGGCGGCTGGCTTTGTGCTCGCACAGCACCAGCTCGCTGCCGGTGATTCGCAGTTGCAGCAGCACGTTGGGGGATGCCTGGTTGCGGCTGGCGCCGACGAACACGGAGGTGTTGCGGTTGAACCCGAAATGGATGAACTGGCTGGTCTTCACCACCAGCGCATCGGTGTTGGCGTCCGGCGTGTACTCGCGGATGGCGTTCAGTTGCCTGGTATCGGCCGGAAGATTCAGGTAGAGGACGGTCTTTCCGTCCGGCGCCCAGTTGGCCGGCCCCAGGTTGCCATCGGCCAGTTTCAGCCGCCGGTTCTGCTGGCCGTCGGAGTTCACCAGCCAGAGCCCGTTGGCGTTCGCGTCCGACGGTGAGTACGTTGTCCAGGCATTTCCCTGGCGGTACAGGATCTGCGCGCGCAGCGGCCGCGCCACGGGGTCGGAGATGGCAAACGGCGCCTCCACAATGGTTCTGGCCGCCGCACGGACCAGCGGCGCCGCGCGCAGACGCCACTGTTCGCCCCGCCGTTCGATGAACAAGGCATCGGTTCCATCCGGCTCGATGCTCATGCCGGGCGTGCGCTCCCAGCCTTCCGGGACTTCATAAAGCGGCCGCTCGCGCAGGGTGGCCAGAGTGGTGGCATAGAGAGTGCGCCCAGCGAAGTAACACAAGGTCCGGTTGTCCGCCGTGAGGGTCAGCGAAGCGCCGTCCAGGCCACCGGCTTCGGTCAACTGGCGCGTCTCGCCGGTTTTGAGATCCATGCGAAACGCCTGCGGCGAGCCCTGGCGGTCGCAGCAGAATACCATCCACGCGCTGTTCCGCGAGATGGCGCGATTGTAGTGCGCCGGGAGGGTGCTCGACCAGTCGGGGTCGGTGAGGCGGTAGACCGGCAGCTCGGTGCTGGGATCGGGGAATCGCTGCCAGTCGGAGTGGAAAGCGGCGCCTTTCGCGCTGGCGGCCGCCAGGCGCGAAGCCGCCAGCGCCGAAAGAACCAGCCGGCGGCGCGAGATGCGGTCCGTCATCACTTCGATGGTAGCGATCCCGCCGGAGCCTCGCAACCCATCTTGATATACTGGCATTTTGATGCACAGAGTTCGTTTTGCGCCTTCTCCCACTGGGTTTCTCCACATCGGGAGCGCGAGAACCTTTATCTTCAATTGGCTGTACGCCCGGCGGAACGGCGGGACCATGATCCTGCGGATCGACGACACCGACGTGGAGCGCAATACCGAGGCGTCTCTCAGCTCGATTTTCGATGGGCTCCGCTGGCTCGACCTCGGTTGGGATGAGGAATACAAGCAGTCCGAGCGCCTCGCCCTCCACCGCGCCATGGCCGGGGCCATCTTCCGGAAAGGCATGGCCTATCGCGATTTCACGCCGGCCCAGGCCGCCGAGGGCGAGAGATCGGGCGAGACCTGGCTGTTCCACGCCGATATGCGCGCAATGCCGAGCGGGGAAAGCGACCGCCGCGCCGCCGCCGGCGAGCCATTCGCTCTGCGCTTCCGCGTGCCGCGCGATTCCGAGCGCGCCATCCGTTTCACCGACGCGGTCTATGGCGAGCAGGCCAAATCAACCGCCGATATCGAAGACTTCGCGCTCCTCCGCAGCGACGGCATGCCGACTTACCACCTGGCATCCTGCGCCGATGACGCAGACCTGCGCATCAGCCACATCATTCGCGGCCAGGATCATCTCACGAACACCTTCAAGCATGTCTTGATTTTTGAAGCTGCCGGCATTGAGTCGCCTGGATTTGCACATCTTCCGCTGCTCGTCGCTCCGGACGGCTCCAAGCTCTCGAAACGCCGCCACGGGCCGGTGGTAAGCGTCACCACCTACCGCGATGCCGGCTTCCTGCCGCACGCCTTCGTCAACTTCCTCTGTCTGGTGGGCTGGTCGCCTAAGGACGACCGCGAGGCGCTTACCCGCGAGCAACTCCTCGAATTGTTCTCGCTCGAAGGCATCCACCGCCATAACGCCGTGGTCAACTTCAAGGACGACGACCCGTTCGATCCCAAGGCCGTGTGGCTCAACGCGGAGACGATCCGCGCCCTTCCGGTGGAACAGTTGACGGGCCTCCTGTTGCCCGTGGTGCGCGCCGCCGGTTTCGACGTGGACCCGCTCAAAATGGCGTTGATCACTCCCCTGATTCGCGAGCGCATCAGCCTGCTGAACGACGTGCTTACGGTAGGCGATTTCTTTTTCGTCTCGCAGCTTGCGCCCTATGATCCCGCGGAGTTGGTTCCCCAGAAAGGCGACGCGGCCATGGCTCTGCGCGCCCTCGAATGCGCGCGGGAGGTTTTGTCCGGCGCCGAATTCACTCACCATGCCCTGGAGGCCGCCCTGCGCGAGGCCGCCCCGAAGCTGGGCATCAAGACGGGCCAAATGTTCCAGCCCATTCGGGTGGCCGTGTGCGGCCGCAAGACCGCGCCGCCGCTGTTTGGAACCCTGGAGGCCCTGGGTAAAGCAACCAGCCTGGAGCGCATCGCCCAGGCCATTGAAAAGCTGAAAAAATGAACACTCCGTCCCATCCATCCCCACCGCCCGACAGCCCGGCCGGCCCCTCCAACTTCGTTCGCGAGATCATCGTCGAGGACCTCAAGACCGGCAAGTACGGCGGGCGTGTGCACACGCGTTTTCCGCCCGAGCCGAACGGCTATCTGCACATCGGCCACGCCAAATCCATCTGCCTGAATTTCGGACTGGCGGCCGAGTTCGGCGGCCAGACCAACCTGCGCTTCGACGATACCAATCCCTGCAAGGAAGAGACCGAGTACGTCGAATCCATCATCGATAACGTCCGCTGGCTGGGCTTCGATTGGGAAGACCGCCTGTTCTACGCGTCCGACTATTTCGACCAGTTGTACGAGTGGGCCGTCCAGTTGATCAAGGCCGGCAAGGCGTATGTCTGCGATCTCACGGCCGAAGAGGTGCGCGAACACCGTGGCACGCTCACCGAGCCTGGCCGCGAGAGCCCCTATCGCAATCGCTCCGTGGCGGAAAACCTCGATCTGTTCGAACGCATGCGGGCCGGCGAGTTTCCCGACGGCGCGCGCACCCTGCGCGCCAAGATCGATATGGCCTCGCCCAACCTGAACATGCGCGACCCGGTGATGTACCGCATCCTCCACGCCGATCATCATCGCACGGGCAGTAAGTGGTGCATCTATCCGATGTACGACTACACCCACGGCGAATCGGATTCCATCGAGCGCATCACGCACTCCATCTGCACCCTGGAATTTGAAGACCACCGGCCGCTCTATGACTGGTACGTGGAGCAACTGGGCATTTACCATCCGCAGCAGATCGAATTCGACCGTCTCAACCTCACTTACACCCTGCTCAGCAAACGCAGGCTGTTGACGCTGGTGGAAGGCGGGTACGTGCGCGGGTGGGACGATCCGCGGATGCCCACTCTTTCCGGCATCCGGCGGCGCGGTTATACGCCCGAGGCGATCCGCAGCTTCTGCGCCAACGTGGGCGTCTCCAAGACGAACGGAACCACCGAACTGGCGCTGCTCGAACACTACGTCCGCGAGGACCTCAACAAGCACGCCCCGCGCGTAATGGCGGTCCTGCGGCCCTTGCGCGTGGTGATTGAGAACTACCCGGAAGGTCAGGTGGATTGGCTGGACGCGGTGAACAACCCCGAGGACGAAAGCGCCGGAACGCGCGTGGTTCCCTTTTCGCGAGAGCTGTACATCGAGCAGGACGATTTCCGCGAAGATCCGCCCAAGCAGTATTTCCGCCTGTGGCCGGGGCGCGAGGTGCGCCTGCGCTACGGTTACTTCATCACCTGCACGGGGGTGGTGAAGAACGCGCAAGGCGAAGTGGTGGAGGTGCGCTGCACGTACGATCCCGCCACCCGCGGCGGCAACGCTCCGGACGGCCGCAAGGTGAAATCCACCATCCACTGGGTCTCGGCCGCGCACGCCATAGACGCCGAGGTTCGCCTCTATGACAACCTCTTTACCAAAGAGAATCCCAACGAGACGGCCGAAGGCCAGGACTTCACTGCCAACCTGAACCCGAATTCGCTCGAAACCCTGATGGGGTGCAAGTTCGAACCTTCGCTGGCCGGGGCCACGCCGGGCAGCCGCTTCCAGTTCGAGCGGCTGGGCTATTTCTGCGTTGATCCCGATTCGGTCCCCGGCAAGCCGGTGTTCAACCGCACGGCCTCGCTGCGCGATACGTGGGCCAAGATTCAGAAGCGAACGACATGATTATTCTCGGAATCGGCGGGATCCTGGGAGACGCCGCCAGCGCCATCCTCAAAGACGGCGAGGTTCTCGCCGCGGTGGAAGAATCCAAGTTGGTTCGCCGGCGCACGCAATGGGGCGGCCACGGGGAGCTGCCGTCCAACTCCATCGACGCCTGCCTGGAGATGGCGCACGCGCGCCCGGAGGAAGTGGACGCCGTGGCCGTGGCGCGTCCCGTTCCCGGATCGGATTTCCATCTCAAACTGCGCGCCCGCTTCCCCAACAGCCGCATCGTGATGCTGGGACACCACCTGGCGCACGCGGCCTCGGCTTATTACCCCTCGCCTTTCGACGAGGCCACCGTCCTCACCCTCGATTGCCGCGGCGACCTGCTTTGCGGCGCTCGCTGGCAGGCCGCGGGGACCACCATAACCCCCGACCTGGAGCAGTACTTTCCCGATTCCCTGGGCGACGTCTACGGCCGCGTCACCGAATTGCTGGGCCTCGATTCGAACGCCGACGAGCACAAAGTGCAGTGGCTCTCCGTCTGCGGCGACGCCCGCTTCCAGGACCTGTTTCTCGAAATCCTCGGCGCCGGCGACAACGGCCCGCGGCCCGACCGTTCTTTCTTCGGCGCCGAACGCGGGCGCAGCGGCGGGTTCAGCGCCCGCTTCTATGAGCGGCTGGAACTGGATGACGGCGCGCCCATCCCCGAAGCGCTACGCCTGCACATTGCCGCCGGCATGCAGAAGGCGCTGGAAACGGCCGTCATCCGCATGGCGGGGTCGGGGCGCAACCTGTGTTTCGCCGGCGGCCTGGGGCTCAATGCGCTGCTGGTTTCGGCGCTTGAAAACAACTCCGGGTTCGCCAACGTCTTCGTGCAACCCGCATCGGGCAACGCCGGCACGGCCCTGGGCGCGGTACTTCAGGCGTGGCACGGCGCCTTCCGCCAGCAGAAGCGGGTGGCGCTTCCCACGCTGTGCCTGGGACCGGGCTACTCCGCGGCCGAGATCAAGCCCGTTCTTGAAAATTGCAAGCTGCGCTTCCGCTACCTGCTCACCACCGAAGAGGTGGTCGAAACCGCCGTGGCCCAGTTGAACGACAACCGCATCGTCGCTTGGATGCACGGCCGCATGGAGTTCGGCGCACGCGCCCTGGGCGACCGCAGCATCCTGGCCTCGCCGCTCGACCCG
>JBEKPK010000236.1:0-8902 GCA_049520795.1 Bryobacteraceae bacterium
GGCCAGGCCGGATTCGGCTCCGACCAGTTCGCGCTGGTTCTCAACCAGGCGTCCGACCGGCCCACTTTCTCGGACCGCGAACTGGAGAAAATTCTGGGGGTACGCGTGGAAGTCACGCTGCCCGAAGCCCGCAAGGACTTTTCGCATGCGTCGCTGGAAGGAAAGCGGCTGGGAGAAAGCCGCACATTCCAGCAGCATATCGCTCGGTTCGCCGCCCGAATCGCGGGCGTGGAAAAGGACACCCAAACGCCGAAGCCGCGTTTCTCATTTCTGCCAGGAGTCCTGCGTGGCGCGGAAACCAGAGTCTAGCGTGCATCCGCCACGCGACGCGGGCTCGAACGGCGGCGGCACGCTGGCCCCGCCGGCGCCCTTGGAATCCTGGGGAGCCGAAGAGCTGGCGGCCACCCTGGACTCGGCTGGGGCCGGCATCTGGGCGCTGGATCTGGAGGGGCGTTGCGTATTCATCAACCAGGCAGCCTGCCGGGCGCTCGGCTATGCTCCGGAAGAATGCCTTGGCCAGAAGCTGCAATGCCGAATCCATAAGGGCCACTCCTGCGGTTGGATCTGCCCAGAACACGACTGCCACGTCCAGCGCGCGCTCGCGAGCGGATCCGCGGTGCAGGTGGATGACGATGTGTTTCACCGGCGCGACGGGACATCATTCGCGGTGCAGTACTCCATCCAACCCATAGTCGTCGAAGGCCGCCCGCGGGGTTCCGTGATCAGTATGACCGACATCACGGCGCGGAAGCGCGCGCAGGAGGCGCAGCGAAGAAGCGACGAATGGCTGGGCTTCGCGCAGAACGCAGCCGGCGTGGGCATTTTCGATCTGGATCTCAAAGCCGATCAAGCGAGGGTGTCGGACGGGCAATTCCGGCTCTTTGGCCTGGACCCCGCCGGCCAATGGCCCTCGCGTGAAGAATGGGACAAGCTGGTCCACCCGGAAGACCGCGAGCGCATGAACCGCCAGCACGAATTGGCGCTCTCCGGACTTCAGCCCCCTGGAGCGGAGTATCGAGTCGTCTGGCCGGACGGGAGCATTCACTGGCTGTTTTCAAGGCGGACGGTGGTATTCGACGAAGCCGGGATAGCCACGCGCGTGGTTGGCGTCAATGTCGACATCACCGACCGCGTCCGGGCCGAGACGGCGTTGGATCAGTTCTTCTCGGCATCGCCCACGCCGCTGGCCATCTGGGGCATGGATGGCCGCGCCCAACGGATAAACTCCGCCTGGGAGCCAATCCTCGGATTCACGGCGGAGGAGCGGGAGGGCCTTCCCCTCTTCGACTTGGTCCATCCCGAAGATCGCGCCGCCGCCGCGGCCGAGTTCGAGAAGCTCCTCGTCTCCGGGAAACTCATGGCTCGCGAGTGGCGCGTCAGGCGCAAAGACGGATCCTACCGCTGGCTTCTGCTGAATGCCAGCGTTCGAAAGGACGCCCAGGCAATTTATGTAACCGCGCACGACATTACCGCTCAGAAGAGGACCGAAGAGGCTCTGCGGGAGAGCGAGGACAAGTTCCGCGAGCTGTTCGACGGCGCTCCGGTGGCGTATCACGAATTGGACATGGAGGGAGTGGTGCGCCGGGTGAACCGGGCCGAATGCGCCCTGCTTGGTTACCCGGCGGGCGAGATGTTGGGCCGCCCGATATGGGAGTTCATCGCCGGGGCGGACCGGGAAGCCAGCCAAGAGGCCGTTCGCCGCAAACTGTCCGGGGAGCAGGCTCTAGCGCCCGCCCAACGCCGTTACCTCCGGCGCGACGGCGGCGAGTTGTGGCTTGAATTCCACGACATCCTGGTGCGCGACGCAACCGGCCAGGTAGCCGGCATTCGCACCGCCCTGCTCGACATCACCGAGCGCAGGAAGGCCGAGGAGCGGATCGCGAACACGCTCATGCGGCAGCGGGGCGTCAATCGCCTTCAGCATTCGCTCCTGAGCCCGGCCCCGCTCGAATACAAACTCCGGCAGGTCACCGACGCCATCGTGCGCCTGTTCGACGCCGATTTCTGCCGCATCTGGTTGATCCGGCCCGGAGATCTATGCGAACGGGGCTGCCCGCACGCCGAAGTGCGCGAGGGGCCGCACGTTTGCCGGCGCCGTGACCGGTGTTTGCATTTGCTGGCGAGTTCCGGCCGCTACACTCACGTCGACGGGCCGGGCCACCGGCGTGTTCCATTCGGGTGTTACAAGATCGGACGCGTGGCATCGGGCGAAGATTCCAAGTTCGTCTGCAACGACGTCCGGAACGATCCGAGTATTCACAATCCAGCCTGGGCCCGCGAACTGGGACTGGAGTCGTTCGCGGGATACCAGTTGCGAACGCCGGGAGGAGAAACCCTGGGCGTTCTGGCCCTGTTCGCCAAGCATCCGATTCTGGCCGATGAAGATGCCATGCTGGACGGACTGGGGAGCACGGTGGCTCGGGTGGTCAAGCAAGCCAGCGTGGAGGATGCGCTGCGCCAGAGCGAGGAACGGCATCGCACCATCCTCCAGACGGCCATGGACGGCTTCTGGGTGGTGGACGCCGCGGAGCGTCTGCTGGAAGTCAACGAAACCTACTGCCGGATGAGCGGCTACAGCGCGCGGGAACTGCTGGCCATGCGCATCTCCGACCTGGCGATCCACGAAACGGCCGGCGACACAGCCACCACTCGCATAGGAAGGATCATGGCGCAGGGCGAAAGCCGTTTCGAATCCCGGCATCGCCGCAAGGACGGGAGCGTTTTTGACGTGGAAGTCAGCGCCCAGTACAAACCCGCCGATGGCGGGCGATGCGTGGGGTTTCTGCGCGACATCACCGAGCGTAAGCGGGGGGAAGAGGAGTTGCGGGCGAAAGAGTATATTCTGTCCGAATCTCAGCGCATCGCCCACGTCGGCAGTTGGAGCTGGGAATTGCCGATGGGCACAACCGTGTGCGCGTGGACGCCTGAAACATATCGCGTTTTCGGGGTCTCGCCGGATACCTATATCCCGTCCCTCGAAGCATTTCCGAGTTTGATTCACCCGGACGATCGGGCTTCCATGCAAGCATGGATCGGCGCCTGTCTGGCGGGGGAAGAACCACCCGACCTGGAGTTCCGCGCCAGCCCGCCCGACGGCAGCGCCCGCTATATCCTGGGCCGCGGGCATTTGGAGCGGGGCGCGGAGAACCAACCGATCCGCATGACGGGCATCGCTCAGGACATCACCGCGCGCAAGCTGGCCGAGGAGGGGCTGCGGAAAAGCGAAGCGCTGCACCGCCTGCTGTTCGATAGCTCGCGGGACGCCATGACGACCATTGTTCCGCCTTCGTGGAAGTTCACCTCGGGCAATGCGGCGGCGCTGGCGATGTTCGGGGCCAAAGATGTAGCGGAGTTCAGCGGGCTGGGGCCGTGGGATGTATCCCCCGAACGGCAGCCCGATGGCAGCCTCTCGGCCGACAAGGCCCGGGAAGCCATCGAGGCGGCCATGCGCGAGGGTTTCCGCTCGTTCGAGTGGATGCACCGGCGGCTGGACGGCGCGGAGTTCCTCGCCACCGTCGTGCTTACCAGGATCGAGATGGCCGGCCAGGCGTTTCTCGAGGCCACCGTGCGCGATATCACCGAGAGCAAGCGTTTGGCGGAAGCCCTGGAACGCCATGCCGAGAAGCTCGCGCGGTCGAATGCGGAGCTGGAGAGGTTCGCCTACGTGGCCTCGCACGATTTGCAGGAGCCGCTCCGCATGGTCGCCAGTTTCACGCAGCTTCTCTCCAAGAAATACTCGGGAAAACTGGATGAGACGGCCGACCGGTACATCAACTTCGCCGTGGATGGGGCCAAGCGCATGCAGCAGTTGATCGTCGACCTGCTGGCGTTTTCCCGCGTGAACAGCAAGGAACTCGACCTCCGGCAGACCGACTGCGAGGCGGTGGTGCAGACCGCCCTGCAGAACCTGAGCGCGGCCATAGAGGAAAGCGGCGCCGTGATCGAACGGGACCCGCTGCCGGTTCTCACGGCGGACGCGGGGCAACTCGGCCAGTTGTTCCAAAACCTCATTGGCAACGCCATCAAGTTCCGCGGACCAGCCCCCCTTCGAATTCACATCTCCGCCGCCGATAGAGGTCCGGACTGGCTGTTTTCCATCCAGGATAACGGCATCGGAATCGACCCCCGCTATTCCGACCGCATCTTCCAGATCTTCCAGCGCCTGCACACCAGGGCGGAATACCCCGGCACAGGGATTGGGCTTGCGGTCTGCCAGAAAGTCGTCGAGCGGCACGGGGGAAAGATCTGGGTGGAATCCGAGCCTGGGGCGGGATCCACTTTCCGTTTTACAATCTCAAAACCCGGGAAATCGGAGTAACAGAATGAGCGTACAAGAGAGACCAGCCGAGATTCTGTTGATAGAAGACAACCCCGGGGACGTGGAGCTGATCCATGAGGCCCTGCAATTCGGAAAGGTGCTGAACCGCATCAGCGTGGCCACCGACGGCGAAGCGGCCCTGGCCTTCCTGAGCCGCGCCCATGGCTACGAGAACGCCCCCCGCCCGGACCTGATTCTGCTCGATCTCAACCTCCCCAAGAAGGACGGCTTCGAGGTTCTCAGGGAGGTCAAAAACCTTCCGGATGTGAGCTGCGTTCCGGTTGTGATTCTGACCAGCTCTCAGGCCGAGCGCGACATCCTGAAGAGCTACAACCTGCGCGCGAATTGCTTCATTTCAAAACCGGTGGACGTCGATGAGTTTCTCAACACGGTACGCTCCACCGGCGAATTCTGGCTCTCAATAGTCAAATTGCCGCTGGGCGAGAGGTCGGTTAGCGGGAGCGGCGTGCCGCCGGCGCTGTTTGCCATGGATGCTGGCTCCGCCGACCAGGAGATACTGTGACAAGAAGAATCGGGTGGATTTGGGCGTTTCTGACGACGTCGTTCGTTGTTTCGCCTTTTTCGCTAAGTGCAGGCGTCGTTACGCTCACCTTTGAAGGACTGCAGAACACGGAGACGGTCGGGGACTATTACAACGGAGGGTTTGGCGGGAATGGGAGTGGACCCGGCCCGGACTATGGAATCACATTCGGCGGCAGTGCGCTGGCCCTGATCAGCGTCGTTGGGACTTACGGCGGCTCAGGCAACTTCGACCTGGCTCCCACGATGCCCACGATTCTCTTTTTTTCAAGCGGCTCCGGCGCCATCATGAACGTGGCGGCGGGGTTCACCACCGGGTTTTCCTTCTATTATGCTTCTCCCTATGCGCTTGGTTCCGTCACTGTCTATGACGGTCTGAACGGGACCGGAGACGTACTGGAGACACTGACTTTGCCGGAAACGCCGGCCTCTTCCACGGACCCTTCGTGCCAGGCGGCATATTGCCCCTGGGAGCCCATTGGGGTTAGTTTCGACGGCACGGCGCTGTCGGTCGACTTCAGCGGCGGGGCGGATAACATTGGGTTCGACAATATCACCCTCGGCGCCTCGACTCCCACCGGCTCCGAGTCCGCGCCGGAACCGGCTACATGGGGCCTGATCGTATCCGGACTGACAGGGGTCATACTGGCGCGAAGCCGGCATCGGGCCTGGTAGACGCCGCCGGGTAAGATGTCCGGTCGGCGGAGCCGGCGTTCCGTATCGGAACCGCGGCACGGACCGTTCAACCGACATAGAGGGTTGTCATGGACATAACGAATCTCTTTCGACTGCGGAAGTTCACGTTCTTCCTACGTCAGACCCTGGACAGAACGACTGCATCCATAAGAGCAAGCCTGACGCTTCTGTGGAGTTTTCTGAAGGAAGACGAGGGACAGGATCTCATTGAGTACACCCTGCTCATGACTTTCATAGCCTTGGCTGCGACTGCCCTGTTTCTGGGCGCCGGCAAGAGCGTCAAGGGTGTCTGGGCGAACGGCAGCACCCAGCTCGGCACGGCCAACACTAATCTGGGGGGCAGTTAGCCCCAATGCTGTTCACTTGGCACGTCTGCTCCTCCGTGGCGCAGGCTCTCAGCCTGCCGACTCGACACTCGTGTCGAGTCTGGCGCTCGGTCCGCCACCAAGCGTCGAGAAGAGCAGTTAGCCCGCATATCTACCAGCCCTTCGGTACTGAACCTGCCATGCGTCATGAATCGGTCCAGCGGCTCCGAAAACGTCCCGCGCCCCGGCCAGGCGACAGGCGAGTCTATTTCTATCTGGTATTCATTGCCCGACGGGAGTATAGTTATAAACAGATGTTTTTGTCGCGGTTCCATTAGCCACACAAAAACTCGTTTTCCGCCCTGCTTCAGCAGGCAACGGAAAGGGAGTCGGCCGTGAACGGCCTGACAGACAATGCGCGAGCGCATGGGAATGCCCCTCCCGATCAGTGGGGAAATCATGTTTTTGAGAATTCCGCCGTTGGCATAGCCATCGCCGAAATCGACGGCCGGTTTCTGATGGCCAACACCGCCTACCAGAGGATGATTGGCTACACCGAGGCGGAACTCCGGGAAATGACGCTTCCGGGTGTCATCGAGGAAACCGACCGGCCCGCCGTCCTTGACCTTTTGAGCCAACTGGTCTCGGGAAAGATTCGGCAATATCAGATCGAGAACCGCCACCGATGCAAAGAAGGACGCTCGATCTGGGTTCGGAAGACCGTGTCGCTGATCCCGGCGGATCCGGATTCACCGGCTAAAGTTTTGGTTGTCGGCGAGGACGTGACCGAGGGCCGGCGCGCCGCGGATGAGCTGAGAAAACAAAACGAAATCCTTCAGAAAATGCTCGATCACATTCCCTTGATGATCAGCTTCATGGGCCCGGACGGCCTTATCAAGCAGGTTAACCGGGAATGGGAGCGCGTTTTCGGATGGACCCTGGAGGAAATCCAGAGCCGCGGGATAGACATTTTCGCCGAACGGTACCCGAACCGGCGGGACCGCCGGGAGGTAAAGAAGTTCATCGCCTCCTCGCGAGGCGGGTGGGCCCATTTCAAGACTCGTGTGCGGGACGGGCGGATGCTCGATACGATGTGGGCCAATGTGAGGCTCTCGGATGGGACGACGATCGGCATCGGGATTGAGATCACGGAGCGGATACGAACGGAGAACGCCCTGCGGCGCAGCGAGGCCTACCTGGAGGACTCGGAGCGGCTGGGCAACATCGGCACGTGGGCGTTGAACACATCGACTCTCGAAATCACCTTCTGGTCCAAGGAACACTATCGCATCTTCGGCTTCGACCCTGAGAAAGGCCTCCCGACTCTGGACGCGGTGATGAACAGGATTCATCCGGACGACAGCGCCGCTCGGGACGCCATTATCCGTGCCGTCCGTGGGAAGAAGGACTTTGATGTGGCTTACCGAATCCTCCTTCCCGACGGCTCCGTCCGGTACATTCACGCCCTGGGGCGCCCGTTCGTGAACCGCGCCGGCGAACTGGTGGAGTTCAGCGGCGTGTCCATGGACGTGACCGAACGCAAGCTGGCGGAACAGGCCGTGCAGCGTTCGCTCGAGCAGCATCGTACCCTGGCCGCGCGGCTTGAGAGCGTTCGGGAGGAGGAACGAGCGCGATTGGCGCGCACGATCCATGATGATCTGGGGCAGATTCTGACCGGCATCAAGTTGGATTTGAGATCCGAGGTGGATCACCCGCCGCCCAGCCGGCGGGCGCGCGCCAGGAGGTTTCAGGCCATCCTGAAGCTGATAGACGACGCCATCCTATCCGTCCGCAAGATCGCAACGGAGCTGAGACCGGGAATCCTGGACGACCTCGGCCTGGTGGCCGCGGTGGAATGGGCGGCTCAGGAACTCGCGGCGCGCACGGGCGCAAAGTGTACCCTGGATTTGCCGCGGGAAGACCTGGTAACGGAGCCGGAGGCCGCCACGGCGTTGTTTCGGATTCTCCAGGAAGCCCTGACCAACATCGCGCGTCACGCCGAAGCCACGGAGTTCAGCGTGCGCCTGGGCGAAGAGTCCGGCCTTTTGCGCCTGGAGGTTCGCGATAATGGAAAAGGCTTCCATGAAGCGCGGTTGCCGGCCGGCGCATCGTTAGGAATCGTGGGAATGAGGGAACGGGCGCTCCTGTTGGGGGGGGGCCTGACCATCGTAAGTGCGCCTGGGGAGGGCGCCATGATCGCCGCCTCGATACCGGGGAGGCGAAAGCAGCGCAAGGCGAAGTGACCAAGGTACTCATTGCCGACGATCATCCGGTGGTGAGGAAGGGACTAAAGGCTATCCTGACCAACGAGCTGCCGGGAGTTCTGTGCGGCGAAGCGGCGAACGGGCAGGAGGTTCTCGATCAGGCAGCCCTCCTCGATTGGGACATCGTCATTCTGGATATCGCCATGCCGGGGCGAAGCGGTCTGGAAACCCTCAAAGAGCTCAAGCACACGCGGCCCAAGCTCCCCGTGCTGGTGTTGAGCAACTATCCCGAGTCGCAATATGGAAGGCGGACGCTGATGACCGGCGCCTCCGGGTACATGAACAAGGAAGGCGTGCCGGACGAGCTGGTGGGGGCGATCAGACGGATTCTGGCGGGGCGCATGTACCTAAGCCCGGCCATGGCTGAGAGTCTCGCGGAGCACGTGGATCAGGGCTCCGGCCGGCCACCGCACGAAAGTCTCTCCAACCGGGAACTCGAGGTGCTGCGGCTGCTCGGCTCCGGCAAAACAACCCGGCAGATCGCCTGGGAGCTCCATCTGAGCCCGACCACCATCAGCACATACCGGACCCGCATTTTGATGAAGCTGGATATGAAGACCACCGCCCAGCTGATCCACTATGCGATTGGCTGCGGTCTGGCAGACTAACCCGGATATCCATCACTCAACCCTCCGGCGTGGGACAGGCGCTTCCGCCTGTCAACCCGAGCGAAGCTCGGGCCTGGAGTTTGTACATTTCCGAAGCCCGGAGGGCGAAACATCCTAGCCCACGGCGTGAGCCGTGTGGAATAGCACGTGAGAATGCGAGCCCCGGAACGG
>JBEKPK010000237.1:0-8895 GCA_049520795.1 Bryobacteraceae bacterium
TACGACGAGCTTTCGGCGCTCGAGAACCTGACGCTTTACGCGCGCCTGTACGGCCTGTCCGATCCGCGGGCGCGGGCCCTCGAATGGCTGGCTCGCAC
This sequence comes from Bryobacteraceae bacterium, assembly GCA_049520795.1. Taxonomy (GTDB): domain Bacteria; phylum Acidobacteriota; class Terriglobia; order Bryobacterales; family Bryobacteraceae; genus BOG-224. The sequence continues at coordinate 99 of JBEKPK010000237.1, forward strand.
GGGCCTCGAAAAGGTGCGCGACGGGCTGGTGCGCGAGTTCTCGAGAGGCATGCGGCAGCGCCTGGCGGTGGCGCGCGCGTTCCTCCACGATCCATCCGTACTGCTCATGGACGAGCCCTTCACGGCGCTCGACGACCGCGCCATCGCGGTTCTGCAATCCCTGCTGCGCGATGCGCTGGCGCGCGGCAAGACCGTCATCCTATCGACCCACCAGTTGAGGGAAGCCCTCGAGCTTGCCTCGGATGTCGCGCTGCTGGTCCGCGGCCGGGTGGCGTTTCACGGCCCCTGCACGCCGGAAATGGCGGCCGATCCGGGGCTGGTTTACGCTCGATACGGCGAGGCCTGATGGAGTTTCTGCGGCTGACGATGGTGGTCCTGTTCAAGGATCTGCGGGCCGAATTGCGCACCAAAGAGGCGATCAACGCATCCTTCGCCTTCGCGCTGGTGATTCTGGTGCTGTTCAGCTTCGCCTTCGACCCGGAGGAAGATACCACCAAGGCCATATCGGGCGGTCTTCTGTGGATCGTCTTCGCTTTCGCCGGCACGCTGGTTTTCAATCGCAGCTTTGCGCGCGAGCTGCCCAACGACTGCCTGGACGCGCTGGTGGCGGCGCCGATTCCGGGGGCCGCGCTGTTCCTCGGCAAGGCCCTGGCGAACTACCTCCTGGTGCTGGCCATCGAGCTGGTCTCTTTGCCGGTTTTCGGTATCTTTTATAATGTCCACTGGACCCGCCAGTTCCCCCAGTTGATGCTGGTTCTGGCGCTGGGCACCTGGGGCCTGACGGTGATTGGGACCGTTTTCAGCGCGCTCACCGTGAACATCCGGCTGCGCGAGGTGATGCTGCCGATGCTGACCTATCCGATTCTGGCGCCGGCGCTGATGGCGGCCATGCAATTGACCATGCAATTGATTCAGGGCAATGCCATTGGGCCGGAGACCGTGCGCTGGCTGAACCTGCTGATCGCGTTCGACGTGGCATTCACGGCCGTTTCGCTGTACCTGGTGGAAACGGTGTTGGTGGGATGATGCTGAGTGGGGCGGGCCTCCTGGCCTGCCTGGGGTGTGTGATTAGTTAAGGCAAGCCAGGAGGCCCGCCCCACTGAGCGGCTGAAGTTTCTGAAGAGACGGGGGAACTTATGCGTGAGAAGATTCTTTACATCTTGGGGGCGGCGGCCATCGCCATCCTCGTCTGGAACATCAGCGCCATCGCGCGGCTGCCGGAAGAGACGCAGCAGGGCGTGACGTTCAAGATCATTTTCTTCCACGTGCCCGTGGCCATAGCCGCGGTTACGGCGGCTTGCGTTTCCTTCCTGGCCAGCGCGGGATTCCTCATTACCCGGAATTTCAAGTTCGACGCCGCGGCGGTGGCTTCCACCGAAGTGGGGCTGGCGTTTCTGGCGGCCAACCTGGTGACCGGCTCCATCTGGGGCCGCGAGATCTGGGGCATCTGGTGGACCTGGGACGCGCGGCTGACCTCGGCCCTGGTGTGCTGGCTGTTGTACGCCGGCTACCTGATGCTGCGGCAAGCCATCGAGGAGCCCACCCAGCGCGCCACCTTCGCCGCCGTGTTTTCGATATTCGCGTTCATCGACGTGCCTATAGTGGTCTTCTCCATCAAGTGGTGGCGCACCCAGCATCCCCAACCGGTGTTCTGGGCGGGTGGCAGCTTCCCGCCCGATTGGACGCGTCACTTTTTGTGGAACATGGCCGCCATTCTGATGCTGGGCATAGTCATGACCGCCGTGCGCTACCGCCAGGAAGAGGCGCAGCGCGAGATAGATTCCTTGCGCCGGATGGCGCACGCCATTTGAGAGGCACTTTATGCACTTACTCGTACAAATTCCGTTCCTGGCGCAGCTTGTCACCGAAGAGGCGCGCCTCCAGCATCAGTATGAATTCCTGAGTTACGGGCTGACAGCCGCGTGGGTGATTTTGGCCGTCTACGTCCTCATGATGGTCGGACGGGAGCGCAAGCTGAAGCGCGAAATCGCCGGCTTGCGGGCCATGCTCGAGGAAAAGCACGGCGAATAATGAAAACGCTGATCTTCGGAGCCACCGGCATGGTCGGCCAAGGCGTTCTTCGGGAATGTCTGCTTCACCCCGATATCGATGCCGTCCTGACGGTCGGACGGTCGGCTACCGGAGTGACCCACGCGAAGCTGCGGGAGCTTGTGCGCCCGGATCTGATGCGCTACCAGGAAATCGAAGCGGATTTGCGCGGCTTCGACGCCTGCTTCTTCTGCCTGGGCGTGTCGTCATTCGGACTGTCCGAGCCCCAGTACGAACACCTGACCTACGACATCACGATGGCGGCAGCGGAGACTTTGTCCCGCCTGAATCCCGGCATGACTTTCGTCTATGTCTCGGGCGCCGGGACCGATAGCTCGGAAAAAGGACGAGTCATGTGGGCGCGCGTCAAAGGCAAGACCGAGAATGCTCTCCTGCGCCTTCCCTTCAAAGCCGCTTACATGTTCCGGCCGGCGGTCATTCAGCCGATGCATGGAGAGCGATCGAAGACCACCGCCTACCGCGTCGGCTACAGTCTGACCAAGCCCTTGCTTCCGCTGCTGCGGCGTGTTTTTCCACGCTACATTCTGACCACGGAAGAGATCGGCCGGGCGATGATCCGGGTGGCGAAAACGGGCGCTCCGAAGAGGATACTGGAGAATTCGGACATCCGAGAATGCGCCGGATTTAGTGAATAGGAGCGCGAGTATTTATTGGCAGGCGAAAGCGCCTGCCCCACAAGGGAGAAGAATGCCGGCAAGGACGCCGGCATGGCAGGCTGGAAGCCCGCTCTACGAGCAACCGCTTGTTCCCCCGCAATTGCCGCACTTATAGCAGCTTCCGTTGCGGGTCATGATGGAGCCGCACTCGGCGCACAGCGGCGCGTCGGCCACCACTGGCGCGAACGGCAGTTCCTGCTGCGGGTTGGCTTCGGTGGGGCGCAGCGTGGTAGTCTCGCCGGCTTCGGTGATGGCGTATTCGGGACCCAGGAACTTGGCCCCCAGCCAGCGGAAAATGTAATCCATGATGGACTTGGCGTAGGGAATCTGCTGGTTGCCGGTCCACCCGCTGGGCTCGAAACGCACGTGCGCGAACTTGTCCACCAGGAATTTGATGGGCACGCCGTATTGCAGGTTGAAGCTCACGGCGGTGGCGAAAGCGTCCATCAAACCAGAGATGGTGGAGCCTTCCTTGGCCATGGTGATGAAGATCTCGCCCGGCGCGCCGTCGTCGTACATGCCCACCGTGATGTAACCCTCGTGGCCGCCGATGGAGAACTTGTGGGTGATAGAGCGGCGCTCGTCCGGCAGCTTCCGCCGCACCGGGCGATACACTACTTTCTCCACTGGAGCCGGCGCGGGCGCGGCGGCCTTTTCGGTTTTGCCCGAGGAGGAGCTGAGCGGCTGCACGCGCTTGGAGTTATCGCGATAGATGGCTACCGCCTTGAGACCCAGCTTCCAGCTTTCCATGTAAGCGTTCAGGATCTCTTCCGCGGTGGATTCCTCGGGCATGTTGATGGTCTTCGAAATCGCGCCCGAGATGAAGGGCTGCACCGCCGCCATCATGCGCACGTGTCCCATGTAGTGAATCGAGCGGGCCCCGTTTTGCGGGCGGAAGCTGCAATCGAAAACGGGCAGGTGCTCGGGCTTCAGCTCCGGCGCGCCCTCGATGGTGCCCGTGGCGTCGATATGGGCGACGATCTTCTCCGCCTGCGCGGGGTTGTAGCCGAGGCGGATAAGGGCCTGCGGCACGGTGTTGTTCACGATCTTGATTACCCCGCCGCCCACCAGTTTCTTGTACTTTACCAGCGCCAGATCGGGCTCGATGCCGGTGGTATCGCAATCCATCATGAAGCCGATGGTGCCGGTGGGAGCGATGACCGTGACCTGCGCGTTGCGGTAGCCGAAGCGCCGTCCGGATTCGTAGGCTTCGTCCCACGCGCGCTGGGCGCCCTGGTAGAGGGCCGTGGAGACGTTGCGCCGGTCGATGCGGTTCACCGCGTCGCGGTGCATGCGGATCACTTCCAGGAAGGGCTGCTCGTTGGGCGCGTAGGCGGCGAACGTACCCGTGGATTCGGCGATGCGCGAGCTGGTGAGATAGGCCTGCCCGCACATCACGGCGGTGATGGCGCCGGCGATGTCGCGCCCCTGGTCGCTGTCGTAGGGTACGCCCATGGACATCAGCAGGGCGCCGAGATTGGCGAACCCCAGCCCCAGCGGGCGGTAGGCGTGCGAGTTTTCGCCGATCTTGCGGGTGGGATAGCTGGCGTTATCGACGATGATCTCCTGGGCCAGGATCATGGTGTCCACCGCGCGGCGGAAGGCTTCGACGTCGAACTGGCCGTCAGGCCCCACGTACTTGACCAGGTTCAACGAGGAGAGATTGCACGCCGAATCGTCCAGGAACATGTACTCCGAGCACGGGTTCGAGGCGTTGATGCGCGCCGAATTCTTGCACGGGTTCCAGCGGTTGACGGTGGTATCGAACTGCATGCCGGGATCGCCGCACTGGTGCGTGGCTTCCGCGATCTGGCGCATGATGTCGCGGGCCTTCGCCCGCTTGACCGGCTGGCCGGTGGAAACCGAGCGCGTCCACCAGTCTTCGTCCGCGGAAGCGGCCTGCATGAAATCGTCGGTGGCGCGCACGGAGTTGTTGGCGTTCTGGAAGAAGATGGAGCTGTAGGCTTCGCCATCGAGAGATGCGTCATAGCCCGCCTCCACCAGCGTATGGGCTTTCTTTTCTTCCTTGGCCTTGCACCAGATGAAGCGCTCCACGTCGGGGTGGTCCACGTTGAGGATCACCATCTTGGCGGCGCGGCGCGTCTTCCCGCCGGACTTGATGACCCCCGCGAAGGCATCGAACCCTTTCATGAAGGACAGCGGACCGGAGGCCCGCCCGCCGCCCGAGAGCAGCGCGTTCTCTTCCCGCAACGCCGAGAGGTTGGTGCCCGTTCCGGAGCCCCATTTGAAGAGCATGCCTTCGGTTTTCGCGAGGTCGAGAATGGATTCCAGCGAGTCTTTCACGGAGACGATGAAACAGGCCGAGCACTGCGGGCGCACCACGCCCGATTCGAGCTTGACCACCCGGCCGGCCGCCTGGTCGTAAATCCAGCCGTAGCCGCGCGCCTCCGGCACTCCCACGTTGAACCAGACGGGCGAATTGAAGCAGGCCTTCTGGGTGAGCACCAGGTGGGCCAGTTCCATGCGGAAGTTTTCGCCATCCTCGGGCGTTTTGAAGTAGCCATCCTTCAAGCCCCACTCGGTGATGGCGTCCACGACGCGCTGCGCCAGTTGGGCCACGCTGGTCTCGCGTTCCGGAGATCCCATCTTGCCGTGGAAGTATTTGCTGGCGACGATGTTGGTGGCGGTCTGGGACCAGTCCACCGGCGCCTCGACGTCCCTCTGTTCGAAAATAACCGTGCCTTTGTCGTTGCCGATGGAGGCGGTACGGGTCTCCCACTGGATCTCGTCGTAGGGGGTTTTCCCCGGTTCGAGGCGGGTGGTGAAGTGCCGGGGAAACGAAATTCCGGCTTTAGTTCCGCTATCCTTGTTTGTTTTCAACAATTCCATTTTCGCACTTGAATCGAGTGATAGTTGACCCATCCCATCCTCCTCGGGGTGTCCTACTTGAAGAAACGCCTTCGGTAATCTTGCCCCAATATATGGTGTCGCGTCAAGAACTTTATCTATATGAAGTGTGTTATGGTTACAGTTCGATCCGCGTGGATGCCGGCGAATTGCAGTTCGAGCCTTTGAGCACGGCTCCGCCGGGCGTGTAATTTGGCGCACGGGGCCTTGAAATTCCTTTGAATTCACGACGTTCAGGCGACGTTCGCGGCTTGCACTTTGGGGCGGGCCAACTCAGGTTGGAACTTGAAACGACGGCACGCGGAGGCGATCGCGCGCTCCACTTCGTCGCGGTCGAACGGCTGCGCCAGGACGTCGTGCGCGCCGAGATTCAGGGCTTCCGACCACAGAGCATCGTCGGCCAGCCGCGAGGTGACGATGAGCCGGGGAGGGCGGATGAGCCGCCGAAAATCGCGCAAGATTTCTTTCCAATCCCAGTGCGGCGAATCCCGCTCGGCCACCACCACCTCCACCGGGCTGCACCCCAGATAGCGCAGACCCTCACGCCGCTTGTGCGCCTCCAACAGACGCCAGCCAAGATTGCGGAAAATGTCGTGCAAGAGCAGGCGGTCGTTGCCGAACTCGCCTACCAGCATGGCGGACACGGACTCTTTGCGCGCGAAGTTATTCACAGCTTGTCCCCCCTTTGTCTGAGAACCAACAATAGGATAATTGTGTCTTTGTTTCAGGTTACAGTGAACCGCCGCGTGGCACAACTGAAATCCTCGTTCTAGATTCGGGCCATATAATAGGTCCGCCGGACGAATGGGTTTTGTGACAAAGAGCACACAGTTGTCCGAAGCTCCGTTACAATGAGAGGCGGCTCGCGATCATGACCCTTGCCTCCAGGAAGCCGCCAGTCCGCCTCTACGCCGCAGTCCTGCTGGCGGTCAATGTTGTGATCGCCGGTTCGCTGTTCGGCGTGGAATACTCGGCTTACAACAATTCCATCGAAGGCACCTTCATCGCCATTCCGCGCTTCATGGCGCGACACCCAGGCGAATGGAAGTGGTGGCCCCTGTGGAACTGCGGCACGCCCTTCGAAACTGCCTACCTACCCTTCACCCACTGGATGGTGGCCGCCTTGGCGCTCTTGACGCGCCTCTCGGCCGCCCGCTCGTTTCACATCGTGACGGCGGCCATCTATGTTTCGAGCGCGCTGGCCGTCTTTTGGATGGCGCTCGAACTCAGCCGCAAGCCGGCCGCGAGCTTCGTGGCGGCGCTGGCCTATTCCTGCGTATCGGTTTCCGCCCTGCTGGTCCCTGCAATCGGCGCCGATGCCGGAGGGATGCTGAATCTGCGGCGTCTTCAGACGCTGGTTTTCTATGGCGAGTCTCCGCACACGGCCGCTCTGGCTCTGCTGCCGGTCGCGGTGGTCTGCTTTTCCCGCGCCCTGGCCGCCAATGGCGCCAGATGGAAGATCCTGGCCGGCGTCGCGGCCGCATCGGCGGCCCTCTGCAACGCCTTCGGCATCGTCATACTGAGCGCGGCGCTGCTGTGCCTGTTGCTGGCCTTTCCAGGGCGCCCATGGTGGAAGGCGCCGGCTACCATGGCGGCCATCGGCGCTGCGGTCTACTGCTGGATTTCTCCCTGGATGAGCCCCGCCATGATTCGCGCCATCCAAGCGAATGCCTCCACCACAGGCGGAGACTTCCGCTACACCACGGCCTCCTGGATCGCACTCGCCATCCTGACCGCCGGTTTCCTGCTCCTCTGGCTGGCGCTGCGCCGCGCCAAAGCGCCCGCCTATCTGCAGTTCTTTGCGCTGTTCGGATACGTGCCCACCGGAATTGTGCTGGCGTGGTACTGGTGCGGGGTCGCGATACTCGCTCAACCGACCCGCTATCAGATCGACATGGATCTGGCGCTGCCGCTGGCGCTGGTGTTCGCCGGCGCCGCCCTCCTCGATCGTCTTCCGCGGCGCCCGCGCACGGTTGTGTTGGCGGCGGTGGCCGCCGCGCTGGCCCTGCAAACCGTCCACGCCGCGATCTACGCGCACGGCCTGATTCGTTCCGTCGATCCGGCTCAACTGGGCGAGTACCGGGTCGCCAAATGGATGGACGAACACCTGCACGGTCAGAGGGCGTTCATCTCCGGGTCGGGTTCTTTCTGGTATAACGACTTCACCGAAAACCCCCAGTTCCACGGCGGGCACGATCAGCACATCGTCAACACGTTCATACCGATCGCGACCTACGCAATTTACAGCGACGAAAACGCCGGCGCCCACGCCGCCGAAGACTCCATCTTCTGGCTCAAAGCCTTCGGCGTCGGCGCCATCCACGTTCCCGGACCGGAGAGCTCCGATTATTACAAGGCCGGTTTCGTCCATCCCTTCAAGTTCGAAGGCGTGCTCCCGCTGCTTTGGCGCGACCATGGCGACTCCATCTACCAAGTGCCTCTTCGCTCGCCATCGCTGGCGCACGTGATGCCCGCCGCCGCCATCCCCGCCCGGCGGCCGAGCGACGGCCTGGACTTCGCGCCTGTTCGGGCCTATGTCGCGGCGCTCGACGATCCCGGCTATCCGCCCGCGTCTTTCGAATGGCAGGGGATGAGCGAAGCGCGTATCCGGGCCACGGTGGCTCCCGGCCAGGCGATCTCCGTCCAGGTTACTTACGAACGAGGATGGGAAGCCTGGGCCAACGGGCGGCGGCAGCCCGTCCGCGGCGACGCCATCGGTCAACTGGTGATTGAGCCCGCCTGCCAGGGCGATTGCGAAATCTCCCTTCGCTACACCGGCGGCATGGAGGCCGTGCTCACCCGCTCCTTGAGCATCGGCGCCATGCTCCTGGCCGGGGTTTATGCGTGGTTGGGGAGACGGCGGGCCGGAACGAGCGACGCGCATTGATGGCCTTTTTCAAGAACCCCGGAGGGGTGAAAGACAGTAGCCCATGGCGCAAGCCATGGGTTGGAACCGAGATCATCCAAGCCCCGTCAGGGGCGAAAGAACCGAAGCAGGCTCTGCGATGCGATCTTACGCCCCTCCGGGGCTGCGGGGATGACGCACGTTTCCCACGGCTTGCGCCGTGGGCCTGGAGTTTCTACATTTCTGAGAGATTGTCGGCCCGATTGGGGCACTTGACTTGGTGGGGCAGGCGGTTCCGCCTGCCCGGCGCCAGGCATGCCCGAGTACCGCCGAAGATTGCCTCATTTTCATCCGCGGG
>JBEKPK010000238.1:0-8883 GCA_049520795.1 Bryobacteraceae bacterium
ACTAAGCCCCGACCGGGGCGTGGCTTTCTCAGGCGGGGCAACCTCCGTTTGTATCAGGGCACGGCTTGAGCCGTGCCGAAAAGATTCGCACAATCATGGGCTTTAGCCCCTGCGCCTACCCGTTCCGCATCAGGGGCTAAAGCCCGACTCTCACTTGTACCTCTACGGCACGGCTCAAGCCGTGCCCTGATACGAAGCCAAAGGGCCTTACTTCAACGCTTATGGCGGACCAGGGGGTCCGCCCCACCACGCCGGCGCCTGCGAGAAATGGCTGGTTAGCCGTCGAGCTCGATCATCTGGTGCTGCATGCCGGCGTACGGGTACACGGCCACCTGGACGCCAGTGCCCTTGTGCCGGTCCTTCAGGAACCCGATCACTTCCTCCCATTTGGTGGCGAACATCGTGCCTGCCGCGTAGTTGTTCATGATGTTGCGGTTCAGGTACTGGGAGTAGACAATGAGGCCGACATTCTGCCCCTGGCCGCCGGGGCCGAAACCGCCCACTCTGTTCCTGGACTGAAACCAGGCCATTCCACTCCGGCTGGCCGTGCGGTTATTCAGAAAATGGATCGGGTCCGGGCCCGCCGGGTTCTGGATAATGAGCACGCCCGTGCCGCCGGGCTTGATGGAATAGCGGAGCCATTTCGCCGGGTTGTACGCCTCGGCGTTCTGCGGGTAGGCGTTAGCCACCACGATGTCCGGGTTCTGGAAGGTCTCCGTGCAATAGGTCTTGGCGGCCAACCGGACCGCGGTGTGATGGGCGTCGACGATGTCCCCGGCGAAGACGTGGGTGGGCCGAAGTTTCTCGTCGTACATGGTCTGCACGCTGAAATCGACCTTGGCCATCCGCGCCGCTTCGATGATGTCCAACCGCATCTCGTTCTTGAAGATTCTGACCGGACCGGAGGTCTTGGTCTGCCGCAGGATCACGTTGTGGTTGTGCTCCACGGTTTCGATATAAGAAAGGCCAGGCAAAATGGCCTTGGCGCCCCCGCCGTAACCCGCGTCGTAGTGGACCTTAATTCCGCTCATCGTGATCTTGAGGTCCGCGCCCATGAAATTCTGGTTCACAGCCACGGTGGTCTTGTAGCTGGTCGTGCCAAGCTCCTTGCAGCCGTAGAAACAAGCGTGGTTCAGCCAGGCGTACTTGGTGGCGATTTCCTTGCCCAGCTTCCTCTGGACCTCGTCCACCGTCATCGGGCGATGGGTGGCAAACGACCCTAGAAAGAGGATGTTCTCGTCCTTGATGCCCGCGGCTTTCAACTCGGCCAGCACCAGCGGCGCGATGGCGTACGCCGGAGTGGGACGCGTCATATCGTCGAAGGTGATCACCGCGTTGTTCTTGCCGGCCGCAAGCTCGCGCAAAGGCGATGCGCCGATGGGTTTCTGGATGGCGGCCGTGATTTGCTGGGGGGTCAACACCGCGTCGCCTTCGCCCTTCATTCTCATCACGTTAAGGGTCCAGTCGACGGGAAAATCCAGGCGCTCGTCGAGGTTGCCGGTGAACTCGTGGGTCGGGATGACCACCGAGTGGGCGGAGCCCTTCAACGCCGCGACATTCGTTTGCTGATAGGGACCGGCGGCGAGCGCCGTACCAATCAGCGGTACCGTGCCGGCCGTCCCGGCGCCCTTAATGAAACTCCTGCGCGAAAAGATCGAAATAGACATCACACACCCCTGACGTGTGACAATATCACAAATCTCGGGTTGGTGTCCGGAAGGCCGGCGTGAAGAGGAGAGATCCGTCACCATACGGTCGCGGCTTTGAGCGCATCCGAGCCGCGAACGTGTGAAAAAACCGGTAGAATCGGAGCGAGGGAAAGGCGCTTCCCCATGACCGATACCCAACTCTACCTGGCCATCGGCGTTCCGATCGTCTCCAACGCCCTGATCGATCATGCTCGCCTATATCAACACCCGCTTTTCCGCCCTTGACAAGCGCCTCGACGACCTCCGCGACCTATGGCGCGCGGAACTGCGCCGCGTCGAAGAAGTCCTCGGCGCCCGGCTTAAGCACATCGAAGAAGAGCGCCGCGCGTGACCGGCCCGTCGCCGACAACCGCTCCCTGACGGTCGCGGCTCGTTGATGGTTTGGTCAATCGCGGACAACCGCTCCTCACGGTCGCGGCTCAATGCTGGTTTGGCGAGCCGCGACCGTCAGGGAGCGGTTGCCGGCTAAGCCGCGTCGGAAACAGCTTCGGCCGGAGGCAGGCCGCCCCAGATCAAGACATCGGGGCAGAGATCCGCGCCGCCGGGCCACACCAGGGTTCCTCCGTCCACGCGGAACTCCCGAAATCGCTCGGGATTGCTGAGAATCCCGGCAAAGACAGGCCCCGTGAGGAGACCCTCCAGGTCGCGCTCGACTTCCCGGCCATCCGACAGCGAAAGGCGAACACGGAAGCCCGTAAGCGGGGCGGCGTCTTGGATGCGTACCAAGGTCATGCTGCCTCGATTCTATCAACCAGATAGCGACGCCCTATCGCCCAATCGCCGCCCCCTCGTGCAATTCGTCCGTGCCCCGGCGGACTATCTTGTCGCCCGGGCGCAGATCGCCCGCAACCTGCATCACGTCGCCCTCTACCGGGCCTTTTTTCACGTCCACCCACTCGGCGCGGCCTTCGTGGTCGCGGATGACGAAGGTTCGCTCGGTGGTCGTTACAACGCTGGTTCGAGGGACGAACAGCGCGGGTTGCGCGCTTCGCACGGGCCACTTCACCGTGGGGTACATGCCCGGCGCGAGTGAGCCGTCGCGGTTGTCCACCTCCAACTCTACGGGCATGGTGCGCGTCTTGGGATCGAGCGCATGAGCGATGCGGGCCACCGTGCCGGAGTAGGTTCGCTCGGGATGCGCGGGGATGTGGAATGGCACGGCGGCGCCCTGCGCGATGGCGCCGGAGTATTCCTCGGGCACGGAAATCACCAGGCGCAAACGGGAGACCTGCTGGATAGTCACGAGCGGCTGGTCCCCCGCTCCCACCAGCGCGCCGGGATGAACCAGGCGGTCGGTAACTACTCCGTCGAAAGGCGCGGTGATGGTGAGATAGGCCTGCAAATCCTGGAGCGCCCGCGCCGCGGCTTGCGCGGCGGCCACCTCCTGCTGGCGCGCACGGACCACGGCGCGCGCCGCGTCCACCTGCTTTTCGGCTTGGACAACCTCGTTCCCGGCGATGGCGCCGGGCGTTTCCGCGGCTTTCTTGAGGCGTTCGAAGGTGGCTTCCGCGGCGGCAAGCTGGGCTTCGGCCTGAAGGCGATCGGCCTCGGCGACCAGCGCCTTGGCGTTCGCCTCGGCAATCCGCGGCTCCATCTCGGGAGCGCTCAACTCGGCCACCAGTTCACCCTGCTTCACTGCGGAGCCGCGGTCCACCACGATGCGCTCCACGTACCCCGGAACCTTGGCGCGCACCGCGACGGAAAGGTAAGGCAACATCTCGCCCGGCAGGTCGATGGTCCGCGAGACCGGCCTCGACGCCACCACCGCCAGATCGGCGGTTTGGGATAGCGCCGGAAGGGCCAGGGCAAGCAGGCAAGTGAGGAGCGCCACCAGTCGTGTTCCGTGGCGCAGGCTCTCAGCCTGCCGACTCGACACTCGTGTCGAGTCTGGGTTCAGCCAGCCACCAAGCGTCGAGACGAGTCTCGACGCGGCAGCCTGAGAGGCTGCGCCACGGGTGGAATGCGCGACCCTGTTACGAGCCGCGACCGTTAGGGAGCGGTTGGCCCAACCTGACGAGTCCTTAATTCGCTTCATGGTATCGGCTCCCCGGATCGGCGGGATTTAGAGACGGCGACGTCGCGGACGCCCGGCCCTGCAATATGGCGTAAATGGAGGGCAGCACCGTGAGCGTCGCGAAGGTGGAAAGCGCCAGCCCGCCGATCACGGCGCGCCCCAAGGGCGCGGCCTGCGCCCCACCTTCGGCGGCCCCGATGGCCATCGGGGCCATGCCGCATATCATGGCCGCCGCCGTCATCAGAATGGCGCGCAAGCGGCTGACCGCGCCCTCGCGCGCCGCATCGGACGCCGCGTGTCCCTCATGCCGGGACCGTTCCGCGAACGTGAGCAGCAGAATCGAGTTCGCCACCGCAATGCCGATGGCCATAATGGCCCCCATGAACGATTGGATATTGAGCGTGGTACCCGTGGCCAGCAGCATCAGGATTACTCCGCAGAGCACGGCGGGGATGTTAAGGATCACGGCCAGCGCCAGCCGGAGGGATTGGAAATTGGCCGCCAGGAGCAGGAAAATGGCGGCCACCGCCAGCAGCAAACCGATGCGCAAACCGGAGATGGTCTGTTCCAGCGCGGGCGCCTCGCCGCGCATCCGTACGCTCACGCCGCGCGGCGGCGCGCCGGCCCCCGCGATGGCCTGGTCGATCCGCGGCCCGGCCTGGCCCAGCGTCAGGCCGTGGATGTTGGCCGTCAGGCTGACCACGCGCTGTCCGTTGTAACGTTCTATAAGACCCGGCATGGCGCCGGGTTTCAACGTCGCCACGTCCTCCAGCAGCGGAGCCCCGCGGCCATCGCGCATCAACGGCAGGCCGCCCATCTGCTCTACGCTCTGCATGCGGTTCTGCGGCAATTGCACCTGGATCTGGAAGGCATTGCCGGAAACCGGATCGCGCCAGTAATTGGGAGCCGTGAAACGCGAGGACGAGGTGGCCGGAACCATGGAGCGCACCACGTCGCCCATGGTCAGCCCGAACTGCCCGGCGCGGTCCCGGTCGATATCGACATCGAGCGTGGGATAGTTCATCTCCTGCGCGAACTGAAGGTCGCGCAGGAAATCGAGCTTTGCCAGCCGCGCCTGAAGCTTCTGGGCGTACGCGTAATTGTCCTGAAGGTTGGCGCCCAGCACCGCGACTTCCACCGGAGTGGGCGAGCCGAAGCTCATCACCTGGCTGACGATGTCGCCGGCTTCGAATGAGACTTCCGTGCCCGGCAGCTCGCGCCGGAAACTCGCGCGCAGCCGCTCCCGCAGCGCTTCGCCACCGGGGGCGCCGGGCTTCAGCGCAACCTGGATGATGGCCTCCTGCGGCCCGGCGGTGAACAGGTGGATCAGGTTGACCGGGTAACTGGAAGGCTGCAGGCCCATAAAGTCGCTGGTGATGGCGACGTTGCCAGGGCCGGCGTCGCGGCGGATGATATCGAGCGCGCGCAGCAGGATGCGCTCGGTTTCCTCGATGCGCGTACCCACCGGCGCCCTCATGCGGATGCGGTACAGAGCGGAGTTCACGTCCGGGAAAATCTCCGTTCCCAGGCGCGGCGCCAAGACGTAGAGCAGCCCGAAAGACGTGGCCAGGTAGACCAACGCCAACGGCCACCGGAAGCGCAGCACCACGCCCAGATACCGGCCATAGAACGCGCTGAGCAGGCCTTGCCGCCGCTCGCCGGCGCGTGCTTCCTTCATGAACCAGGTGGCGAACACCGGCACGAGCGTGCTCGATAGCAGGTAGGAGGCGATCATGGCGAACCCCACGGCCAGCGAAAGCGGAACAAAAAGCTGCCGTCCCACCCCCACCATGAAGAACGACGGCACGAAGACCGCCAGAATACAGAACATGGAAAGCAGCCGCGCCATCGCCGTGCGGCTGCACGCTTCAATCACCGCGCGCGCCCGCGACACGCCGGGAAGCATCTGCGTGTGGATGTTCTCGATTTCCACGGTGGCCTCATCCACCAGCACGCCCACCGCCAGGGCCAGGCCGCCCAGGGTCATGATGTTGATGGTCTGGCCCGTGAGCCAGAGCAGAACCACCGCCGTTACCAGCGCGAACGGGATGTTCACCACCACGATCAGCGCGCTGCGCCAGTCGCGCAGGAAGATCAGCACCATAAGGCCGGTCAGCGCGGCGCCCAGCAGCCCCTCGAATATCAACCCGCGCAGCGAATTGGCAACGTACGGGGATTGATCGAACTCCAGGCGGATGTCGATGTCCTCGGGCACAATCTTACGGAAGCCCGGCAGCGCGGCTTTGACGCTGTTGATTACCGCCAGTGTGGATGCGTCGGCGCGCTTGGTAACCGGAATGTAGACCGTACGGCGGCCGTTGACGTGGGCATACGCGGTGACCAGATCCGAGCCGTTCTCCACGGTTCCTATGTCGCGCAAATAAACCGTGGCCCCGGAAACCGCGCGGATGGGCGCGCCCAGCAACTCGGCGAGGTTGCCGCCGAGGGTGGCGTTGGTGCGCGCGATGCGCTCGATCTGGCCGGTCCACATATTTCCGGAGGGCATCACCAGGGTGGCGTCGCTCACGGCGGCGATGGCTTCCTGCGGGGAGATGCGGTACTGGCGGAGCTTGTCGGGATCGAGCGTGACCACGATGGTGCGCTGGCTGCCGCCGAATGGCGGGGGCGCGGAAACTCCCGGCAGGGTAGCGAACAGCGGCCGCACGCGGTTGAGCGCGAGGTCCTGCATTTCGCTGAGCGTGCGCGTCTGGCTGCTGAAGACAAGCTGGCCCACGGCCACGCTGCCGGCGTCGAAGCGCGTGATGAACGGCGGCACCGTGCCGGGCGGCATGAAGGAACGCGCGCGGTTCACGTAACCCACGGTTTGCGCCATGGCCTGCGCCATGTCGGTATCCGTGTGAAACACCAGCTTCATGAGCGCGGCGCCCTGGATGCTCTTGCTTTCCACGTGGTCTATGCCGGTTATGTAGAGGAAGTGATACTCGTAGTAATAGGTGAGGAAGCCTTCGATCTGGGCGGGGTCCATGCCGCCATAAGGCTGCGCCACGTAAATGGCCGGGTCGCCCACTTGGGGGAAGATATCGACGGGCATGCGCTCGATGGCCAGGATGGCGCACAGCGCCACGGCGACCAGCGTCACCAAAACGGTGACCGGGCGGCTGAGGGCGCCTAGAACCAGACGCATGGCCGGCCTCCTCTGAGCGGCGGGCATCGGCGCCGCCGCGTTGTGGGGTCAAGCCTTCGGGCTTGCCGCCGGGCTTCTGCCCGGCGTCGCGGATCGGCGCGAAGAACGCCGGCCAAAAGGCCGGCGGCAAGCCCGAAGGCTTGGCCCCACGCCGCCTCCCTCATTTCCCCACCTCCGCCAGAAACGGCTGCAAATCCCCCGCCGCGGCGGCCACGCCCAGCAACGCGCGCCACACCGCCAGACGCGCCAGGGCATCGTCGATCTCCGCCTGCGCGAGCAGGCGCTGCGCCTCGGCCACCTGGTCGATGGCGCCCAGGCCGGATTGATAACGCGCTCCGGCTTGCTCAACTGCGGCGTGAGCGGCGGCCACCTCGGCCGGCGTATTGGCCGCCACCTGACGCGCGCCGCGCAGCTCGGCATCGGCGACGTTCCACTGCGCTCTCAGGTCTGCCGCAATCTGCTGCGAACGCGCCTCCTGGGCCCGCACGGTGGCCGCCTGCACCCGCTCGCGCTCGCGAATCGAAGCGAAGTCGAACACCGGGAAATTCACCGTGAACCCCAGCGCGTAATCCTGCACGCTGGGCGCGAGGCCGTTGACGCCGCCCAGAATTCCACCGTTCGTCTCCGCGCCCGTTCCGCGCGCATACGCCGCGCCCTGCAAGTAGAACCGCGGAAACCACTGCCGCTCGAGCGTGCGCATCTGCGCGTTGGACTGTTCTACCGCGGCGCTCTGTTCCACCGCCGCCGGATGGGCGGCCGGATCGGGCGGCGCGGCCGGCGCCTCCGGGGGCAGTTGCAGCAGGCCGGGCGCGGAAATCTCGATCCCCCCCGGTTCCCCGCCCACGTACTGCGCCACGCCGGCGCGCGCGATTTCGACAGCCTGCGAGGCGCGCGCCAGTTGTGTGCGCGCGGCGGCCAGCTCGGCTTCGGCGCGGGAAGCGTCGGCGCCGGGACGCAATTCCGCGCCCACCAGCGCGCGGGTGATGCCCGCCAACGTTGCAGCGCGGTCCACCGCGGCTTGCGCGGCGCGCACCGTCTCCCGCGCGGCGGCCAGCGTCAGGTACGCCGCAGCGGCGTTCGCGCACACCTCGAACCCGGTGCGCTTCACGGCCGCTTCAGCCTGCGCTTGGGAAGCTTCGGCGGCTGCGACGCCAGCGCGGCGCAGGCCGAAATCGAAAGGCTCCCACGTCACCAGCGTTCCGATAGCGCTGCCCCACGCGGTCCCGAAGTTGTTGGTGCCCAGCACCGGTCCGGACATCGAAGGAATCACGCTTTGCGGCAGCAACATGCCGAAAACGTTGTTCCGCGTGGCCCGGTTCACCTGGGCCATCGCGTCCACCCGCGGCAGGTAGGCGGTGCGCGCCAGGCCGATGGCGGCCCCGGCGGCGTTGGCTTGCTCCTGCGACACGCGAACCGCCGGATAGTTGCGTAGAGCGGCCTCCACGGCCTGGGCCATGGTCAGTCCCGCCGGCTGCGCGCCACCAGTCCCGGCCATCACGGCCGCCAACGCGGCCATCCACATCCCGCGAGCCGTTCTCATTCTTCCATCAGCTCCCTAAGCAGCTCGCGGACCTTGATCGCAGCCGCCGCCAATGCCCTCCGGCCCAGGGCCGTGGCCCGGTAGACCTTGCGCAGGGATTTCCCATTGCGCCGCTCCGCCGACCGCAGATAGCCCTTCTTCTCCAGCCCGTGCAGCAGCGGGTACAACGTGCCGGGGCTGATGCGGTAGCCGTGCCGCGCTAGTTCCTCAGCCATGCCCAGGCCGAAGATAGGCTCCCGCGCGGCGTGATGCAGCACGTGCAGCCGCAAAAGACCGGAGTAAAGCTCGCGATCCACGGCGTGTTCGTACTCAGCTTTCGTTTTCGACATTCGATAACGATGTCGATAGATTAGGCGCGGGCCGCGCAACGTGTCAAACGCGGGTGTGCGCGGAGACACAGTGGGATAAGCCTCCTGGCTTGTCAATCCGAGCGGAGCTCGGACGCGCTGTGCTGGCTTGATCTGACAAGGTGGGA
>JBEKPK010000239.1:0-8845 GCA_049520795.1 Bryobacteraceae bacterium
CGACTGTTGAAAACCGCAACTCCCCCGCCGCTTGCTTCATTGTGTGATTTGTAACGTTGCGCTCCGTCTTCCAGGAAACCCAAGGCGAGCCCTGTCGATCTCGTCTTTAATTTGGAGCCCGAGAAGTACTATCATGGCTATGATTTTTCCGAACTTCCGCGCTTTAGTACTAGCGCCGCGGCCTCCGAAGGCGGCGTTAGACTGTCTCGGGGATGCAACCCAACGGTTTCTGTCCCCACGTTTTCGGAATCGGCGTCGCCGGGACTGAAGTGGCAGGCGGCAAGGGTCCACTTTCCCGTGGCGGACTTTGGCATTGTGCATAGAAGCACTCAGTTTCATCCGTCCCGGCCAGTCGCATTCTGCTTCGGGCTTGACTTTCCACTGAGTGCACTTCGCGGCATGACGCACGCTCATGCCTATGATTGCGGTTGGCTCACTTTCCGAGCGTGTTTGGGGCGGTCCGCTACACGCTCCGAAGCTTGCTGCCGCAGCACGACTGACGCCCGGGCCGCCAGCGCGGTTTGGCTTGACTTTGAGAAACAAATCCGGATAATGAGAGTGGCCGTCCGGCGCTGGACGCGCCTCCGGAGCGGATTTGCGACTGGGGAGTGTGGCGGCCGGGTCGGGACTTGGGAGGCACGGCCGGCCGCAGCCGGCGGTCGCACCCTTTTTGCAGGTCAAGCATCGAACATTTGAGGACCGGCCCTGGCAGCCCGGACGTTGTACGGGGTCGGTTTCGAACTGGAGTTGCTGGAAGTCCCTATATGCGAAAAGCCTTAATCACCGGAGTTACGGGCCAGGACGGCGCCTATCTGAGCGCGTTTTTGCTGGATAAGGATTACGAAGTTCACGGCATCCTCCGTCGGGCCAGCACCTTCAACACGGACCGCATCGACCATCTCTACCGCGATCCGCACAGTCCGGATGCGAGGCTGTTCCTGCATTATGGCGACCTCACGGATGGCAGTTCCATGCGGCGCATTATCCATAAGATCCAGCCGGATGAGATTTACAATCTCGGCGCTCAGTCCCACGTCAAAGTGTCATTCGAACAGGCCGAGTACACGGCCGACGTGGTAGGGACGGGCACGCTACGGTTGTTGGAGGCTCTCCGGGATTATATCGAGGTAACGGGGCGCCCGGTGAAGGTTTACCAGGCGGGGTCCTCGGAAATGTTCGGCGCGGCCAAGCCTCCGCAAAGCGAAGCCACCCCCTTTTACCCGCGCAGCCCGTATGCCGTCAGCAAGGTCGCGGCCCACTGGTATTGCGTCAACTATCGCGAGGCCTACGGAATGTTCGTCTGCAACGGAATCTTGTTCAACCACGAATCTCCGTTACGCGGCGAGACCTTTGTGACGCGCAAAATTACGCGCGCTCTGTGCCGCATTAAGATGGGCCTGCAAAAGAAGCTTTTCCTTGGCAATTTGGACGCCAAGCGCGACTGGGGTTTTGCGGGCGATTACGTGGAGGCTATGTGGACGATGCTGCAGCAGCCCCGTCCGGACGATTTTGTGGTGTCCACAGGCGAGTCTCACTCCGTTCGGGACTTTCTAGACGAAGCAGCCAGCCACCTAGACTTGGATTGGCGCGAGATTGTGGACCTCGACCCGCGCTATGTTCGCCCCACAGAGGTGGATCACCTGATGGGCGACAGCTCAAAGGCGCGGAGACTCTTGGGATTCAGGCCCAAGGTCTCTTTCAAGGAACTGGTTGCGATGATGGCGCGACACGATTTAGAGCTGGCGGAGCAGGAGAGGACGTTGATTAAAGCGGGACACCATATTGCATTGCGCGGTGTGGCCAACGCATAGGATATTGTCGATGGATAAACAGAGTCGAGTGTTTGTCGCCGGGCACCGCGGGCTTGCGGGCTCGGCGATCGTGAGAAAACTTCGTGCGGAGGGCTACGAAGCTCTGATATTGCGTTCACACGACGCGCTGGACCTCACCCGCCAGGACGCCGTCGATGCCTTCTTTCGATCCGAACGTCCGGAGTATGTCTTTATGGCAGCCGGGCGGGTAGGAGGAATCCACGCAAACAACAGCCGGCGCGCCGAGTTCATTCGCGAGAATCTGCTCATTCAAACGCTGACGATCGACGCGGCATATCGCAGCGGCGTTCGTAAGATGCTGTTGCTGGGATCATCCTGCATCTATCCCAGGCTCGCTCCGCAGCCGATGAAGGAAGAGTATTTGCTCAGCGGCTACCTGGAACAGACCAACGAGCCTTATGCCATCGCGAAAATCGCCGGTTTGAAGATGGCGGAGGCTTATCGGTCGCAGTATGGGTTCGATGCCATCAGCTTGATGCCCACGAACCTCTACGGTCCCGGGGACAATTTCGACCTGGAGGGCTCGCACGTCCTGCCGGGGCTGATGCGGAAGTTTCACGACGCCAAGCTGGCTGGCGCCGCATCGGTATCGATTTGGGGAACCGGCACTCCTCTCCGCGAATTTATGCACGTTGACGACCTAGCCGGCGCCGCTCTCTTCCTGATGGATCATTACAGCTCGCCGGAGATCATCAACGTAGGCGCGGGCCAAGAGATCAGAATCTGCGATCTGGCGCGCCTGATTGCCCGGATCGTTGGCTTCAAAGGGGAAATCGTGCAGGATAGCAGCAAGCCGGACGGGACTCCGCGCAAGTTGCTGGACACCTCGCGGCTTCGCAGTTTCGGGTGGCAGCCGAGGATTGGATTGCAGGAGGGCATCCGGAGCACGTACGAATGGTATGCCGGCGGCGGCGCGTCAAAAAGTCCGACTACCGCTGCCGCGGGGCGGTAGCCGTGTCGAGCCAGGCCCGCAGTTGCCTTATCGGATACAGCGGCTTCGTCGGCTCCAATTTGGCTGCGCGACACTCGTTTACGGATCTGTTTCGCTCGAACAGTATCGAAGAGATCCGGGGCCGCCAGTACGATCTGCTGGTCTGCGCCGGGGCGCCGGCGGAAAAGTGGAAGGCTAACCAGCATCCGCAAGCGGATCGCGCGAACATAGACAGGCTTATCCGGAACGTGGCCGAAGCGCGGGCCGCGAGCGCCTTTCTGATTTCGACGGTAGATGTGTACCCTGTAACCCGCGGCGCCGACGAGTCCTACGATTGCGAGGGACTTTCCAATCATGCATATGGAGCCAATCGTTTGGTTCTCGAGAAGGCTTTTCGGGAGATCTTTCCCGAGGTTCACATCGTGCGGCTGCCCGGGCTGTTCGGCCCGGGCTTGAAGAAGAACGTCATATACGATTTGCTGCATGACAACTGCCTGGACGCAATCAACCCTGGAAGTTTCTTCCAGTATTACGACGTCACTTCTCTTTGGGAGGACTTACGAACCATTCAGGAGCATCAGTTAGATCTGGTGAATCTCGTGACAGAGCCGCTCGGCACGGAACGTATCGTCGATACGTTCTTCCCGCATAAGCAGGTGGGCCCGGGAAAGGGCGCAGTGGTTCATTACGATCTTCGTTCCCGCAATGCGGAGTTGTTCGGCGGCAATCACGGCTACCGGTCCGACGCGGACTGCGTTTTGTCCCGTCTCGGCGCCTATATTCGATCCGCCGGTCAAGGCGCAGCCGGGTGAAGCTGGCGGTTTCCAACATCGCATGGCCGGCCGCGACCGATGAAGAGGCGCTGGCGATATTGCGCCGCTTTTGCATAGGGGCAGTCGAAATCGCGCCAACTCGGTTGTGGCCCGACTGGCGGGAGGCGTCGCGGCAGTCGGCTGAGGCTGTAAGGGCGCGCTACGCCACCGTGGGAATTTCGGTTGGCGCGCTCCAGGCCATCCTCTTCGGTAAACCCCAATATAAGCTGTTCGGGTCCAAGGCGGAACGCGAGGGGCTGGTCGAGCACCTGCGTTTCTGCGCGGAAATGGCGGGCGCGTTCGGCGCCCGGAGCCTGGTGTTTGGCGCGCCGAAGAACCGGGAACTGAACGGCCTGTCACAGGATACCGCATTCGGTCTGGCGCGGGATTGTTTCGCGGCGGTGGCGCCGGATTTTGAAAGGCACGGCGCATGCCTCTGCCTGGAGGCCAACCCGTCCCAATACGGCTGCCAGTTTCTCACCGACAGCTCACAAGCCGCCGCGATGGTGCGGAGGGTGGATTCCCCGGGCCTGCGGCTGCACCTGGACACCGCATGCATGCATTTGGCTGGGGAAGATTTGCCGGCGGCCGTGCGAAGCAACTTCGACCTGGTTTCCCACTTCCATGTGAGCGAGCCCTTTCTGGCCTCGATGGACTCGCCGGTCATCGATCACGCACGGGTGGCCCGCACGCTGCGCGAATTGAACTATTCCGGCTTGGTTTCGCTCGAAATGCGGGAGGCGGACGCGGCCGTTCCGGCTCTCGGGCGAGCCGTCGAGTTTCTTGCCCGCACTTATGGTGGAGATTTCTAAGTGAGACTTACCGAAACGATGGATATGTCCTGGCAGGCGCCTGCTTACGAAGCGCTCGAGTTCCGGCCGCGACGTTCCCGTTACAGCATCTGCATTCCCGTGATAAACGAAGGCAGCCGAATCACAGGACAATTAGCGCGTATGGCCGAGCTCGATCTTCCCGCGGATCTGATTATCGGCGACGGAGGAAGCACGGACGGCAGCGTCGACCCCGAGACCTTGCAACGCCTTCAGGTGCGAACCTTGTTGACTAAGACGGGCCCGGGAAAGCTCAGCGCGCAACTGCGCATGCTATTCGCGTACTCGATTCTTCAGGGATACGAGGGAATGGTCACTCTGGACGGGAACGGGAAAGACGGGGTAGCGGCGATTCCGGCTTTTTTGAAGGCGCTTGAGGAAGGGTACGGCTTTGTGCAAGGTTCCCGTTTCCTGCCGGGCGGCGGGGAATACAATACGCCTTTGGAGCGCAAACTGGGATCGATGCTGATTCATGCGCCGATAATCAGTCTGGCCGCTCGATTTCGGTATACGGATACGACGAACGGGTTTCGGGCGTTCAGCACGGCCTTTCTGACGGATCCGGCGGTGCAGCCGTTCCGCGACGTATTCGATACTTACAACCTGCATTACTATCTTGCAATCAAGGCGCCCCGGCTTGGTTACCGGGTAAAGGAACTTCCCGTGGTCCGAACGTATCCGGTTTCCGGACCGCTGCCGTCGAAGATCTCCGGAATGTCCGGCAAGCTCGAGATCATCAAGCTTCTTTTGCTGTCCGCCATCGGGCACTACGATCCGCCAAAATAAGGGAGGATTGGGAAAGACCGAAGCGCACCTTCCTGCCTGGGAAGGTGCAATCCCGGACATGGGGCCATTGGTTGCCGGCAGAGCCCGCTCGTCCGGCATTTGGCGCCCGTAGGAGGGTGAAACGGTGATTTTGCTCGCCCTTCGCGCGCTCCGCTTCGAGTCACAGTCTAAGCCCGTATCCAAGAACACCAAAGCTAAGCCATAATAGAGGCTTTTAGGTATAGTATCGTACCAGGGGGGATTGACTTGCAGATCCATCGAATAGGAGAGGCGAACGCCGATTTGCAGTTAGAGTTTCGCCCGGCTCTCCGGCCTGCGTCGTGTCTCGCGGCAATCCTGGTGTTTTTCGCGCTTCCGGCGGGGAGCGCGCTGCCCACACTAAGCGTGATTCAGTTTGGAGCCAAAGCGGACGGTATTCTCAGGACCGATGGGGCGATGGTCGCTGGATCGCCGGTACTGACTTCCTCGTCCGGCTCGTTTACCGCTTCAGATGTGGGGAAGTACATCCAGGTAGTCGGGGCGGGGCCCGGGGGCGCCTCGCATGTGGACGGCTCCATGACCGAGGCGTCGGCGGTTCTCCATTCGCCCTCCGGCGCGTTCGCTCCAACGGATGTCGGGCGCGGCATCATCGTGCTCGGCGCCGGGGCGTCGGGAGGTAACCTGATTACCACGATCGCCGGCTA
Organism: Bryobacteraceae bacterium; assembly: GCA_049520795.1. GTDB lineage: Bacteria > Acidobacteriota > Terriglobia > Bryobacterales > Bryobacteraceae > BOG-224. The sequence continues at coordinate 5,875 of JBEKPK010000239.1, forward strand.
CGCCTCGCCAACTTCGGCGCTTCTCAACGCTGTCGCGGGCCGCGCGGTGACTAACGCGCTCTACTACTACGGAGCGATGACGCTCGAAGGCACGATTGAAAAGGCGCTGAGCCCCACCAGCGTTCAGTTGAGCGCAGCAGCTTCGGCAACGGTTGCCGCCGCAACGTACGCTTATGGCACAAACGACCAGGCGGCCTTCCAGTCCGCCGTCGATGGGGTCGGCCGTTCCGGCGGAGGAGTCGTGAGCGTACCTCAGGCGACGGACTGTCCCGCCCATGCAGTTTGCGGTTACGTGATCGCCGCGACGGACCAGACAACGGCATCTGCCCCCGGGGCCGTAAAGATACGCTATTCCAACGTCACTTTCACTGGCCAGGGCTCATCTACTAGCTTGTTTTGCCGGGGGGCCTGGGCGACCTACTCCAACAGCGTGAAGTTCCCGAACCAGAACGCTACAATACGCGGCAACTGCCTGGCGATCGGCGACAATGGAGGGCCAAGCGGGGCGGCTGGGGAGTCGGTATCGAACGTGACGATCTCCGGGCTTCACTTATATGGCATGACGAACGGCAATACGTACAACACCAGTTTTGGCCCAACCGATCCTCCCCTGACGACCACGGGCGACGGATGGGATATCACTCATAAGGCGATTTACCTCTGGGAGGGGGGCGCCTTTTCAGATATACGCATCGATTCCGTGTATATCCAGGATTTCAAGGGGGAGAACATCTTTTCCGGCGGGTCCGCGGTGTCGGGAATGGTCATTCAAAACTCGACGATGACCAATTTTAATGGAGACGGCATTTCCGTGTTGGCGGCCGACCTTCAGGTTCTGAACAATGTCATGAGCAACGGGTCCAATGCCGGCGTGGAGGACGCGACCAAGGGTTCGGGCAGCGGATCTCTTGTCCGCCAGGTCTACTCCTCGAACACAATATCCTTGATGCCCCGGGAGGCGATCGTGATCTACGGCGTGGATGGCACGGTCCCATCGGGCACGGTCCAGATCCTTGGCAACTGCCTAAGCACCATCGGACAGATCAACGGAAGCGCGGCCCAGACTGGAATCTTGGTCATCGCGCAAGCCGGTGGCGACAACGTAGCGCCGGCGAACGTTTCCATCACCGGAAACGTCTGTCACGATTGCCGTTCCTTCGGCGTTCTGGAATCCAGTGGGAACACGCAAGTCTCCGCGAATATCTTTATTGTGGACGGCTTCAACGCCTACAACTTCCTTTCGTTTACCTTTCCGATGAATAATTTCGCCATTTCGGGCAATGTGGGATATGTAACGGGGGCGGGCCACTCCCTCGACACCGTTTATGCTCTGAATCCGGGCTACATGAGCGGGAATTTCGCATGGAATGATGTTACCGTGCAAGGCAATGTCTGGAACTTTCCGGGAACCTCCAACTACACCTTCTATACGACGCAGGGACCTGCATGGAACCTGGTCACCAGCAAGAATGTGATTTGGGCGGGGGACACATGCATCGGATGTACCTACCCGGATGTAAATCACGGCGTGGTGAATCTCTCGAAGTCGCTAACCATTGAGCCCTATGGACCGGTAGTTACCGTTACGGGCAATACGGCGTCCGTGACCGCGACCATCGACGCCAGCAAGGAACAGGGGGGATCTCAAGTACGGATTGTGAACACGGGATCATTCCCTGTGGTTTTTGCTTCGGACGCCAATTTGAGCCTGGCGGCTCCCGTCAAGGTCCTTGCGGGCGGTTCGGCTTCCTTTCGTTATAACGACTCGATTCGGAAATTCGTCGGCGAGTAAGGGGCCGTGCGGAGCAGGCGCACCCTCCGCAAGCGCCGACAAGCGGCTGTAGTCCCCCGGGCGCTTTTGCTCCTCCAGTTCGCCGGGGGGGTCACCGCATCTCAGGTCGCGCAAGAATTTTCCCTTCCCGCCTACGCGGCGCCCCAAATGGCCATCCGTCCGCCGAACCGCTTTCTCCCGTCCTAGCGTTCAGCAGCACACTTCTCCAGTTCCGGTTCCTCGGCCTGGAGAGCTTATGGGCGCCTCCAGGCATTTGACAATTCTCCACAGAATGTATATAATCGTACAAACGCGCCTTTTTGTCTCAAATCGGGCCCCTAATCACCTCCAGGCACGTTGTGGGCATGATTGCACTTTGTTCCTTGGAGGTGGCGGTTTTGTCCTGGATTCATCGGCGCTCGCGATGGCCCTCGCGCCTTTTCTTCGGTTTATCGCTCCCGTTGGGAGCTCTTCTGTGGCTGGCCTTTGCCCCGGCGTCCCAAGCGCAGATTAACGTCAGCGTAACTGCTTTTGGCGCGCAGGCCGATGGTATCCTGCGGACGGATGGAGCGATGAACGCGGGATCATCCGTGCTGACTTCCGCTTCCGCTTCGTTCACGACGCTCGACGCCGGCAAATATATCCAGGTAATCGGCGCTGGTCCAGGCGGCAGTTCGCTGGCCGACGCCATCATGGCCCAAGGATCCGCGGTCCTCACCTCGCCGTCGGGCAGCTTCAGCCTGACCGACGTAGGGCGCGGAATCGTCGTACTTGGCGCGGGAGCCGCCGGCGGCAACCTGATTACTACTATCGCCAGCTATATTTCCAGTGCTTCGGTGGCGCTCAATGCCCCCGCCGTCACAGCGACGAGCCATGCTCCCTACTATTATGGAGCCATGACACTGGAGGGGACCATTACGTCGGTACTCAGTTCGACCTCGGTCCAGCTCAGCGCTGTCGCCGCCGCCACAATTACGGCCGCCACGTATTCCTACGGCACCGACAATCACGCGGCCTTTCAAACGGCTGTCGATACGGTGGGGCAGGCCGGCGGCGGGACGGTGACTGTGCCTCAAGCAGCCTCTTGCCCCAGCGGCGCGGTGTGCGGTTACGTCGCGACCACCACGGACCAGATGACTTCCCACGCGCCGGGCGCGATTAAGATACGCTACAACAACGTTTCCCTGATTGGAAGCGGCC
>JBEKPK010000240.1:0-8788 GCA_049520795.1 Bryobacteraceae bacterium
AGGGGGTGGTCCCTGTAGCGCGTCGGCAGCGGGCCGCCGGCAGAAAGCAGCAAGATTGCCTCGCGCAGTTTGCTCATGTCGTTGCCACGTTTCCCGGCGAGCTTCACGTCGCGCCGGAAATGGGCCACGCTAGCCACGTTGCGCGCGGCGTGTCAGATGCCCAAGTCCTTCAATAGAGCCTCGGGAGAGCTGAAGCGCCTTCCCTCGCCACGGTCGGCGGCCTCCATGGCCTTTACGGTCGTCGAGTTGGGAACCCTCACCTCGAACGGCAGGGCATCCTCCGCGGCCACGCGAACCAGCATCATGCGGACGGCGTCCGAGACGGAGAGGCCCATCGCTGCGAGCGCCTTCGTGGCCCTGTCCTTCACGCGCTGATCGATGCGAACATGCACCATGGTTGTCGACATCGGCTTGTGCTCTTCTGAGATACATTGTATCTCACTTTGCGGACCCCCGGTTGCCGGCCGCCGCCTACTCTCCGCACCGGGAGCCGGCTGCGTGTCATTCCCGTCAACCGACTTGCTGATGCCGACCTGAGGGATATCGGCGTCTCCGGCATTCCTGGGTGCGCCATTGCAGCCGAGGGTTACCGCCGGGCCCATGCGGACACACGGATCGAGGTGGTTCCATTCGAGCCCGAACTGATCGACTCCGCTGTGCAGCTCTACCGGGCGAGGCCCGACAAGAGAGCGATGATGCTCCGGCAGCCAGCGCACAGGGTTTGACCGCGGTTGAGAAGCAGCCTTGCTGGATTTGCGTTACCCCTCAGCGCCACACATTCGCTTTTTGCCCCGCCAGGGCTACGAAGAACAGGGCGTTATAGGACGCGTGCATGATGGCGGAGGCTAGGGTCGAGCCGGTTCGCTGGCGCATCCAGCCGAAGGCGGCGCCGGCGGCCGCCACGATCACCGCGTGGCGCCAGGAGTTGCCGTATTCGCGGTAATGCAGCAGGCCGAACGGGACGGCCGCCGCGAGAACTCCGGGAACGGGGCCCAGGGCACGCACCAGCAGCGGCTGGAGGAAGCCGCGGAACGCCAGCTCTTCGCACACCGGCGCGAGCGTGATTCCGAACACGGCCATGAGGATCAGGGATTTGGGGTCGTCCAGGAGCTTGGTGATGTCGTTGGGGGTGGTGGGCGTGCGAATGAGCGCGCCGAGAAACGAGACGGCGTAGGCCGTGAACGCGCCCAACGCCGCCACCTGAACCACAGGCATCCGGAAACCGCGCCAGCCCAGGGAACGCCAGAAAGGGCGGTCGTACTGGACGCGGAAAAGCAGCGCGAGGGCGCCGAACGCGAGGAGGTAGATGATCGCCTGGGTGGCCAGCAATTCGGGGGTCCCCACCTTGCCCTGCGTGTGGACGCGCGCCAGGATGGCCACCGCCGTGACCAGCAGGCCGCCCACCAGCCAACTGGCCACCGCGAGGCCGATGAACAGAAACACGTCGCCCCACGTCCAGAAGGGGTCGCGTTCGGGCGGCGGAACAGGCGGCGGAAACAGCAATTCTTCGGGCTGCTGCGGCGGCTGCTCCTCGCTCATGGCTCCATCTCGATCAAGGCGGCGGCGAGCAACGGAATCATCAGCTCATGATGCCCGGTGATGGCGTACCCGGCCCCGCTCGAGTGCGCGTGCGGGCGCTCCACCACATTGACGCGGGGCCGGTAATGCTGGAGGAAGTCGAAGTTGGCCGTCGTGAAACCGGCCAGCGGGCGCCCCAGGTTGCGCACCGCCGAGACGGCCTTCAGGAACACCTCCGGCAGCACCACGGCGGAGCCCACGTTGAGGTACGCGCCGCCCTGGTCGAGGTCCGCGAGGTAGGCGCAGAAGAGGCGGAAATCGCGCAGTGAGGCGCTGCCGATGGCGGCTCCATCGGCGGCGGGATGGGTGTGCGGCGTATCCGTGCCCAGCGCCACGTGCACCGTGACGGGCACGCCCTGCCGGTAGGCCTGCGCGAGCAGGCTTTGGGCGGGACATCCCTTGGCATGCTCGGCTGCGTCCAGATAACGGCCGAGCGATTCGCCGATTCCCAGGTCTTCGGCGTTGCCCTGGATAATGGCCAGGTTCATCTCGCGCCCGGTCTCCTCGGCCGAGCCGAAACGGCCGTCGGGGAGAGCGGCTTCCACATCCTCACTGGTGTGTCCCGCCAGGGCGATTTCGAAATCGTGGATGGCGGCCGCGCCGTTCATGGCGAACAGTGTGGCGTAGCCGCGGCGCATCAGGTCCACCAGCACGGGCGCCAGGCCGCACTTGATTACGTGGCCGCCCAGGCCCCACATGATGGCGCGCCTGTTGGCGCGCGCCTCCCGCAGACGTTCCAATACGGCGCGGAACGCGTTGCCCGCCAGGATGTGCGGCAGCGAATCGAGCCATCCGGCCACGCCCGAGCCGGGGCGATACGGCGAAGCGAAATCGGCGGCCTTGACCTTGCCGCCACGCTCCTCCAGACCCACGGTCTGAAGTTTCGCGAAATCGAGCGGGCCCCTGGCGTATTTGCTCATGCCGTCTCCCTCATGCCGCAGGCCCCGCGCAGAGCCTCGGCGGTGTAACTCTTCTTCGATCGCATCACCTGCCCCGGCGGGCCGCAGGCCACCACGCGGCCTCCGTATTCGCCTCCGTCGGGGCCCAGATCGATAATCCAATCGGCGGTCTTGATCACATCCAGGTTATGCTCGATCACCACCACCGTGTTGCCCAGCCCGACCAGGCGCTGGAGGACGTCGAGCAGCTTGCGAACATCGTCGAAATGCAGGCCCGTGGTGGGCTCGTCGAGCAGGTAGAAGGTGCGGCCGGTCTGCCGCTTGCTCAGCTCCTTGGCCAGCTTGATGCGCTGCGCCTCGCCGCCGGAAAGGGTGGTGGAAGACTGGCCCAGGTGGACGTAGCCCAAGCCCACGTCGTTCAACGTCCGCAGCTTGGCGGCGATTTGCGGCAGGTTTTCCATGAGGCCCAGGGCTTCCTCCACGGTGGCGTCCAGCAGGTCGGCTATGGAATGGCCTTTGTACTTCACCTGCAAGGTTTCGTGGTTGTAGCGGCGGCCGCGGCACACGTCGCAGGTGACGTAAACGTCGGGGAGGAAGTTCATTTCGATGCGCTTGAGGCCGTCGCCCTGGCAGGCCTCGCAGCGGCCGCCCTTCACGTTGAAACTGAAACGCCCCGGCTTGTAGCCTCGCTCGCGGGATTCCGGCAGCATGGCGTAGAGATCGCGGATGGGCGTGAAGAGCCCGGTGTAGGTGGCCGGATTGGAGCGCGGGGTGCGGCCGATGGCCGACTGGTCTATGCGGATCACCTTATCGATGTTCTCCATGCCTTCGATGGCGTCGTGTTCCCCGGGTTCCTCGTGCGAGCCGTAGATTTCGGCGGCCAGCTTGCGGTACAGGATTTCGTTGATGAGGGTGGATTTCCCGCTCCCGGAAACGCCCGTGACCACCGTGAGCAGCCCCAGCGGCACCTCGACGTCGATGTTCTTGAGATTGTGCTGGCGGGCGCCGCGGATCACCAACTTCTTGTCTCCAGGGGACCGGATCTCCAGTGGCGCGGCGATTTCGAGCGCTCCGGAAAGATAGCGGCCGGTGAGGGAATCCGGGTTGGCGGCTATCTGGGCGGGGTCGCCGGCGGCCACCAGTCGGCCGCCCAGGCGGCCGGCGCCGGGTCCCAGATCGATGACGTAGTCGGCCCGCCGGATGGTCTCGGCGTCGTGCTCCACCACCAGCACCGTGTTGCCCATATCGCGCAGTTTGGCGAGGGTTTCGAGCAGGCGGCCGTTGTCGCGCGGGTGCAGCCCGATAGAGGGCTCGTCGAGCACGTAGAGCACCCCTCGCAGCTTGGAGCCGATCTGGGTAGCCAGGCGAATCCTCTGCGCCTCGCCTCCCGAAAGCGTGGCCGCGGAGCGGTCCAGGCTGAGATAATCGAGCCCCACCGCGGAGAGGAACTCGATGCGCCGGCGGATCTCGTCGAGCACGCGGCCGGCGATTTCGGTTTCGCGCTCGCCGAATTTCCAGTTCCGCACAGTTACCAGCGCGCGGGCTATGGGCAGCGCGGTGAACTCGGCGATGGAGAAATTCTTCACCCGCACAGCCAGGCTGGCGGGCCGCAGCCGCAGGCCCTTGCAGGCCTGGCAGAGGACCGGCGACATGTATTCTTCGAGCCACTGCCGGTAGGTTTCCGAGGCCTCCCGGTAGCTTTCGTTCAGATTCGCGGCCACCGCTTCCCGCAGCAGGTCCTGGGACTTTCGCGGAAGATCCTCGAAGGGTTTCGACAGATTCACGCGGTGCAGGCGCGCCACCTCCCGCAGCCGCTCCTCCATGTAGGCGGAGCCGGCCGCGATGGCGATTCCCTCCAGCAGGGGCTTGGAAGCGTCGGCCACCAGTTTCGCCGGGTCGAAGGTCCACTGGCTGCCCAGCCCGTGGCATTCCTCGCAGGCGCCGTAGGGGCTGTTGAAAGAGAACGACCGGGGCTCCAGCTCCGGAATGCCGGCGCCACATTCCGTACATGCCAGCTTGCGCGAGTAGAGACGTTCTTCGCCGTTGACCACGGCCACCAGCACCAGGCCGTTGGCCAGCCCCGTTGCGGTATCGATGGAGGCTTCCAGGCGTTTCTCGATGCCGGGCTTGACCAGAAGACGGTCCACCACCAGTTCGATGGTATGGTTCTTGCGCTTGTCGAGCGGGATTTCTTCGTCGAGCGAGCGCAACACGCCGTCCACGCGGGCCCTCACATAGCCCTGGCGCGCGAGTTTCTCCAGGTCCTTCCTATACTCGCCCTTGCGGCCCCGCACCACCGGGGCCATGACCATGATGCGTTCTCCGGATTTCAAGGCCATGACCTGCTGGAGAATTTGCCCGGTGGTCTGGCAGGAAATCGGGTTTCCGCAAACCGGGCAGTGCGGAACGCCAACGGAGGAGTACAGCAGGCGCAGGTAATCGTAGACTTCGGTGATGGTGCCCACGGTGGAGCGTGGGCTGCGGCTGGTGGTCTTCTGCTCGATGGAAATCGCCGGGCTGAGGCCGTCGATGGAATCGACGTCGGGCCGCTCCATCTGGTCCAGGAACTGGCGCGCATAGGTGGAAAGGGTTTCCACGTAACGCCGCTGGCCCTCGGCGTAAATGGTGTCGAACGCCAGCGAAGACTTCCCCGAGCCGCTCAGGCCGGTGATCACAGTGAAGGCGTTGCGCGGGATTTCGACGTCGATATTCCGAAGATTGTGCTGGCGAGCGCCATGCACCGTAATCCGGTCCAGCATAGTGAGTTATGGCTCGAAAGGGCCAGTCTTCTAATTGTGGCGCGGGTTGTGCGGCTTCCGCAAATTGCGTTATAAAAGCTTCCAGAGATGCGCACCTGCACCCGATGCGGCGGGCGGTTGAAGCGGATCCACCGCACCTTCGCCGAGCGGATTGCCTACCTGGCGATCTACGAGTGCCGCGATTGCCACGAGATCAACCACGCGCCGCGCCGGTTCAGGCTTCATTTCGGCGAATTCTGCCGATGCCCGCGATGCGGAACATTCCGCGTGGTCCGGCTCAAGAAGCGCGACCGGATCGACCCCATGGACAGGGGGTTCCTGCACCTGCTCGAGCGCATGGCCGGCGGCCAGATCTACCACTGCCGCTATTGCCGGGTGCAATTCTATGACCGCCGGCAACTCGCTCCCGATAGCGACTCGCGGAGCAACGGCGGCGCCTCGCCGCGCGGGCCAGGGACCGCCCGTTAAGGGTGGCCGCCCCCATGCGTTTCTCCGCCCACCTGGCCGACGCAGGCAAGCGGTTGGACCAGATGCTGCACGAGCGCCTGCCGCAATTCAGCCGGGCACGCATTCAGGATTGGATCAAGAACGGACGCGTGCTGGTGGACGGCGCGTCCTCGCGCGCCTCGCGGACCATGCGCGGCGGCGAGGCCGTGGAAGTGGAGCCCGCCGAACCTCCGCCGCTGCGGGCCATCCCGGAAGATATCCCCATCCGGACGCTCTATGAGGATGACGACGTGGTGGCCGTGGACAAGCCCGCCGGGATGGTGGTCCACGCCGGCGCGGGCGTCCATTCCGGCACTCTGGTGAACGCCCTGCTGCACCGCTTCGCCACGCTCTCGAGCGCCGGAGGGCCGCTGCGGCCGGGAATCGTCCACCGGCTGGACCGCTTCACCAGCGGGGTGCTGCTGGTGGCCAAAAACGACGTCGCGCACCGGCGTCTGGCCGCGCAATTCTCCGGCCGGCAGGTGGAAAAGGTTTACCTGGCGCTGGCTCACGGACGAACCAAGCAGGAGAGCGGGCGCATCGACCGGCCTATCGCCCGCGACCCGGACCATCGCACGCGCATGACCGCCCGGCTGGGGGAGGGGCGCGCCGCGTGGTCCGAATACCGCGTCCTGGGCCGCTTCGCAGGGTTCACCTTTCTGGAGGTGCGGATCGGCACCGGGCGCACCCACCAGATCCGCGCGCACCTGGCCAGCATCGGCCACCCCATTGCCGGGGACACGGTTTATGGCGCTCCTGCCCGGACGCCGGGCATGCCTCCCCTGGGCCGCTACTTTCTGCACGCGCACCGCATCCGCTTCCGGCAGCCCTCCACGGACGCGGAGATCGTGGTGGAATCGCCGTTGCCGGCGGAGCTCGAAGAGTGGATGAAGGGCCTCGAGCGCACGGTATAATCGAAAGCGTATGAAAGTATGGGCCCTGTTTGTGGCAGCCAGCGCACTCGCCGTGGCGCCCTGGGCCGTCGGGCAGAAGCCCGCGCCCCCCGCTCAACCTGCCCCCCAGAGCGACGAACCCACGCGCATCACGGTGGACGTCACGCGCGTGAATTTTCTCTACACGGTGAAGGACAAGAAGGCGCGTTTCGTCACCGGTCTCACCAAGGACGATTTCGAGGTCATCGAGAACAAGCGCCCCCAGACCGTGCTGGAGTTCGCCGCGGAGACCGACTTGCCCTTGCGCCTGGCCGTTCTGATCGATACCAGCGGGAGCGTCCGCGAACGCTTCCGGTTCGAACAGGACGCCGCCAGCGAGTTCATCAACACCGTGATGCATCCCAGGATAGACAAGGCTATGGTCGTCAGCTTCGACACCGAGGCTGAGCTGCGGAGCGAACTGGTGGATAACCCGGACACGGCCAACGCGGCCATCCGCGACCTGCGGGCGGGCGGCGGCACCGCCATGTACGACGCCATCTATTTCGCCTGTCGCGACAAGCTCTCCCAGGATCAGCCCATGCACAAGTTTCGCCGCGCGATGGTGATCGTGAGCGACGGCGACGACAACTACAGCCGTTACACCCGCGACCAGGCGCTCGAAAGGGCCCAAAAGGACGAAGTGGTGATCTACACCATTTCCACTAACATCAGCCGCGACGAGAGCGAGGGCGACAGGGTGCTGAAATACTTCGCGAAAGAGACCGGCGGGCGGGCTTTCTTCCCGTTCAAGGTGGAAGACATGGCGCAGTCTTTCGTGGACATCGCCAACGAGCTGCGGCACCAGTACAACCTTTCCTACCGGCCCGAGCCCCTGGCAACCGATGGCCTGTTTCATCCGGTCGAACTGCGTGTGAAGGGACGCAAGGACCTGATGGTTTTGGCGCGTCCGGGTTACTTCGCGCCCAAGATGTAAGAGCGGGACAGACCATCGCTTTTGGTGGTCTGTCAGGATGGGAGACGCCCCGTTGTTGACAGACGACGAAAAACGATCGTCTGTGCCGCAAGGCCCGGAGTTGACAGACGACGAAAGACGATCGTCTGTCCCACCATGGCAAATCCGGGTTGCGGAAGCGGCCGATCTGGAAGCCATCGCCGCCATTCAGGCGGCCAGCCCGGAAGCGGCGCTCTGGCCGCCGGCCGAATACCTTCAGTACGATGCGCGGGTGGCTGTGCGCGAGCGCCGGGTGGCCGGTTTCCTGGTCACACGGGCGACGGCGGACGGTGAAGCCGAGGTCCTGAACCTGGCCGTGGCCCCCGAATACCGGAGGCGGGGCGTTGCCCGTGCGCTCATGTGTGCTTTTCTCCGCGGTTTCCGTGGAGACGTTTTTTTGGAGGTTCGGGGCTCTAATTCGGCCGCGCGGAACTTCTATAAATCCTTGGGATTTCAGGAGCTTACCCTTAGGAAGAACTATTACGGCACGCCCCCCGAAACGGCTATTGTCATGAAGTTTCATTCATGTTAAGTTGGCCGATAGGCGGTAATGCCCGTCTTTAGAGATAACGAGTTTGCCCACCGAGTCCCGCATCGCCCGGCTCGGCCCGGCAACTTCTCTGGGAGGAAATGCCCATGATGGAACGGAACGCACAGGAAGAGTTAAGAGCGCACCTGATCGAAACAAATGAGGAATTTGGCCGGCTTTTCAGCCAGCATTCCGAGTTTGCCAGGAAGTTGGACGCCCTGGAAGCGCTGCCTCATCCAACCTACGACGAAGAGTTGGAGGAGACGCGCTTGAAGAAGCTGAAGCTCCGCTTGAAAGACCAGATGGAAGCGATCCTGAGCCGGTACCGGTCTCAGCAGGTCGCCTAGGGTCGGGTGCGCGCAGCCGCGATACTGTTCTTACGGCCCGGTCAGCTTCGGCTGGCCGGGCTTTTGGTTTCTAAGAGGGGAGCATGGAACCGGAACCCGAGCCAGTCCGCGTCCCGATTACGGACGTTTTCGACCTTCATACGGTCCCGCCGCGAGATGCCGAGGAAGTCGTCGAAGAATACCTGAGCGAAGCGCGCCGGATGGGCCTCAAAGCCCTGCGGATCATTCATGGCCGCGGCATCGGGGTGCAGCGGGAAATGGTCCGCGCCATTCTGGCCCGCACCGGGTTTGTGGCCGATTTTG
>JBEKPK010000241.1:0-8775 GCA_049520795.1 Bryobacteraceae bacterium
CGGAGAGCTTTTGCGACGACTTCGTGGTGTTCGCCATCGCCAGCAAGGGTAATAATGACGAGGACTCGCTCCCGAAGCTGCGGCGCTTCCTCGAAATCGCGGTCGAGTACAAGCCGGTCAACCTGGGCGATGCCCGCCACGGCGGGGCGTTCCGGCCGTCGCGAAGCATGAATCCCTTGGTGCACTGGAAGCGGGACATCCGACCGGATTTCGAAGCCGTGATCCGCAGCCTGGACGCCCCGACTACCTGCGCGGCGGTGTTCGACAACCGCGTGGCGGCCGAGGAATTCGTGAAGCGCATCCGGGAGGAGGATCTGGGCCTCAGCGTCAACATCTCCACCTCCATCGATGGCGCGGAGCAGTGCTGCCATCACGCCGGCACACCGCGCCACAGCGTCGGCTATTCGCTCGGATTCGAAGGCAAAACCGAGAAGCTGCCGGATTCGCAGGTGCTCTCGCTTTCCACCATGTGCGGCCACGGGATGATCAGCCATTCCCTCGCGAAGAAGATGATCGATTGGGTCAAGGAAAACCGCCGGACGCCGGATGAGGCGGCATCCTGCATGGCGCGTTTCTGCTCGTGCGGAGTTTTCAACCCGTCGCGCGCCAAACGGATTCTCGAAGATGCTCGCACAAAAACGAAGTAAAGCCGCCTGTTTTGCTGCGCTGCTGTTGGGCGCCTCGCTGCTGCGCGGCGAGATCAAGGTTCTGAAGAACTTCACCTTGATCGATGGCTCCGGCCGCCAGCCCCTGGCCGGCGCCGCCATGATTGTGGACGCCGGCCGCATCGTCTGGGTGGGTCCCGTGGCGCAGCTCCACGCTCCGTCCGGGTCTCAGACAGTCGACCTGACCGGTAAGTATGTCGTGCCCGGGATCATCAACCTGCACGGGCACCTCGGCAACACCGTCGGCCTGACGCAGGACGCCAAATTCTTCACTGGGGAAAACGTCGAGAAGAATTTGGAAACCTATGCGTCTTACGGCGTCACCTCCGTGCTGAGCATGGGCACGGACCAGGACCTGATCTTCCAGATCCGCGACCGGCAGCGCGCCGGAAGGCCGTCGATGACGCGGGTCTTCACGGCTGGACAGGGTTTCATCTTCAAAGGCGGTTACGGCGGCATCGCGGGAGTGAACCAGGGCGTGTCCAGCGTCAATGAAATCGAGCCGGCGGTAGCGGCGCAGGCGCGCAAGAAGGTGGACATCATCAAGTTCTGGATGGACGATGAGCTGGGCCGATTTCCGAAGATGCCCTATCCCATCGCCAAAGCCATCATCGACGGCGCGCATCGGCGTCATTTGCATGTTACGGCCCACATTTTCTATCTACAGGACGCCAAGCAATTGGCGGATTACGGCGTCGACGGCCTGGCCCACAGCGTGCGGGATAAGCCCGTGGACCAGGCGCTGATCGAGAGCATGAAGAAGCGCGGCGTCTGGCAGATGGCGGCGACGCTCTCGCGCGAGGCGTCCATGTTCGTCTACGCCAGCGCGCCAGCGTTCCTCGGCGATCCTTTCTTCACGCGCGGCGTGGCGCCGGCAGTGATCGAGACGCTTCAGAGCCCGGCGTATCGGGAGACGATTTCCTCCGGCCCTCATTTCAAGGAATACCCAGCATTCCTCGAGACCGCCAAGAGGAACATCAAGGCCCTCGCCGATGCCGGGGTGAAATACGGTTTCGGAACGGATACGGGCCCTCCCGGACGCTTTCCAGGCTATTTCGAGCACTGGGAAATGGAGCTTATGGTGGAAGCCGGGCTGACGCCGATGCAGGTTCTAACGGCGGCCACGCGCAACGCGGCGGAGTTTCTGGGCGCCAAGGACCTGGGGACGCTGGAGCGCTCCAAGTGGGCCGACTTGATCGTGCTCGATAAAAACCCGCTCGACGATATCAAGAACACCCGTGCGATCAACGCGGTCTATATCGCGGGCAACCGGGTGAAATAGTAATGTGGGACAGGCGCTTATCGACGTATCGCGCGGCGGGATCCCGTTGTAGCGTTACCCTGTTGCGGAGGTGCGCTAGCAAGAAATGGCCGATAGCACATATCTCAAGAACGTCGTAGAGCCATATATCGTGCGCTGGTTGAGCGACCGGATCAGCATACCGCTAAGTTCTCGACGAGTTCCCGTGGGATCGAGGATTGACGGTGAGCTGGTGCACTTTGAATTCGACGGGGTGTCGGCTGACGGTAGGGTTGGGGCGCTGGTCTCCACAAGTCACACAGTCAAGCCTGGTGGAACGCGAAAGCTTCACGTGGACGCCTCGAATCTACTGCAGGCCCCGTTTGGCCGGCGGCTCATGGTCTTTGTGAGCCTGGATGTAAAAACCAACTTCGTGAACAAGTGCGACGGGCTGCTCCCGCTGGCGAAAATAGAGATGCATGTCTGCACGGACCTGCCGGTGGACATGCTTGCGAGGATTGCCAGATTCCAGGCCGTTGCGAAATCGGGGGGAGGCGACAAGGGCAAAATCTGGAAGCCCGGCGGGAAGAGTAAGTAGGCCAAGCCTTCCGAGGGCGCCGCTTGGCCAGCGCTTTGGGAGTTTCGGGGACAGCCTTGCCCTATGAGCCGCTGCGGCTCACAGCACACCATGAAAATGGGTCCTGTCCGGTCAAATGACGGTGGGGGGAGGCTCCCTTGTGACACGCAATAGCACAGGAACAGGGCTACATAAACGTCGCGCCCTAGCATGATTTCATTACCACACAGCCGACAATGAGCATGACGGCGATGCCCACGCCATAGTAGGCCCGTTCTCGCCTTTGACGCAGCACATCGGCCGAGGCGGTGGCCAGAGCAGTGGCCAAGGCAGCGGCGCGGTTCTCAGCATTGGCCCGTTTGTCACGTTCTTCCTCCCAAGCGGTGCACCATTTGTCAGCCGAACGCTGTTCGTCGGCCAATGCCCGGCGCAAAACGCTAGCCTGCTCCTCGGCCTTGGTCCGTTCCTCGGCCAATACCTGGCGCAAAGCAGTAGCCTGTTCCTCGGCCCTGGTCCGCTCCTCGGTCAATGCGTGACGCAGCGTTTTAGCCTGCTCATCGGCCCTTGTCCGTTCGTCGGCCAATGCCTGGCGCAGAGCGCTAGCCTGTTCCCCGGCCCTGGTCCGCTCCTCGGTCAACGCGTAACGCAGCGTTTCAGCCTGCTCCTCGCCCCTTGCCCGTTCGTCGGCCAATGCATAGCGCAAGGCCTCTGCCGCACGTGATCGTTCAGCCAATAACAGCTGAGCCGACTTGGTAGCCTCGGCCCGTGCCTCAGCCAAGAGATCGGCGGAGGATGGGAGTCCGCCCACGTAACCGGACCCGTAGCAGTAGAAGCAGTTTTGATTTTCGCCGTGGCAGCCACATTCACGGGGCATAAGAGGCTGTCCTGATGCTATCGCCACGCGACACGAATCGCAATAAGCCAGTGCGCAAACGACGCTCTCTCGACGGTGGCGTCTGGACCTAGCTCCATGAACGGTGGAACCGGGTCAGTCTAACCCCTTCCGTCGCCAGTTCTTTGCGGCGCACGACCGCGCGTATCGAGCGTTTGACCAGTTCTCTACATTGCTATGACGCTCGACGACGCCGACGTCAAGAGCCTTCTCGAGATCGTCCGCAAGTTTGTGCCAACAGCGGTCATCACTGGCATTCCACTATCCGGCCGAAAAGTATTCATCACGGCGGTCGCGCAAGAATTCTTTTTGTCGGTTTGAGTAGTAGGGCTTCATGCGGAGCATTGTACACCTGCTCCGCGCAGGAATTTCACTGTTGTGACGAACTGTTCCGCGAGGGGGAATCAGCCTGATCCCAGCGCGGTCGATCTTGAGCGCTTGCCCATCACGCCTCTACGATCCGTCTCGACGCATCAATGCGCAGAAACAGACCGGCCGCCACCAGGCATAGCGCCGCCACCACCAGAAACGGCGCAGTCCACCCATACAATTTGACAAGATACGCCGACAGGACGGAGGCGGTGGCGCCGCCGAGGTTCCCGAATGTATTCATGACGCCGGACACGGATCCAGCGAATGCGCCGCCAATGTCCAGGGTAATCGCCCAGGAGACGCCGACCGTCAGTTCCAACCCGAACATGGCCGCGGCGGAGAAACCGACGCTCCACAGCGGATCCGCCGTGTAGCACGCGGGTACGATGCTCGCCGAGGCAAAAAGAAAACCGGCCACCGCGACCGTGCGGCGCGCAGTCTTGAGATTGCCGAAGCGCTTTACCAGCACGTCCGAGACCCAGCCGCCCAGCAGATCGCCGGCGGTCCCGGCCAGCAAAGGCAGGCTCGCATACAGTCCCATCCGTTCCAGACTGAAGCCCCGCGCGGCGTTCAGGTATTTCGGATACCAGACCAGGTACATGCCCACGTTGTACGCGTAGCAGAAGTACATGGCGGAGAGAGTCCACATCTGCGGAGCGGAGAAGATCCGTCTCCACGGAACGGAATGGCCGTCCTTCGCGGCGGAGCGGCCCAGGGATGAGAAAATCAGGTCCCGCTCGGCGGCGTTCACGGACCTGTGCCGATCCGGGGCATCGCGGTAATACCAATACCACAAAGACGCCCAGATGGCCCCCATGCCACCGAAGCATAGGAAAGGAGCGCGCCAGCCGTACCGCGCAATGAGCAAGACGACGAGCGCGGGGGTGAGCGCCCCTCCCAGCCGCGAGCCGGCGTGGGTGGCGCCCTGCGCAAAGCCGCGCTCCGCAGGCAGCATCCATCGGGAGAGCGATCGCGTGGCGATGGGGAAAGCGCCGGCTTCGCCCATGCCGAAGAGAAAGCGGACCAGCGCCATCGAAGCCGCGCTCCAAGCGAGAGTGGTCGCGGAGGTGAACAGCGACCACCACAGCACGATGGCGGTCAGCGCGCGGCGCGGGCCAAAGCGGTCGCCCAGCCAGCCTCCCGGCAGTTGGAACAACGCATAGGCCCACTGGAAGGAGCTTAGGATCCAACCCATGGTGACCATCGAGAAGCCGAACTCCTTCTGAATCGAAGGAACCGCCGAGGAGATGACCACCCGATCCATGTAGGTGATCATGTAAGCCGCCACGGTCAGGCCGAGGACAATGTAGCGGACGCGCGTGGGCACAGTTATTCGCGAGGCCGCGTCTGACTGGCTTCCCATTCCATCTCCCGGAGGGCTGCGGCCAAGCGGCGTTCCTCCGCCAATTACCGCGGTTTCCAGCTCATAACCGCCGAGCGCCCCCATAGGAATTATGTCCTTTTTTGGGTCGGAACGGGCCTGCATTTGTCGATCCATGTGGAATTCGACAAGCCAAACCGCACAGTCTATCCTCAAGATGTCATGCTTCGTCCACGTCGCCTTACGTTGTCGTCCGCCCTGCTTGTCACCGCCTTCGGCGCGGCTGCCCAGCCAAATCCGTCTTGGGGCCCCACGGTGGATTCCGGCGCGCGGCTGCGCGAGTTGTTCACCCGGCCTCCGGCCGCCTTCAGCACGGCTCCTTTCTTTGTGTGGAACGGTGACGTCAACGAAGCCGAGATTGGCCAGTACCTGGCCCAATACCATTCCCTGGGAATCGACAGCTTCATCATTCATCCCCGGCCTGGGTTGATTACGCCCTATCTTTCGGAACGCTGGTTCTCGCTTGTGCGCCACACGGTGGATAAGGCCAAGCAACTCGGGATGAACGTCTGGCTCTACGACGAGGACTCCTACCCCAGTGGATTCGCCGGCGGCCACGTGCCCGCCGATATGCCGGAATCCTACAACGAAGGCCAGGGACTGACGCTGCGGAAGCTGGCGCAGCTTGATCCCGCCATAGCCGCCAACTGCAAGTTCCTCCTCAAGCGCGAGGGCGAAGCCTTCCGCGATATCACGTCGCCATGGGGCGCGGAAATGAACCGGCCGGGCGAGTATTACTGCTTCGACCTCACATCCTACCCCAAGCGCGATTGGAATGCCGGCTTCTCCTACGTCGACCTGATCCGGCCGGGCGTCACGCAGAAATTCATCGAAGTGACCATGGGCGGTTACGAAGGCGCGCTCAACGCCGATCTGGGCCGCACCGTGCTCGGCGTCTTCAGCGACGAACCCAACATCAATCCCCCGTCCGGCCGCAACTCGATGCGCTGGACGCCCGACCTCTTCGCCGAGTTTCAGAAGCGGGCCGGGTACGATCTCAAAGTGCGGCTGCCCGAGCTCTACGAGGAGACCGGCGACTGGCGCAAGGCACGCCACGATTATTACTCGGTCTTGCTGGACCTCTTTATCGAGCGCTGGTCCAAACCCTACAGCCAGTACGCCGAAAAGACCGGCATCGCCTGGACCGGGCACTACTGGGAACACACCTGGCCCAACCCGGCTGAAGGCCCCGATAACATGGCCATGTACGCCTGGCCCCAAGTTCCGGGCATCGACATTCTATTCAATAACTACAGCGAAGACGTGAATGCCCAGGTCGGTAATGTCCGCTCGGTCAGGGAGTTGGCGAGCGTGGCGAACCAGATGGGAAAGCGCCGCACGCTGAGCGAAACCTACGGCGGCGGAGGCTGGGATTTGCGCTTCGAGGACATGAAGCGCATCGGCGACTGGGAGTACGCCCTGGGCATCAACCTCATGAACCAGCACCTGTCGTATGAGACCATCGCCGGCGAACGCAAACACGACTACCCCCAATCGTTCAGCTACCACGAGCCGTGGTGGGACCAGTATGGCGTGCTGGCGAACTATTTCGCGCGGCTGTCGCTGGCGCTTTCCTCGGGCGAGCAAGTCAACCGCGTGCTGGTTATCGAGCCGACTACCTCCGCCTGGATGTACGGTTCCCCCGGCCAGGCAAACCCGCGCATGATGGAGATCGGCCGCGCGTTCCAGGACCTGCTCAACCGGCTGGAGGCCCTCCAGGTGGAATACGACATCGGCAGCGAGAATATCATGCGCGACCACGGCAAAGCCGCCGGCGGCAAGCTGACGGTGGGAAGGCGCTCCTACGACGTGGTGGTGCTGCCTCCGGGAACGGAGAACATCGAACCCGAGACCGCGAGACTGATCGACGAGTTCCTTTCCGGGGGAGGCTCCGTGCTTTCCTTTGTCGATCCGCCGGCCTTCGTGCAGGGGGCCCGCAGCGACCGGCTCACGAGCCTGGCGCAGCAGCAGGCGGCCCACTGGATTCCGGTGCGGTCGCCGGCCGATGCCGCCTTCCTGGAGCGCGTCTCCACCAGCGATTTCCGGATTTCCTGGGATCCGCAATCGGGCGGAAAGCTGCTGCATCACCGCCGCCAATTGCTCGACGGGCAGGTGATCTTCCTGGCCAACGCGAACCTGGAGCAGAAGGCCGCCGGAATCCTGAGGGTGAACGCGCGGTCGGTTCGCCGCCTGGATCCCCTCACCGGCGCGACTGTGCCGGAACCCGTTCGCACGGATGGCGCGGCGGTCGAAGTCGCTTTCGACATTCCGCCGGCCGGCAGCCTGCTTCTGCTGGCGGGCGACCAGGGCCAGCCAGCCCGCGCGCCGGGCGGAACGCCCGAGTGGCGCGCGGTGGCGCCCATCCAACCGTTGAGGGTGGAGCGCATGGCGCCGAATGCGCTGCCGTTGGAATACTGCGATCTGACGCTCGGCGGCGCCGTTCAAAAAGAACAATACGTCCTGACGGCCGAAAGGAACGTATTTCAGTTCTTCGGGTTCGCCGCCGGCGATCCCTGGGCCACGGCTGTGCAGTACAGGACGGCGATTCTGGATAAGAACAAGTTTCCGCCTGGCTCGGGCTTTGAAGCCACGTTCCATTTCGAGCTCGGCGACAAGGTGGACTCTTCCACCCTGAGAGCCGTGGTGGAGCGGCCCGAGCTGTGGCAGGCGTCGGTTAACGGTAAGGTTGTGAAGGCCCTCCCCAACCAGTGGTGGCTGGACCGCGCTTTTGGCGTCTACGATATCGGCGCGGACGCGACGAAGGGCCGCAATGCGATTACGCTCAAGGCCTCGCCCATGTCGGTGCACAATGAGCTGCAGCCCATCTACATCATTGGGCCATTCAACCTGGAGCCCGCGGACACCGGTTGGAGGTTGGCGCCTCCCTCGGCCCTGAAGACGGGCCCCTGGAAAGACCAGGCGCTCCCGTTCTACGCATGGGCGGTTTCTTATGCCGCGTCCTACCGCTTGGAGCGCGGCCAGGGCCGCGTCAAGGTGCGGCTGGGGAAATGGGGCGGCTCGGTGGCGGAAGTCAAGGTGAACGGAAAGAGCGGCGGCATCATCGGATGGCAGCCCTGCGAATCCGATATCAGCGGTTTAGTGCGCTCGGGCGAGAACCGCATCGAGGTGGTGGTGCGCGGAACGCTCCGGAACCTCCTGGGGCCCCATTTCGGCAATGGCAGCCGCGGATCGGTGAACCCGGGAAGCTGGAGTGCGGCTCCAGCGGCTCCGCCCTCGGCGGCGACTTACGATCTGGATGCCTACGGGCTGATGGAGGACTTCCAGGTGCTGCAATCAGCCCGATAGGAGCGTGGAGCGGGTGCGGGGCAAGAAAGTGCGGACCCCCGATGCTCCGAATCGAAGCTCGTAGAGCGAAAGAGAATAGCCCATGGCGCGAGCCATGGGGAGATGCCATATTCGCGAAGCCTCGGAACGGGGCGAAAGATAGAGGCACCGCGGTCTTCCGCCCCCTTCGGGGGCTTATTTGTGCACACCCTTTTCCCACGGCTTGCGCCGTGGGCTAGGATCTTTCGCCCGAGCGCCGGGATAAACCGGCATGAAGCAGAGAATGAAAGAGTCTCACAAGAAAGGAGTAGCGATCCATCTTGACCTCGAGTCTTGCAGGGTGCGCCGCGAGGCGGACCTTTC
>JBEKPK010000242.1:0-8749 GCA_049520795.1 Bryobacteraceae bacterium
CCGCCGGCGACCATCAGATGCGCAACGCGGAGGCCATGGAGCGCGCCGGAGCGGCCCGCCTGGTGCAAGATGCGGAGATGAACGGAGAGAAACTCTTCGCCCTGGCCGCGGAGCTGAGCCGGGACCCCGAATCGCTGGCGCGGATGGCGGAAGCGGCCCGCCACCTCGCGCGGCCCGGCGCGGCGGCGCGCGCGGCCGAGATTCTAGAGGAGGCCGCGCGCGGCCGTTACGATTTCCGTTGACAGCGGCGGCGTTAGCCGAAACAATACTGTAAGGAAATGTTTTTTCGCCCCCAGCACTTCCACTTCACCGGAATCGGCGGCATCGGCATGAGCGGCATCGCCGAGGTATTGTTGAACCTCGGCTACCAGATCAGCGGTTCCGACCTGAAACTGTCCGCCACCACGGACCGTCTGGCTGCGCTGGGGGCGCGCATCCACGAAGGGCACGACGCCGCCCATGTGGCGGGCGCCCGCGCGCTGGTGGTGAGCTCGGCGGTGGACGAGCGGAACCCCGAAGTGCAGGAGGCGCGCCGCCTGGGGATTCCCGTGATTCCGCGCGGCGAGCTTCTGGCCGAGCTGATGCGCCTGAAGTACGGGATCGCGGTGGCCGGCAGCCATGGCAAGACCACCACCACCTCCATGGCCGCTACCATTCTGAACAGCGCGGGATTGGACCCGACCGTGGTGGTGGGCGGAAAAGTCGGCGCCATGGGCGGCTCCAACGCGCGCGTGGGACACAGCGATTTCCTGGTGGTGGAATCGGACGAGAGCGACGGCTCGTTCCTGAAGCTGGCGCCCATTATCGCCGTGGTCACCAACATCGACCGCGAGCACGTGGATCATTACCCGAGCATCGAGGCCACCCGCGCGGCCTTCATCGAGTTTGTGAACAAGGTCCCGTTCTACGGTTCCGCGATAGTCTGTCTGGACGACGCCAACGTGCAGGCCATCCTGCCCGCCATCACGCGGCGGACCATCACCTACGGGACCACCGCGCAAGCCGACATGGAGGCGTGCGACATCGTCTGCGGCCCGTTCGCGAGCGATTTCAGCCTGCGTTACCGGGACGCCGGCCTGGGCCGGTTTCATCTGCGCATTCCGGGTCTGCACAACGTGTTGAACGCCACGGCCGCCATAGCCATCGCCATGGAGCTGGAAGTGAAGCCGGACGCCATCCGCGAGGGGCTGGCGGCATTCAGCGGGGTGGACCGGAGATTTCAGATTCGCGGCCAGGAGCGCGGCGTGACCGTGATCGACGACTACGGCCACCATCCCACGGAGATCCGCGCCACCCTCGAGAGCGCGCGGCTGTGCGGCTTCCGCCGTATCCACGTGCTGTTCCAGCCGCACCGGTACACGCGCACATTCCACCTGATGGACGATTTCGCGCGCGCTTTCAACCAGGCCGACAGCTTGTTCGTGATGGATATCTACGCCGCTTCGGAGAAGCCTATTGAAGGCGTCACGGCGGAGGCGCTGGTGGATCGTATCCGCCAATTCGGCCATCGCGGCGCCGAATACGTGGGAACGCCGGACCGCGGCGTGGAGGCTCTGCTGGGGTCCGCGGCGGATGGCGACGCGGTGCTCACCTTGGGCGCCGGCAGCGTGTGGCAGGCGGGCGAGAAAGTGCTCGAGAGGCTGAAGGCGGGGGCCTGATGGCGCGTGAGGCGAAAAAATCGGGCGGCGTCCGCTGGCGGCTGTGGCTCGGCCTGGCCGTGGCGGCGTCCCTGTGCGTCTCCACCGGTATGGCCGCCTGGAAAGTGCGCCGGTACGCGCTGACCGGGGCGCAGTTCACGCTCTCGGCCAGCCGCCAGGACGCGCTCGAAATTCAGGGACTGACCGACGGCTCCCGGGCCAAGGTGCGGCGCGTCTTCGCCGCCGACTTCGGCGGGAGCGTCTTCGCCATCCCCCTGGCCGAGCGCAGGCGCCGCCTGTTGGCCATCGATTGGGTGGAGGACGCTTCGGTGTCGCGTATCTGGCCGGATCGCCTCCTGGTGCGCATTCGCGAACGGCGGCCGGTGGCCTTCGTGCCTTTGCGCACCGGGGCGGTGTTGATCGATGCCGATGGAGTGCTGCTCGAGCCGCCGGCGCGGGCTCAATTTGCGTTTCCCGTGCTGATCGGCGTGCGGGAAGACGAGCCGGAGGCCGCGCGCCGCGAGCGTGTGACCGCGTTTCTGCGCTTTCAAAAGGATATGGGCTACCTTGCCAAGGACGTCTCCGAGGTGGACGTCGCCAATCCGGACGACCTTCGCATCGTGGCGCGAGTGGACAACCGGGCGCTCGGTTTACTGATGGGCGGCGGCGATTTCGCCCGCCATTATCAGAATTTCTTGAACCATTACGCGGAAACTCAGAAGGGTTCGCCGGAGGCGGGGACGTTCGACCTGCGTTGGGACGGCCACATCGTGGCGAAGAGATAGAAGGTCATGGCGGAAAAACAGATCCTGGGGGTGGGGCTCGACGCGGCCAGCCGCGAAACGCGCATGGTGATTTGCGCTCTGGAGGACGGACGGCTCCGTCTCCTGGGTTGCGCCGCCCGGCCGTCGCGGGGCTGGCTCAAGGGAAGAATCGCCGATCAGAAGGCGGTCGCGGATTCGATCCTGGCGGTGTTGCGGGAAGCCGAAGCCGCGGCCGGCGTATCCGTGGAATCCGCCGTGGTGGGAATGGGCGGGCCCACCGTTCGCGGGGCCAACACCCGCGGGGTGTTGGATCTCGAATACATCCGCGAGATCGAGCAGCGCGACATCCGCCGCGTGATGGAGCGGGCCTCGCACGTTCAGTTGCAGGAGGACCGCATGGTGCTGCAACTGTTCCCGCAGGATTTCGTGGTGGACGAGCACCCTGGCCACAGCGATCCGCGCAGAATGATGGCCTCCAAGCTGGAGGTGAACGTCCACGTGGTGACGGCCTCGGTGCAGGAGCACGCAGCGCTGATCGGGGCCGTGAACCAGGCGCACCTGGCGGTGGAGGAGACCGTTTTCGAAGCCCTGGCGGCGTGTTACGCGGCCGTGTTGCCCGAGGAGCGGCGCGAGGGGATCGCGGTGGTGGATATAGGGGCCGAGTCCACCGAAATGGTGGCGTACTGGGGCGATTCCCTCTACCTGGCCTCCACTGTCCGCGTCTGCGGAGACCACTTTACGCGAGACCTGGCGCAGGGGTTGTTTTTGACCTTCGACGAAGCCGAGGCGCTGAAATTGGAGTACGGCGGCGCGCTGGCGGAAGCTTGTCCGGAGAACATCCTGGTGGATTTGCCAACCCCCGGCGGCGGGGAGCGCCGCGCCGCCAGCGGCCGCTTCATCAACCAGATTCTCGAAGCGCGCGGCCAGGAGCTCTTTCTCCACGTTCAATCGGAACTGGCGCGCGTGGGCATGGAGAATGCCCTGCTCGGCGTGTTCCTGACCGGCGGCGGCGCGAAGCTGCCGGACCTGTGCCACCTCGCCAAGGGTGTCCTGCAGTGCCATGCGCTCAGCGGGCAGGCGGTGGGGATCGACGATGCGCCCGCCGAATTGAGCGATCCCGCCTGGTGCGTGGCTTCCGGGCTGGCCATGTATTCGGCCAAGCTCAAAACAAAGGAGCGGCTTCGGCGGGAAACCGCCGGATGGCTAGGGAAGATTCTGAAGTAAGGCTGGTCGTGAAACAGAAACTGCAACCGCTCCCTAATGGTCGCGGCTCGCCAATCTTATAGTGAGCCGCGGCCGTAAGGGAGCGGTTGCGTGGCCT
This sequence comes from Bryobacteraceae bacterium, assembly GCA_049520795.1. Taxonomy (GTDB): domain Bacteria; phylum Acidobacteriota; class Terriglobia; order Bryobacterales; family Bryobacteraceae; genus BOG-224. Next base: position 3,723 of record JBEKPK010000242.1, read on the forward strand.
TGCAGCCAAGCGCTGATTCACCAAGGAGGCGGGATGGTTATGGCGGATACGCAAGCGGACAACCTCAAGTACGAAATGGAAGAAGAGGCGGGCATTGGCGCTCGCATCAAGGTGATCGGCGTGGGCGGCGCCGGCTGCAACGCCGTGTCGCGCCTGGTTGTCGCGGGGCTCGGCGGAGTCGAGTTCCATGCCATGGATACGGATCGGCAGGCGCTCTCCGCGTGCCAGGCGCCGAACAAGCTCCAACTGGGCACGAAGATCACCAAGGGCCTGGGGGCCGGCTCGAACTGGGAACTCGGCCGCCAGGCGGCGCTCGAGAATACCGACGCCATCGTCGAGCTGCTGCAGGGCGCGGACATGGTTTTCGTCGCCGCCGGCCTGGGCGGTGGAACGGGCTCCGGCGCGGTCCCCGTGATCGCATCGCTGGCCCGCGAGCTGGAAGCGCTCACTGTGGCCGTGGTCACCAAGCCGTTCGCCTTCGAAGGGCCCCGGCGCCTGCGGCTGGCCGAGGAAGCCCTGGCCAACCTGGCGTCGGCGGCGGACACCGTAATCACCATCCCCAACGAGCGCCTGCTCAGGCTCGTGCCGCGCGGGGCCAGCTTTTTCGAGGCTTTCAAGATGGCCGACGATCTGCTTCGGCAGGCCGTGGAGGGCGTCAGCGATATCATCAACAGCACCGGCGCGATCAACCGCGATTTCTCGGATATCCGGGCCGTCATGCTGGGCATGGGCTACGCCATGATGGGCACGGCCGTAGCCAAAGGCGAGGGCGCGGCCATCGAAGCCGCCCGGCAGGCCATCAGTTGCCCCCTGCTCGAAGATACCCGCATCGCCGGCGCGCGCCGCATCCTGATCAACATCACGGGCTCGGGCAAGCTCGGCTTTCACGACGTAAACGAGGCCTGCGCGATTGTCCGCGACGCCGCCGAATTTGAAGACGTGCAACTCAACTTCGGCCTGATCCTCGATGAATCCATGGGGGATTCGGTGAAGGTGACGGTGATCGCCACGGGGGTCCAGCCGGCCGAGGCGGTGGTTCCGGAGCGGCGCGCGGTCACGCCCGTGGTGCGGGTCGAGGAGCCCATCGAGGAGCCGCAGCCACCGGCGCCGGAGCCACCGCCCGCGGCGCCGGAGCCGGAACCCGAGCCGGAACCCTCGCTGATCGACGATGCGGACCCCATCGACATGGACGACCTGGACACGCCCGCCTACCTGCGCCAGGGCAAGCTCCCGGGCTGATTACAACACTGCGGCCAGCTCCGAGACCGGTAACGGGATTACCTCTCCTTCCACGCCGCCGATCACCCTGGCGGTGTGCGCGAAGGCGATTGCGTCGCCCGTCACGAAATGAACCACGCGGCCCAGCCCGTCGCGTGGTGCGGCGGATTCCAGGTTCCGACTCACCGTCTCGGCGGTGGATTCGGCGCTGTCCACCAGGGTCACGCCGGCCCCCACCACGCGTTCCAAGACATTTCGCAGCAGCGGGTAGTGGGTGCATCCCAAAATCAACGCGTGGATTTCCGGGCGGCCGCTCAGGTAGTGGCGCACCAGGATTTCGGCTTCGGGCGAATCCGCCAGCCCTTCCTCCACCACGTGCACCAGCATGGGACAGGCCTGCGCCCACACGCGCAAGCCGCGCGTCTCCAGCCGCCGCTGATAGGCGTGGCTGGCAATGGTCGCCTTGGTGCCGATCACGCCCACGCTGGAAACGCCGGCCACGCGTGTCGCGGCTTCCACGCCCGGGTCGATTACTCCCCACGCCGGCACGGAGCAGCGCTCCAATAACGCGGGCATGGCCACCGCGGAAGCCGTGTTGCACGCCACCACCAGGGCCTCCACTCCCTGACCGCACAGGAATTCCGCGATTCCCGCCACGAACTCAATCACCATTTCCGGCGGTTTGCGGCCGTAAGGCACGCGCGCCGTGTCGCCCAGGTAGATGAAATCGCGGTGCGGCATGCGGCGCCGGAGGGCCTGTAGAACGGTGAGCCCGCCCACGCCCGAATCGAACACGCCAATCGGGTGGCGAAGGGAATTCCGAATAGTCATCTCTTTTCATCTTTGCATGTCCGGCGCCGTTCGCACTCCGGACCTTCAACTCCGGACCGTCATCTCTCGGCAAGCTTCGCGCGTGTGGGATAATCGGTAGAGTTCCCTCTCAGAATGGACCGCGAATTCATCCGCAATTTCTCCATCATTGCGCACATCGATCACGGAAAGTCCACCCTGGCCGACCGCCTGCTGGAGCTAACCGGAGCGCTTTCCCAGCGCGAAATGATGGAACAGGTCCTTGACACCATGGATCTGGAGCGCGAACGGGGCATCACCATCAAGGCCCACGCCGTGCGCCTGGACTACCGCGCCGACGATGGCGTTCTCTATCAGTTGAACCTCATCGATACGCCGGGCCACGTGGATTTCTCCTACGAAGTGTCGCGCAGCCTGCAGGCTTGCGAGGGCGCCCTGCTGGTGGTGGACGCCTCCCAGGGCGTGGAGGCGCAAACTCTGGCCAATACCTACCTGGCGCTGCACCACAACCTGGAGATCATTCCGGTAATCAACAAGATCGATCTGCCGGCGGCCGAGCCCGAGCGCATCCGCGAGCAGATTGAAACCATCATCGGCCTGGACGCGCGCGACGCCGTGCTGGTGAGCGCCAAGCAGGGGACCGGGGTGCACGACGTGCTCGAGGCCATCGTCCACCTGGTTCCCCCGCCCAAAGGCTCGCCCGACCTGCCCCTGCGCGCGCTGATTTTCGATTCGTGGTTCGACCCGTACCGCGGCGTCATCATCCTGGCGCGCGTGTTGGACGGTCACCTGCGCCTGAAACAGAAGATCCGCCTGTGGTCCAACGGGCAGGTCTTCGAAGTGGAGGGCATCGGATACCAGGCGCCCAAAGCCACGCCCTGCGAGGAGCTTTCCGCGGGCGAAGTGGGATACCTCTTCGCCAACATCAAGACCGTTTCGGACGCCCAGATCGGCGACACCATCACGGATGACGAGCATCCCGCCGCGGAGCCCCTGCCAGGCTTCGAAGAGATCAAACCAATGGTGTTCGCGGGGCTCTACCCGGTGGAATCGCACGAGCATGGCCTGTTGCGCGACGCCCTGGAGAAACTGCGGCTCAACGACAGCGCTTTCAATTTCGAACCGGAGAATTCGGTGGCCCTGGGCTTCGGCTTCCGCTGCGGGTTCCTGGGGCTGCTGCACCTGGAGATCGTGCAGGAAAGGCTGGAGCGCGAGTTCGATATCGACCTGATCACCACCGCCCCGGGCGTGCGCTACCGCATCACCACCACCACCGGCCAGCTTATCGAAATCGACAATCCCACCAAGTTCCCCGATCCCTCCGAGATCAGGCAGATCGAAGAGCCCATCATAGACGCCACCGTAATCACGCGCGAGGAGTACCTGGGCGGCATCTTGAAACTGCTCGAAGAGAAGCGCGGAACGCAGAAGAAGTTCGAATACGTGGGCGGCGGGCGGGTGATGCTGACCTATGAGCTTCCGCTAAACGAGATCGTTCTCGATTTCTACGACCGCCTGAAATCGGCCTCGCGCGGATACGCCTCGCTCGATTACCACCTGGCGGGCTATCGCGTGTCGCCCATGGTGCGGCTGGACGTGCTGGTGGCCGGAGAGCCGGTGGATGCGCTTTCCATCGTGGTGCACAAAGAGTTCGCCTACGAGCGCGGCAAGGACCTGATCTCGCGCCTGCGCAAGCTGATTCCGCGCCAGATGTTCGAAGTGGCGCTGCAAGCCGCCATCGGCAATAAGATCGTGGCGCGGGAAAGCATCTCCGCGCTGCGCAAGAACGTGCTCGCCAAGTGCTACGGCGGGGATATCAGCCGCAAGCGCAAGCTGCTCGAAAAACAGAAGGAAGGCAAGCGCCGCATGAAGCGCGTGGGGCGCGTGGAGATCCCACAGGAAGCCTTCCTGGCGGTGCTGAAAGTGGGCAAGGACGACGCGGAGTAGCCTCCGCGCCGGAGTAAGAGGGGAATCGTGGGGTTTCGTCTGGTGGTCGACTACCGCCCGCGCGGCGATCAGGAGACTGCCATCGCGGAGTTGACGCGGGGGATCCGCGAAGGGGAGCAGCACCAGGTTCTGCTGGGGGTCACCGGGTCGGGGAAGACCTTCACCATGGCCAAGGTGATCGAGGCCATTGGGCGGCCCGCGCTGGTGCTGGCGCACAATAAGACCCTGGCCGCGCAACTGTACCACGAATTCCGGTCGTTTTTCCCGGATAACGCGGTGGAGTATTTCGTCAGCTACTACGATTACTACCAGCCGGAAGCGTACATTCCTTCGAGCGACGTCTACATCGAAAAAGAAGCCACCACCAACGACGAGTTGGACAAGCTGCGCCTCTCGGCCACCAAATCGCTGTTCGAACGGCGCGACTGCGTCATCGTGGCCAGCGTGAGCTGCATTTACGGCCTGGGGTCGCCGGAGGCCTACTACGGCATGTTGTTGATGCTCGAGAAGGGCCAGCGGATTTCGCGCAACCAGATTCTCTCCAAGCTGGTGGAGATCCTCTACGAGCGCAACGACGGAGATTTCCGGCGCGGAACGTTCCGCGTGCGAGGCGACGTGATCGAGGTGTACCCCACCTACGACGACCTGGCCTACCGCATCGAGCTGTGGGGCGACGAGGTCGAGCGCCTTTCCCAGATCGATCCGCTGCTCGGCCAGGTGAAGCAGACCTACGCGCGGCTGCCCATCTACCCGAAAACGCACTACGTCATGTCCGAAGAGACCCGGCTCGGGGCCATGGACGGCATCCGGACGGAGCTGGAATGGTGGCGTCCGGAGCTGGAAAGACAGGGCAAGCAGATCGAGGCGCAGCGCGTGCAGCAGCGCACCATGTTCGACCTGGAGATGATCAAGGAGATCGGGTATTGCCACGGCATCGAGAATTATTCGCGCCATTTTTCCGGGCGTCTGCCGGGGGAAGCGCCGCCCACGCTGCTCGACTACCTGCCGCACGATTCCATCATGTTCCTCGACGAAAGCCACCAGACAGTTCC
>JBEKPK010000243.1:0-8732 GCA_049520795.1 Bryobacteraceae bacterium
TGCAGGCTGGCCGGGCCTGCATTACCCAGGAACGCCTGCCCGGCGAGTGGATGAGACGGGTCCAGCGCGTCCTCGAAGCTCTGCTGGTGATAGACGAACACTGGACGATCTCCACCTGCCGCAATCTGCTCCGTGCAGGCAATCTTGAATTGCGTGTTGCCGGATTGAAACTCGATTACATTGCCGCTCACATGGCCGCCCTTTGTGAATCTGGGATTCCCTTGGGGATCCAGGGCCACCAGAAACCGGCCTTGCCCTGGCAGGTGGACCCAAATGACCGGACCCGAGCCCGCATCGCGCTGGCTGGCGGTCAACTGCCCGTCGATGTAGAGTTGAGGCCCGGCCAGTCGCATGCTTCCGTTTTGGGCGGAAGCGCTTCGTATCCACGGTGAATCCGGGGGGGCCGTCCAGGAGAGCACAATCCGGTCATAAATTCGCTCGCCGCCGCGCTCCGACAAGGTCACTTCGAACGGCTCACCCACTTGAACAGTCTGGGACGCGGGGAGCCCGGGAGGAGCCCCAAACTGTCCCTGTAGCCGGAACGGCGCCGTCCGTTCCTTCAACCTGGAAAGCGGCATCGCGGAAAGCGATGCGCGAAACTGCCCGGTTGCAACCCCTTCGAGCGTGTACTCATACCCGCAGTAACTTCCGACGGAACGGTCGCGCAGATAGGCGCCGCCGCTCAGCGCGGCGCCGCTTCCGCCGATAGAATAGCCGCCGCCCAAAGACCACGCTTTAAGCGGGCCCACCGGGGGGTCAATCCTGCGGGTGACGTTGATGTAAAGGTCGCCGCCATCGCCGCTCGAACGGCCGTAGAACTGTCCCAGCACCGAAGTCTGGAAGGTTGCAGCGCCCACTGCCGCGCACAGCGTTGCACCTGCAACCACCAGGGCCCAGCGCAACGGAATGCCAAAGACCTTTCGGCGCTCGACGGGAAGGGCGGCAACCAGGCCCCTCCGGAGCGACGGCGGCGGCCCGGGGGCCGTGCAAGCGTCCAGCAATTCGTCGAGTTCCGCGTCGTTCATGAGTTCCTCTCCGGCTTGGGGGCGTACGCCGCCAGCATTTCTTTCAAGCTGGCGCGCGCTCGCTGCAGGCGCGACTTCACCGCTCCCAATTCAATCTGCAGAATCTCCGCTATTTCCGCCAACTGCATCTGTTCATAATGGGCGAGCACGAGCGTTTCGCGTTGCCCCTCGGGCAGTTGCAGGATGGCGCGTAAGACGATCTGCCTCATCTCGGCGACGTAACATTCCCGTTCGGGAGTGGGGGGATCTTGAGCCCGAGCGGCGGTCTCGGACCGGTGGAATCGCTTGAGCGCCTGGTTGTGAACCGCGCCGAAGAGATACGTCCGCAGAGAGGTACGATTTGGATCAAAGGCGCAACCGGGCCTCAGCAGGGCCAGGAAGCATTCCTGGACGATATCCTCGGCGTCGGCGACCGAGCCAGTGAGGCGCCAGGCGAACCGAAACAACGGCTCGTGGTGCTCGTTGAAATACCGTAGAATCGCCGCCGAATTGCGTTCCATGTGTCTAAAAGGTATTACGAGACACCGGCTAAAGGAATCGGTCCGGCGCCAAACCGGGTCACAATCCGATTCAGCGTCGGGCCTGGAAGCTCGGCAAAATGGCGACGGTTCCCAGATCGTGGAGCGATTGCACGCCGCGGACTCCTATCGATGTCAGCCGGGCATGCCCCACCGGGTTTTCTTGGTGGGCGTAGTGTTGGCAGGCGAAAGCGCCTGCCCCACAATGGGAAGGAGTTTACTCTTTGGACCCTTCTTCGGGTTCTTCGCGGCCTTCGCGCTGCGCCTTCAGACGTTCTTCCTTGCGCTTGGCCCGCTCCGCGGCGCGTTTCACCAGCTCGGAGCCCACCAGCTCGAGAATGGCCTGCTCGGCGCCGTCGCCCGCGCGGGGTCCCAGCCGGGTGATGCGGGTGTAGCCGCCGTTGCGCTGCCCGAAGCGCGTACCCAGCTTGTCGAAGAGCTTTTTCACGGCGGCGGGCGTACGCAGTTCCATGGCCGCCTGGCGGCGCGCATGCAGCGTGTCCGCCTTGGCCAGCGTGATCAACCTGTCCACCAGCGGGCGCACGGCCTTGGCCTTGGGAACCGTGGTCACGATGCGCTCATGCTCGATCACGCTCGTCATCAGATTGCGCAGCAGCGCGTTGCGGCTGGCGGTGGGCCGTTTGAGTTTGAATCCGGCTACTTTGTGTCTCATCAGCTACTCCCCAATCTGGTCCTGGCCATCTTCTTCGGGGCCGAAATCCGGCCCCATGCCGCCGGTCTGCGGCGGCGGGGCCACCAGCCGGCCGTGCGCGTCGATGCGCATTCCCAGCGCCAGGCCCATGTTCGCCAGAATCTCCTTGATCTCATTGAGCGACTTGCGGCCGAAATTCTTGGTGCGCAGCATTTCGGCTTCGGTCTTCTGCACCAGCTCGCCGATGGTCTGAATATTGGCGTTCTTGAGGCAGTTGTAGGAGCGGACGCTCAGCTCCAGCTCTTCCACCGAGCGGTTCAGCACCTCGCTCATCTTGTCGAGGCCGCGCTCGGAAATCTCTTCGGCCTGCTCCGGCACTTCCTCGAAGTTGATGAAGATGGCCATGTGGTCTTTGAGCAGCTTGGCTGCGTACCCGATGGCGTCTTGCGGCGAAACCGCGCCGTTGGTCCAGACCTCCAGGGTGAGCTTGTCGTAGTCGGTCATCTGCCCGAGCCGCGCCGCCTCCACCTGGAAATTGACCTTGCGCACGGGCGAGTGCACCGAATCGATGGGAATGTAGCCCAGCGCCAGGTCCTCGTCGAAGTTCTTGTCGGCGCTGACATAGCCGCGGCCGGTCTTCATACGCATCTCGACCACCAGCTTGCCGCCTTCGCTGACGGTGGCGATGTGCACGTCGCGGTCCAGCACCTCGACTTCGGCGTCGGTTTCAATCTGCCCGCTGCGAACCTCGCCGGGATGCTCGGCGTTGATGCGGACCGTCTTCACGCCTTCGCTCGAGATCTTGAACGGAATCTGCTTGAGGTTAAGAATGATGTCGGTGGCGTCTTCGACCACGCCCGGAATGGGGCTGAATTCGTGCTCGACGCCCTCGATGCGCACGGCCGTAATGGCCGCCCCTTCAATGGAGCTCAGCAGCACGCGCCGCAGGCTGTTGCCGATGGTCGTGCCGAAACCGCGCTGGAACGGCTGCGCCGTGAACATGCCATACCGCTCGGTCAGAGTCTCGGTATTGGCGACCAATCGTTTGGGTTTTTGGAAGCCCTTGAACATATGAACCTCTCGGGAAACCTTACTTCGAGTACAACTCCACAATGAGCTGCTCGTTCAACTGGATCTGCACCAAATCTTCCCGCTTGGGCAGGCTCTGGATGCGGCCCGTCAAACCCTCGCGGTCGACGTCGATCCAATTCGGCGCCGGGGCGTGGGCCGTCGCGTCGCGCGCGGCCAGGATGGTCGGGTGTTTCTTGCTGGCCTCGCGGACGGCCACCACATCGCCCAGTTTCACCAGGAACGACGGAATATCCACTTTCCGGCCGTTGACCTCGATGTGGCCGTGGCGCACGATCTGCCGGGACTGGGCGCGGCTGACGCCGAATCCCATGCGGTAGATCACGCTGTCCAGGCGGCGCTCCATGGCGCTCATCAGGTTCTCGCCGGTGATGCCCTTGGCCTTGGAGGCCTTCTCGTAGGCGTTGCGGAACTGGGTCTCCAGCACGCCGTAAATCCGGCGCACCTTCTGCTTCTCGCGAAGCTGGAGGCCGTAACCGACAATCTTCGCCTTGCGGTCCTTACCGTGCTGCCCGGGAACGAAATTGCGCTTTTCGATGGCGCACTTCTCGCTGTGACAGCGCTCTCCCTTGAGATAGAGCTTCATGCCCTCCCGCCGGCATTGCCGGCAAACCGGGCCGATGTATCGTGCCAATTCGCTCTCCTTACCTTTCCTTCAGGTGCGGTTTACAGCCCGGCCCAGAGGGCGCCCCGGACCTTCTTCCCGCTTCTACTCCACTACACCCTGCGCTTCTTGGGCGGCCGGCATCCGTTGTGCGGAATGGGGGTTACGTCCCTGATGGAACGCACTTCGATGCCCGCCGTCGAGAGCGCGCGCACCGCCGACTCGCGCCCCGAACCCGGACCACTCACGCGCACTTCCACGGTGCGCAACCCGCTCTCGTTGGCCTTGTTGGCCGCCGTGAGCGCCGCCTGCTGCGCGGCGTACGGAGTGCCCTTGCGGGAGCCGCGGAATCCGAGCGAGCCGGCGCTCGACCAGGACACTGTGTTGCCTTCCTGGTCCGCTATGGTCACGATGGTGTTGTTGAACGTGGCCTGGATATGCACAATGCCCGAGTGGACGATGCGCTTCTCCTTTTTCTTGAAGCTCTTCTTCTTGGTGCTCTTTACCGGCGCCTTCGCCATAGCTCTCCTCTACGTCTTGGCCGCGGACTTCTTCTTGTTGGCCACCGTCCCGCGGCGCGGACCTTTGCGCGTGCGCGCGTTGGTGTGGGTGCGCTGGCCCCGCACCGGAAGCCCGCGGCGGTGCCGCAGCCCGCGGTAGGACCCCATCTCGATGTGGCGCTTGATGTTCATCGAGATTTCCTTGCGCAGATCGCCTTCCACCGCGCCTTCCTCTTCGAGAATCTGGCGGACGCGGTTGACCTCGTCTTCGCTAAGATCGCGAACCTTCTTGTCGAAATCGATGCCCGCGCGGTACAGCAGCGAGCGCGAACGGGTCCGGCCGACGCCGTAGATATAGGTAAGCCCGATTTCGGCCCTCTTGGCCGGCGGCAGATCTACGCCTGCGATACGTGCCATGATTTCCTCTCGTTACCCTTGTCTCTGTTTATGCTTCGGGTTGACGCAGATGACCCGCACCACGCCTTCGCGCCGGATCACCTTGCATTTGTCGCAAATCTTCTTGACGGACGCTCGTACCTTCATGCTCTTCGTGTCTCCGCTGCGGCCGGGGCCTCGAACCAGGGGGCGGAACCTATAATTTCCTGATAATCCTGCCCCGCGTCGGATCGTGCGGGCTCAATTCCACCTCGATCCGGTCGCCCGGAACCAGCCTCACAAAATTCCGCTTCACCACGCCCACCAGGTGGGCCATAACCTTCTGCCGCGTGGGCAGCACAACTTCAAAAATCAACCGCGGGCGCTCTTCCACCACCGTCGCGGTCACCAACCTCCGGGCGCCCGGCGCTACGGTCTGGTCAGCACCCAAGGCCCATTCTCCGTCACCGCCACGCAGTGCTCGAAGTGCGCCGAGCAGGAGCCATCCTTGGTCACCGCCGTCCAATGGTCCTTGCGAACCACCGCTTCCGGCCGCCCCGCGTTGACCATCGGCTCTACTGCCAGCACCATGCCTTCCTTCAGGCGGGGATTGTCGTTGCGCCGGTCCACGTAATTGGGAACCTGCGGCTCCTCGTGGAGCTGCGTCCCGATCCCATGGCCCACGTACTCCCGCACCACCGAAAACCCGTTCTCCAACACGTGCCGTTCCACCGTGCCGCACACATCGAACAACCGGCTGCCCACACGCACGCGATCGATGGCCAACTCCAGCGCATCCCGGGTCACGTCCATGAGCTTCCGCGTCTGCTCGCTCACTTCCCCGATGGCCGCCGTGATGGCCGAATCGCCGTAATACCCGTCCAATTTCACCCCGGTATCGATGGAAACGATATCGCCCTTTCTCAGGATGCGCTTCGCATTCGGCATTCCATGGACGATCTCATCGTTGACCGAAGTGCATAAAACGAACTTGTAATGTTCCCCGGCGGCGGGTACGTAATAGCCCTTGAATGCGGGCCGCGCCCCGGCGTCGGCGATCATCCTTTCGGCGGCCACTTCGAGGTCCATGGTGCTGACCCCTTCCACCGTCATCTCCTTCATTTTCTGTAGAATCCGCCAGACCAGGAGACCGCTCCGCCGCATTTTTTCCAGTTCAGCGGCCGTCTTTCGAACGATCATCGTCTTCTATAGCCTGGCAAATCCGTCAAAAACCGTCCCGGGCGGGCCGCCGCCGCGTCAAGCGACCGATAATTCCATTGTAATCAATCGGGTTGGCAGGCGAAAGCGCCTGCCCCACAAGTGCCCTTCAAGCCTGCCCCCAAACCTTTCCAAAAGCCTTTGATTCGCTACCCTCCGAAAGTGCTCCGCCTCCCGCGAATCCGCCCCGAACGCGGGGTAAACCCGTCATAATGCCGCATGATGAGCTGGGCTTCGATCTGGTTGACCGTATCCATGGCCACGCCCACCACAATCAAGAGCGATGTGCCGCCGAAGTAAAACTGTACGTTCAAACCTTCCAGCAGGAAGCGCAGGTGCGCCGACGTGAACGCGGTATCCACCCAGTTGCCGATCAGCGGCAGGTGCTGGAGGTGAATGCCGGAGATCATCAGGCTGGGGATCAGGCACAAAATCGAAAGGTAGATGCCGCCCACCACCGTGATCTTGGTCAGAATCTCGTTCATGTAGTCGGCCGTATTGCGCCCCGGCCGTATGCCCGGAACGAAGCCGCCGTACTTGCGCATATTGTCGGCCGCCTCATTGGGGTTGAAAATGATCGAAACGTAAAAAAAGCAGAAGAAAATGATGCCCGCCACGAAAAGTACGTAATACAGCGGCTCGCCGGGCCGAATCGATTCCAGCGTGGAATTGAGCCAGGGGGTCGTCTTGACCCAGCTCATTTGCAGCAGGGTCAGCGGAAACGCCAGGATCGAAGAGGCGAAGATCACCGGGATCACGCCGCCGGCGTTGACCTTCAGCGGCATGTGGGTGGACTGCCCGCCCATCACCTTGCGCCCCACCACGCGCTTGGCGTATTGCACCGGGATGCGCCGCTCGCCGCGCTCCACCAGGACGATGAAAGCGACCACCACGACCATCGCCGCCAGCAGCACCAGCAGCGTAATCGCGTTCCATTCCTTGGTGATGAATACGTTCTGGTAGATGTTGTAAATGGCGTGCGGCAGCCCTACCACGATTCCAGTGAAGATGATCAGAGACATGCCGTTGCCGATGCCCCGCTCGCTGATTTGCTCGCCCAGCCACATGATGAAGGCCGTGCCGGTGGTCAGCGAAATCACGGTCAGCATGGTGAACCCGATTCCGGGGTTGATCACGATCCCTTGTCCCATGGACATCAGGCCGCGCGCAATGCCGAGAGACTGCAGAAACGAAAGAACGATGGTCAGGTAGCGGGTCCACTGGGTGATCTTGCGGCGCCCCAGCTCGCCTTCCTTGGAAAGCTTCTCCAGGGTGGGCACCACCACCGTCAGCAACTGGAGAATGATGGACGCCGTGATGTACGGCATGATGCCCAGGGCAAAGACGGTCAGCCGGCGGATGTTGCCGCCCGCGAACATATCGAAAAACCCGAAGATGGATCCCGACGCGCTCTGGAAGTAGGTCTCCCATGCCTGGATGTTGATGCCCGGCGTGGGGATGTGCCCGCCCAGCCGGTACACCGCCAGCATCGCCAGCGTGAACAACACACGCTTGCGAAGGTCCGGTACCCGGAAGATGTTCGCAAATGCTTCAAGAAACTTGTTCATCGCGCCCTTCGATTCCCCGAGGCTACTCCGCGGCCGCGCCTACTACCTGCGCGGCGCCCCCGGCCTTCCGGATTTTTTCCAGAGCCGATTTCGAGAACCAGTGAGCCTCCACGGCGATCTTGCGGGTCAACTCCCCGGCGCCGAGAATCTTGAGACCCTCGCCCGGCTTCTTGACCACGCCCAGTTCCACCAGACGATCCAGATTAAACACGTCCCCTTCCAGCTTTTCCAGCCGGCCGAGGTTGACGATGGCGTACTGCCTCTTAAAAATGTTGGTGAAACCGTGCTTGGGGAGACGGCGGTGCAGCGGCATCTGGCCGCCTTCAAATCCGCGCTTCTGCCCGAACCCGGTTCCGGCGCGCTGCCCTTTGGACCCGCGCGTCGACGTCTTGCCGCGCCCGGAGCCCATGCCGCGTCCGATGCGCTTGCGGGTCTTCGTCTGCCCGGCCGGGGGCTTCAATCCGCTGAGGTTCATTGTTCCAGAACTCCTTGACGCGAAATCCTTATTCCACTATTGCCAGCAAATGGGGAACCTTCTTCACCATTCCCCGAAAGCCCGGCGTGTCGGGCCGCTCCACCACCTGGTTGAGCTTGCGCAGTCCCAACCCGCGCACCACCCGCCTTTGCTTCTCGGGAGTGCAGATCGGGCTGCGCACCAATTTGATTTTGATCATGCCATCCATCGGAGCTTGACCTCTCTCAGAGCTTATCCACGGCCAGGCCGCGCATTTCGGCGACCTCGTTCCTGTCGCGCAGCGATTCCAGGGCCACGATGGTGGCCTTCACCACGTTGTGCGGGTTGCGGCGGCCGATCGACTTAGTCAGTACGTTGGGAACGCCGCAGGCCGTAAGCACCGCGCGCACGGCTCCCCCGGCGATCACGCCCGTTCCGGCCGGGGCCGGCTTCAACAGCACCCGCGAGGCGGCGTACACCCCCTGCACCTGGTGCGGGATGGTGGTTTCCAGAATATGCACCCGGCGCAGGCTCTTCTTGGCGGCCTCGATTCCCTTGCGAATCGCGGAGGGCACTTCCTTGGCCTTGCCCACGCCGTAACCCACCACCTTGGCCGCCGGGTCGCCGATTACCACCAGCGCCGAAAAACTCAGGTTCTTGCCGCCCTTGACCACTTTCGTGACCCGGTTGATGGAAACCACCTGCTCCTTGAGGTTGAGCGCCGCCGGA
>JBEKPK010000244.1:0-8688 GCA_049520795.1 Bryobacteraceae bacterium
ATTCCGTGCACCTGGGGCGTCACATGGCCGGGGTCGAGCGTGGCGATCTCTTCCGTGCCGGTGGCCGAGCCGCGGATATCCACTCCGCCTACCGCGCCGGCCTCGCACAGTATCGCGGTGCAGCCTGTAATCGCTTCGAAATCCGAGACTTGCCCTACGCGGATTCCCACAATGTCGGTCAGCCCTTTCATCTTCGCCCTTCTGGTTGTATGGTAGCATCGGAGTTCGGGGATCCATCTTCTTGCTCGACCTGCTGAAAGCGCCTGTTCTTGCGGCTCAGGAGTTTTTCTTACTCACGGGTTCGGCCTTCCGGAACATCTTTCGACGTCCCCACTACGGCGACGACGTCGCGCTCCAGATGGATAGTATAGGGGTCGGCAGCCTGCCCATCGTGGTGCTGACCGGCTTCTTCAGCGGCGCCGTCATGGCCTTGCAAATGTCGCGCGCGCTGGCGCAATACGGTCAGGTCGGGAGGACCGGAATGGTGGTTTCCATCACCCTGGTTCGCGAGCTGGGCCCCGTGCTCACGGCGCTCATGATGGCGGGCCGCAATTCCTCCGGCATCGCCAGCGAGCTGGGCTCGATGAAGGTGACCGAGCAGATCGACGCCATGCGCGCCCTCGGCACGGACCCGGTGCAGAAACTGGTGACCCCGCGCCTGACCGCGACCATGGTCATGCTTCCCCTGCTGGTGGTGATCGCCGACTTTGTGGGCATAGTCGGCGGTGGGCTTATCGCAGTCCTCTTCCTCAACCTGGAATTCCGCCAATACTGGACCTCCGCATGGCGCGCGCTGGAGTTGCGAGACGTGTTCCAGGGCCTGCTCAAGCCGTTGGTCTACGCGGTGATCGTCTCTTTGATCGGCTGCTATTACGGGCTGCGAACCACCGGCGGCACCCAGGGCGTGGGCCGCGCCACTACGCAGGCCGTAGTGGCCGCCACCGTGCTCATTTTCATCATGGATCTGCTGATCACCAAGGCGTTCGTGTAGCCGAGCCCAACCCGATGCCTGAACAGCCCCGACCTTCGGTTCTGAAATTCGAAAATGTCACGGTGTCTTTCGACGACGTCGAGGCGCTGGCGGACGTCTCTTTCGAGGCCTTCGAGGGCGAATCGCGGGTGATTCTGGGCGCGGCCGGCAGCGGGAAGACCGTGCTGCTCAAAACGGCGCTGGGGCTGATCAAGCCGGATTCCGGGAAGGTCTTTGCGTTCGGGCGCGACTTCACCGTCATGCGCGAAGATGAGCTCTCCCGCATGCGAGCCAAGATCGGCATGCTCTTCCAGGAGAGCGCTCTGTTCGATTCGCTGACCGTCGAGGAAAACGTGGCCTATCCGCTGGTGAACCAGAAATCCGTCGCCTGCCCTCGGGACCAGGTGCATCCGCGGGTGGTGGAGGCCCTCGATTTCGTCGAGTTGGGGGACACCTTGGAAAAATTCCCCTCCGAGCTCTCGGGCGGAATGCGGCGGCGGGCCGCCATCGCCCGCGCCGTGGTCACCGCCCCTCCCCTGATTCTGTACGATTCGCCCACGGCCGGTCTCGATCCCATCACCGCCCACACCATCATGGCGCTGCTCATCAAGGAACGCGACACGGCGCGCACCACCACCCTGATGGTGACGCAACGGTACCAGGACGGCAATCTGATGGCTAATTTCCGGTACAATTCGAAACAAGGACAACTGGAGCTTGCCCGCAACGGGGCGCGCCAGAATCTCCGTACTACATTTATGGTGCTTCGTGAAGGCCGGCTGATCTTCGAAGGCGATCAGGACCGCCTGGAGTCGTCAACCGATCCCTACATTTCGAAATTCGTCAAACGGCGGGAATAAGTCATGCCGGAGCGCAGCAAAGTACGGTGGTCGCAGTTGAAGGTCGGAGTAGTGGCCGGCGTAGGCTTCATTATTCTGTTCACGGCGGTGTTCGTGCTTACCAGCAACATCGGCATTCTTCAGCGGTACGAGCTTCTGCGGACCTTCATGGACGACGCTTCCGGCATCGCCGAAAGTACGCCGGTCCGGTTGAACGGAATCACCGTCGGGTACCTCGACAAGCTGGCGCTGACCAGCTCCCCAGACCCCCATCGCACCATCGAATTCGACATGAAAGTGAAGTCGAAATACCTGCGTGAGATTCCCGTGGACTCGGTGGCGGGCATCAGCGCGGCCAACCTGCTGGGCGATAAGTTCATCAACATAACCAAGGGCCGCGCCGCGCGCGCGGTCCAGCCCGGAGCCGAGCTGAAGAGCCAGACCGCGCAGGACATTCCCGAGCTGATGGCGCAGAGCGCCAATCTTTTCCAGTCCCTTCAGGGCATTGTGAATCGCCTGGACGCGCTGCTGGTGGGCATCGAAGCGGGCAAGGGCAACCTCGGCAAGTTCGTCAAGGACGAGGAGCTTTACGATCGCCTGAACAGCCTGGCTTCCGAGGGGCAGAAACTGGTGGCGGATGTGCGCACCGGCGGAGGCACCATCAGCAAGCTGATCTACGACACATCGCTCTACGACGAGATCCGCGCGCCCATCAACCGCCTCAACGCCTTGCTGACCGGCTTGCAGGGAGGCGAGGGAACCGCGGGCAAGCTGCTCAAGGACCCGGCGCTGTATGACGAGGCCCGCCAAACCATAGCCGAGATGCGCGGCCTGTTGGCCGACCTCAACGCCGGCAAGGGCACGGCCGGCAAGCTGATGAAAGACGATGGGCTCTACCAGCGAATCGACGAGTTGATCGCCAAACTGACCGGCACGGTGGATAAGATCTCCTCCGGGCAGGGCACGCTGGGGCAGCTCGTGGTGAATCCGGCCCTCTACGATTCGCTCAACGACGCCACCCATGAGCTTCAGGGCCTGACTAAGGACATACGCGCCAATCCCAAGAAGTTCCTCACCCTGCGGCTGGCCCTGTTTTGAGAGCCCGAAAGCTGCTGGTGGTCAACGCGGACGACTTCGGCTTCACGCCGGACGTCAACGAAGGCATCGTGGAAGCGCACCGCCGCGGCATTCTCACCGCCGCCACCATGCTGGCCAACGGGGCGGCGTTCGACGATGCGCTGCGCCTCGCGCGCGAGACTCCCACGCTTGATATCGGCGCGCACCTGGCGCTGGTCTCCGGCCGCTCCCTCCTGACGGGCCGGCCCCTCCCGGCCAACGTTCCGCAATTGCTGGCGGCATTGGCGCAACGCGAGATCCGGCCGTATGAGGAACTGCGCGCGCAGGTGGCGCGGCTGCTGGGCGCCGGGCTGCGGCTCACCCACCTGGACACCCACAAGCACACCCACCTGGCGCCGCCGGTGCTCGACGCGGTGGCGCGCATCGGCCGGGAATTCGGGATTCGCTGGGTGCGGGGGCCTTTCGATTTTCCGTTGTCGGCGCCAGTTTTCAAGCGTTTCGTGAGCCGCTCGCTGGGCTTGCTGCGCGGCCGCTTCCACCGGGTCCTCTACCGCCACGGTTGCGCGTCCACCGATCACTTCGCGGGCTTCCGGAACACCGGCCGTTTTGGCGCCGCGGAGCTGGTGACGCTGATCGGCGCGATTCCCCCAGGCAGCACGGAGTTCATGTGCCACCCCGGGCGCTGCCGCGAGCCGCTGCGCAACGCCCGCACGCGGCTCAAGGAAAGCCGCGAGCGCGAGCTCGAAGCTCTGCTATCGACCCACGCTCGGGAGGCGCTCGATCGCCATGGCGTCGAGTTGGTGAACTACGCAGGGTTGGAATAGAGGCCGCGTCGACCGCGGCGCTTACGCCTGCTGGGAGACCTTGGGGATACGCGCCAGCAGGTCCTTCAGGTCGTCCTTGCTCTCCACGCCGACGGTAAAAGCGTGGACCAGATCCTTGGTCACCGCGAACCGTAGCGCGTCGTCCAACTTGTCGCGCAACTGGCCCTCGCCCAGTACCTTCATCGCCAGAACGCCCTTACCGGCCGCTCGCAACCCGGCCAGGGCCGGCGTGACCTCATCGACCGTGGCATCCATGCGGATTCCGGCGTAATTCAACCGGCACAGGCATACGTCCAGCCAAGGGCTCTTGGCGGCCACTCCCATGGCGGCCACCGAATGGCAACTGATACCCACCGCCCGCACCTTCTTGGCCTGCTTGGCTTCCGACAATACGTCCATGCAGCCCTTGTCCAATTGGTCCCACGTCGGGCTCATCCGGGCGTGCAACAGAACGATATCGATGTAGTCCGTCCCCATTTCCTGGAGGTAGCGATCCAGGCTGGACTTCATCGAGTCGGCGTTGCGGGCATCGGCTTTGGTCATCACGGTGACCTTCTCGCGCGGAATCTTCTTCAGATTCAAAGCGGCCTTGACGGCGGCGTGGCTGCCGTACTGATCCGCGGTATCCCAGAAGAAGACGCCGTTCTCGAAGGCGTTCAACCAGACGTCGGCGAGGCCTTCGGCGCCGAGCTTGCGCATCTGGTTGGAGCTGTTGCCCCCGCCAAACGTGCCGCTGCCAAGGGCCATGCGCGACACCTTCACCTTGGTGGGTCCCAGTTCAATGACGTCGCTGGCGCGGCGCACCTCGGCCGCCCGTGCGGTAATCGGTAGAGCCGCGGCCGACCCCACAGCTAGAGACTTCCGGAGAAAGTCACGTCGATTCGTTGCCATTATTCCTCTCCTGACCGTGAAGCTAGAGTATCACAAAGACCGGGTGTTTCGCTCGTCAGGGCGCCAGCTTGAGAGCATGCGCGGCCTGGCGAGCGCTCGCGCCCTGGTCGGCCGGCGGAAGACCGGCGATCCTCTTCGCCATGCCGGCCGCGGCCTTCCCGCCAGCCGAATCGGCTGCGTGGCATCCGGCGCACACGGGCTTCGCGCCGATGAGCATCGAGGCGCTGGGCCGCTCCGTGGCATGGCTCGAGTGGCAGGCGGTACAGGCCGCCATTCCGCTGGCTGTGAAAACCTTGGCGTGCGGGCTCTGCTGGAACAGCGCCGCTTCTTCTTCGTGACAGAAGCCGCACTTGGCGGCCAGGCGCGCTGGAGCCAAAACCGACTGCGGGTCGTCCACCGCCCGGATGTTGTGGACCCCATGGCAATCGATGCAATTCGCCGCCTTCCGGTTCCCTTTGGCAAGCTCGACCCCGTGGACGCTCTTGCTATACAAGGCGACCTGGTCGGTGCGCGCGCCGGCTTTGTGCTTGCCCATGAAGGCGGCGTCGCTGTGGCAGCGCCCGCAGTATGCCGCCACCTCCTCATGCTTGACGCGGACCTTGAAGCCGCGTTCCGCGCTCATGGACAGAACCCCGTCGTCCTCTTGCGCGTCGCCGCCATGACAATCGGCGCAGCTCATTCCATTCTTGTAGTGGATATCGTTCTGGAAGACGATGCTCGTGCCTTCCTCTACGCTGTGGCACGCAAAACACGAGTCTTTCGCGGCCCAGGCGCCGGAGGCGGTCAATGAAATCAGAAGCGCCGACAAGGAATGCATTCTTATCGCAAGCATGGGATTGGAGAACGTAGTTTAATTCGCGGCGCCGGACAAGTCAATGGGATTTTGGGGCCGTATGGTCCGAAAATCGGGGCCCGCTGATGGGCCGAAATGGAAAGTATACTGTGGAGCATGGCACGTTTCGCAATTCTGTTGCTGGCGCCGTTCCTGGCCGGCGCCCAAAACCCCGGCGGCCCGGCCCGTTTCGAAACCCATACGATCGCCTCGGGTCTGCGCGGCGGATACCAGGTGGTGGCCGCCGACCTGAATCACGACGGCAAGCCCGATCTCATCGCACTGGGGCAGGGCATGAGCGAGCTGGTGTGGTTTGAGAACCCCACCTGGGAGCGCCACGTGCTGGCCACCGGGGTTTCGCAAATGGTCAACTGCGTGGTGCTCGACGGCGGGGCGGAAATCGTCCTCGCCAGCGGCTTCTCCCAACGCGCGCGCGATAGCAAGGGCATCGTCTCCGTCCTGCGGCCCGATGGCGACGTGCGCCGCCCGTGGACGGCCACCGAAATCGACCGTCTGCCCACCACCCACCGCCTGCGCCTGGCGCGTATCGACGCCGGCCCGCGAGTGGTGGTGAGCGCCCCGCTCACCGGGGCCGACGCCGAGCCGCCCGATTACAAGGGCAATACGCCGCTGGTCTACTACCGCCCCGGGGAATGGAAGCGGCGCATGATTAGCGACGAGAACACCGGCATCGCCCACGGGCTTCTCATCTTCGACTGGGATGGCGACGGCCGGGACGAGATTCTCACCGCCAGCTTCACCGGCATCCACCTCTTCCGCCTGGAGAACGACGGCCGCTGGACTCGCACCCAGTTGGCCGCCGGCGACCCGGCGCCATGGCCCAAGTCCGGGTCAAGCGACATGGCCGTGGGCAGCCTGTCCGGCAAGCGCTTCCTGGCGGCTATCGAACCATGGCACGGAAACCAGGTCTCCATCTACCGCCTGCTGGAAGGAAAGTGGGCCCGCCAGACGATCGAGGACAAATTGTCCGACGGCCACGCCCTGCTCACAGCCGACTTAAATGGCAACGGCCGCGATGAGGTGCTGGCCGGCTTCCGCGGCCAGGGCGGCAGCGTGTATCTCTACACCGCCGCCGACGCCGCCGGCGAACGCTGGACGCGCGAAACGCTGGACGGCTCCATGAACGCGGCCGCCTGCGCCGCCGTGGACCTTAACGGCGACGGCCGCATCGACATCGCCTGCATCGATGGCACGCGGCTCAAATGGTACGAGAACCGCGGCCCGGCCGCTCCCACTGCCGCGCCGCGGCCGTAAGAAAAGGGACCCGGGCGTCCGTCGGGGAAAGGCGGAGGTTGGCGGGCGGAAGGGCCTGCCCCACAAATCCGTGCGCGAATTGACCGGGCTTTGCCAAGTGTCATACTGCGTGCAGAGGCCAGGTTACCGATGTCCACCTCCGGCGACGCGCCGGCGCCGCGAAGGGAGAAGGGGCGCCTGGCGCCGACGCCTGGATAGGAAGGCCAGGCAAGCCGGGCGGTGGCGGGAAGCTATAGAATGGAGGAGTCGTGGGCGCCCAGAGCATTCCGAAACCCGTCACCGTGGAAGAGTACGAGCGGATTCCCGATCCGCCTGGCGGACGATATGAGCTGCATCACGGCGAGGTGGTCTTTGCGACCTACCCCGTGCATGATCATAAGGCGATGCAACGTCGCTTGCGGAAGCTGTTGGAGGCGATGGCGGAGCCCGCGGGATATATAGCCGATACGGAGTTCCCGTACAGGCCCTTTCCGGAGAACGAGGTATGGGGAGCGGACGTGGCCTGCATCAGCCAAAGCCGCTACGATTCGATTGGCAAGTGGCTGGAAGGCTCGCCGGAGTTAGTGATCGAAGTGAAATCGCCTTCGAATACCAAAGCCGAGATGCACGATAAAGCCATGAC
This sequence comes from Bryobacteraceae bacterium, assembly GCA_049520795.1. Classification (GTDB taxonomy): domain Bacteria; phylum Acidobacteriota; class Terriglobia; order Bryobacterales; family Bryobacteraceae; genus BOG-224. The sequence continues at coordinate 7,331 of JBEKPK010000244.1, forward strand.
CACGCTGGCTGGTTCAGGGGCCGTGGAGTTCTGGATCGTCGACCTCGATACCAGGACGGTGACCGTACATGCGAAAGGCAGCGGCATGTGTGTGTACCGTGGGGACGCCCTTGTGCCTGTGCCCTTGTTCAGTGACTGCCTCTGTAAGGTTTCCGATCTGTTTGTTGGGTTTTGAATCGTGAGTACTTCAGTTCGGGCACAAGGAAACGTCCCGTCCGTCCCCGGTTTCCCCGTCGTCCCCGGTTTCCCCACCTACCTCAGGCCCTACTTCACTCGCGGGCCGAAATTACCAACGCGGCCAACGCCGCCGGGGGTCGGGAGGCGGGATTTGGGTGGGCCAATTGCGGTGGAGTAGCGACCCATCCTGTCAGGAGGCGCGTTACACGATGCGGCACAGCTTGAAACCTCACGCGTTGGTGGTTGGCTTTCTGCTGGTTCCGTTCGCCACCATTGAAGCCCTGAATCTTGGCGAGTGGCGCTATTATTCGCCGATCCTGTCGACGCAGACCCGGGCCTTGGCACCGGAAGAGGCAGACGGGCTACTGACCGGGTTCTGCGAATCGCCGGTTCGTGCCGTCCAGGGAGTGGGCCCGGCCTGCACGACCCGTAGGCTTGACCAGCGCTTTTCCGATATTGTCGACCGAACTTTTCACCCGAAGGGTGTCATCTTCGGCCACTTTCTCGGGGCCGAGAGCGATGACGCCGCAGTTAGCGGCTGGAGCGCTGAAACGCACCCGTACCGTTGGGGCGGGACGCTCCTGCTGAGTCGGCGGGGTGCCGGCTGGGTTCCGATCTGGTACCGAAGCGCGTTAATTATCGACTCCTGCGAGAGGGTGGCGCTGCCAGATCGCCGCGACCTGCTGCTGTGCGAGGACGAAGACTCTGGAATGGGGCATGCACTCTACTACCTGTACGCAGTCGATTTTGAGCACCCATCCGATCTGGAGCACAGCTTGTTGGCCAAGGCTGACTCCTTCAAGGACGACTGTGTTAGCCAGAAGCAGCTTCCGAAAGGACTTCGGTGGCGTGCAGACAGGCAGGAGTTTTCCGTCGAGATCGATACGACCGAGTGGAGCCGCCTCTCGACTGAGCCTTACTGTGCAAACTATGCCCAGCGGCGGCCGGATTCCCTCTTTTTGGCGTTTGCGGTTACACCGGAGGGCTTGAGCAGGCTGAAGTCCGAACCGGCGGCGAAACAGTAACAACCGGGGAGGGGAACCGGGGAGGGGAACCGGGGACGGACTGGACTGCACCCCTTGCCTGAGACACGGAAACTAGGGACAGGTTACCATTCGCTGGCAGGCAATTGCCAGCGCCCCTTCCCCAGTGCATACTGAGGGCGGTTGGTGAAGCGGAGG
>JBEKPK010000245.1:0-11950 GCA_049520795.1 Bryobacteraceae bacterium
TAACTATCGGGTGTGAAGGCGGGCTCGGGCTTTTTGCCGCCCGGGGACGGCTGAGCATTCATTCGAAAGCCCGTTCAAGATCCAGGGCAAAAACCAGCGCGTCCTTGAGCCGCGCCATTATCCCCGCGGAAAGCCTGCCAATCTTGCGTTCCAGTCGCACGGTTGGCAGAGATCCTAATCCTTGAACGTTGGCTACTGATTCACGATCGAGGAACGGAAGCCGCGGCAGCGGCACTTCATACGGACTGTCTCTCCGCTGGGTGGTGAGAGGCACGTACAAGACGAGAGATCGCGGCGGGTCAGGGTCTTGGCGGGAAACGATGACGACGGGACGGGTCTTGGCAGCGAGTCCCAGGTCCGCCAGCCAAATCTCACCGGGTTGGGGGTTCATCGAGCAGGTCGAGGACCTCCTGTTCGGCGGCGCGCGCGCGCGCGATATCAAGGATGTCGCGATCGGCGAGCTCGATCACCTCAGTGATGCGCTCCCTGGCCTCTACCGCTGTCTCCGGTTTCCACTCGCGCAATCGAGCATTCAGCTTCTCCGCCAAGGCGTCCACGATGGTCTCCTGCCCTCCTTTCCAGTGTAGCGCCTTCGACCCTCGATGATGCCGCCACGTACTGCGCTGTGGGGACACGGAGGCCCCAGTCCATGAAACGTGCCAAACGCGGCCGCGCCCGCGGCATATCGTAGGCCGAGGGCGCCTCAGAGGAGGACGGGTTCGCGAAGGGCGTCCCCGCGGCAAAGGAGATCGACAGAATTGCCCCAAACGAAAACCCGACGCAGCTTTCCGTTCATGGCGGCGAGGTCCAGGAGCGTCCGAAGGCGGCCTGACAGCCATATGCGTCCCGGCGATGAGCCGCAGAACCGGGCCTGAAACTCGCGCCAACCCGCCGAATGCACTCCAGGAGGCAGTTCGCTCGGGCAGCGCCAACCTACAACAGCAAACGGACCGGATGGTGTTTGGCCGGTTTGGGGACTACACCGACAGGTGGGTCGTCGACCGCCTTCGTTGGCGGCTCTGGTACTATTTCGTGGCCCGCTTCGTCTGTGCTTCCTCTGTGCCTATTGACTTGGCGTCTGTCATTTGGATAATCGAATTTGGACGTGGATTCATGGCAGCAATTGACTTGGGCGGCATCAAGATACGATTCGCTCGAAATTACGCCTTTGCGACGCCGGATGGGCCGCTCTATGTAAGTTGGACACTGATTATTGGATTGGCCATGCCCAGCTTCCGCCTTTTCCCGATGGCCTGGAACCTCCTTGCGCTGGACAGGGTGTCAGAGGGAAAAATGACGATCAACTTTCTTCGGTTAGGAGTTTCTGACGATGACGGAGCAGCAAGCGAATGAGGATGGAATGCAGTTGAAGAGAGGGCACCACATCGAACATCCCATGCGCCCCGAGTGGGGCATTGGCGAGGTGCTCGATGTTGCAGAGAATAAGGTAACCGTGAATTTTCAGCATGCTGGGCCAAAGAAGCTGGACCTCAGGGTAGTTGCACTCCGTTCGGTGCGGAGTGTGGAACCGGTACCTTTCAAAATCGACGTTGCGAGGCTGGAGGTCCTCTGCAATAGATTCCACGCCGATCAGGAACACAACAGAAGGGGCTTCGATGACGGCGACGTCGCGATGCTGGTCCTCGCTGACGTCAAACGCCGTGGATCGCCCACCGTAGAGCATAGGAAGCGTTTGCTCAATTGGTGCTATACCGAAGGCAATCCTTTTCAATCCGGCGTCGAACTTGCTCGTGAGATCTGCTCTGTAATATACGGGCGGGTCTTGCCCGACCCCGATGCCGTGACAGGAGCGTCAAGGGGTAATAAGCGGTGACTTGCCGAGTTGACGAGACGATCATCGTCCAAGCGGTGGATCGCAGCGTCGTCGAGACCGTCGAGGCCTTCGTTCGCTTCCGCCCAGGCTTCCACGGCGACACGGGCATGCGGGACTATCTCTACCACCGCCTTATGACAAATCTTCCCGAGGGCGGCGGGTATAGGCGGACGGACGGCGGGGGAACACTGCTGGTCCAGGCCGAGTGGTACACCGCGCTCAAGTACCGCAAGACAGGCAAGGGACCTTCATCAGGGCGTTTCGACCTAGGCATTCCCATCCCGGGGGAGCTTGACCGCTCCAAGCCTAGCCCGCTGGTCGCCTTCGAATGCGGGCGCAACAAGAGGGCTGTCGCCCTTCTCCGCGACCTCGACGCGCCGGCGGAACACGAGGGGCCCGAGCCTGCGGACATCACCAAGTTGGCGCGTGAGCTTCGCCACGATTACCTGCGTCACGGATACGCTTTGGAGTTCTATGACGAGGATCAGGGGGAGGCTGAGGAACTGATCCGCCGGTTACGGGGGCGGACTCCTAGCGCTGAATCTGATCGCCTTCACGTAGCGGTGCTTGTGTGCATCGGCGGCAGCAGACCGATGCTCACGTTATTACCGGCGGCATGGGAGGAGCGCATCCGGCTAGCGTCCCGCGCAGAACTGGAGCGAATTCAAGGCCTCACCTGCGCGAGGAGGGGCGCGGGAGCACCGCGGAGCGCGGGCACCGGCGCAGGTCATACCAATCGGGTCCAGCCGGAGGATTTCCTGTCTTCGTGCTCGAACGAGGCGCGCGGGCTGATCGAGGCGGTTGAACAGCGCTTTGGCGGTCAGGTGAAACTTCTTTTCGGCGGCAACACCATGACCGTCAACCGCCAGCCCAGCGGCAAGCTTCTGCGAATCGAGAAAGCGTCGAGCTCTGTCTCCGATCTCGATCCGGCGGTCAGCCGTGAACTGGCCGCACTACTGCACCTGTCCATCCGGCCCAGCTATAAGATCGACGGAACTGACGCTTTCCGTGAGGCTGTTGTCGCCGCCGTGGGTCGAGCATTCGATAAGTAGCCGCATGGAGGGGTGACATCAAGCCGGTTTCCCGCGAAAACGTTTTGCCCGTGTTCCGACGGGCTCTTGGCTTTATCCAGAGCGGTTTCCCCGTAGTGCTGATGTGAGCAATCGATTCCGGACCAATGCCGACGGACCGACCCAGTATTCCCCAGGCGGCGATCAAGCTCGCGGCAATGGGGTAATTCGGCAGTCCAACACTGTCCCGATTTCCTCGATTTCCTCTCAGGATCGGAAAGCCGGAGCGCCGCACCGATGACATGGCCGTCTTGCGCCTTCGCCGACGGCTGAGCGAGTGGACAGGCTGGGCAGACGGACCGTTCGGTTACGCTGAATCGAAGGCGCTCTGGATCGCGTATTTCGAGTGCGGCAGCGGGAATCGCCGGCAGCAGGCAGCCCGCGGCGATTCCTTATTACTTCTTCACCGCGGCGTCTCCGGTGTCTCCGGAGGCCGGACTCGGCGTTTGTCGTCAAGGTGAAGTAGCGCCCAGGTAAACAGGTCCTTCGCAACTCGCTGGGGGTCGCGGTTACGTGTACCAGGCATGACAGCCCGATACCGCTTCAAGAAGTAACCACCGTCAACCATGGAAGGCAGGCATACTGCCAGGAGCCTAATCTCTACCACCATCATACTCGCCTGCCAGGACTGCTTCAATGGCAAAGTGAATGTTCAGCGTGCCCTGGGACCTCAGCGAAGAAATCTACCGACTGTATCTGGTCTATTTTCAAGCGCTTGACTCCCATGCGCCCCATTTTGGCACCCAGGGTGACTATTCACCCTGGCGGCGGCAGAGGCGAACACGAATTCGGCCGTGAAGCGCAGGAATCCTGAACTGGCGACGCTGGTGGTCATGCGCACGTGCAGGCAAAGGCCGCCGGCGCTACTCCGCCGCTTCGCAAATCAGCTCCCAGGCTCGCTGGACGTGGCGACGCTCGGTGGCCCCGTTTCCGATGGCTATGCGGAGGGTGTAGCGGCCCCTCAGCACCGTGCCGGAGATGAAAACCTCGCCGGTCGCGTTTACGCGTTCCTCGATCCGCTTGTTCTGCTCGTCCGTGCCTTGGTAGCGGAAGCAGACTACCGAGAAGGGCGTCGGGGCGGTGCGCTCGAAGCGCGGTTCGGCATCCACCTGAGCGGCCAGTTCCTGGGCCATTGCCACGTGGGCGCGCAGTATGTTGGCCAGACCTTCGCGGCCGTAGTAGCGCATGATGAACCAGAGCTTGAGGGCGCGGAAGCGGCGGCCCAGCGGGACTCCGTAATCCATCAGGTTGACGGCGCGCGGGTCGTCGGCCGTGCGCAGGTACTCGGGGATCAGGGAAAACGCGGCGCGGAGAACCTCGGGGCGGCGCGTGTAGAAGACGCTGCAATCCATGGGCGTGAGCAGCCACTTATGCGGGTTGGTGACCAGGGAATCGGCGCGGTCGCACCCGGCGAAGGCCCAGCGGAACTCGGGAGCCAGCATGAGCGAGCCGGCGTAAGCCGCGTCCACGTGCAGCCAGAGGCCGTGCCGCTCCGCGATATCCGCGATTTCGGGCACGGGGTCCACGCTGGTGGTGGAGGTGGTGCCGACGGTGGCGCAGACGCAGCACGGGCGGAGGCCTTCGGCGAGATCCCGGCGAAGGCTATCCGCCAGCGCATCGGGCCTCATGCGAAACTCCGCGTCCACCGGAATCTTGCGGACATGGTCCTGTCCGATGCCCACCGCGATGGCGCCTTTCTCGATGGAGGAGTGGGCCTGCTCGGAGGCATAGACCACCAGGCCCGGGGACGTTCCCCTCGTGCGGGACTGCGGGTCGGCGGCTTCCCGCGCGGCGGCAATGGCATGCATGCTGGAAAGCGAGGCGGTGTCGTAGATCAGGCCGAACCAATCGAGCGGCAGCCCGGTCCATTCGCGCAGCCAGCGCAGGGTTACCTGCTCCAGTTCGGTGACGGCCGGCGCGCTTTTCCAGAGCATGCCGTTGACGTTCAGGGCGGCCGACAGCATTTCTCCGATGATCCCCGGTTCCGAGCCGGTGTTGGCGAAGTAGGCCATGAAGCCGGGGTGGTTCCAGTGGGTGATGGCGGGCACGACGAGGCGGTCGAAATCGGCCAGAATGGCCTCCATGGGCTCGCCGCGCTCGGGGCCATGGGCGGGCAGGGCGTCGGTGAGCTGGCCGGGCTTGACGGGCGCAAGCACGGGGTAACGCTCGGGATGAGCGAGATAGTCGGCGATCCAATCGATCGCCTGATAGCCGTAGCGGCGGAATTCGTCGGAAGTCATTGGCGGATGAAGGGACAACCTCCAGTTTCCCATCAAAAACGGCCTTAGGGCGCCACATCCGGCAACCGCTTCCTCAGGCCCCTCCTTGTGGGGCAGGCGCTTTCGCCTGCCAACCTCACTGCCCCCGGCAGTACGCCTGGCAAGTACTCGCATGGTACACCAAGGACTCGCAGCCGCGGCGGGAACCTGCTGCAATGGGACTGTTATGACGCCTTGGAATAAACCGCTCCACCTTGCGATGTTCTCTTCTCTGACCTCGCTATGGCAATGGATAAACGGCCGCGAGAGCTCCGAGCGCCGGATGGCGCGCGGGCTGCGGCATTTTTGTCGTGCATATCAGGGATAATCCTGTTAACCATCCCGTGGACCGTCCCGGTACTATCAGGACGTGAGTTGGTTTGCGTTCTACGCTGGAATGGGAACGCAGGTTAGGGATTCCATCATGACGCCCATAGACAACTCGCTTTACGCCGTTTGTCTTTTTCTCTCACTGAGCTGCCTTCTGAGGTGGACGGAGCTACGCCGCCGGCGGGTGCTCCGGTTCCGGCGCGGCCTGGCGATAGCCTTCATGGACGCCGCGCCCGCGATCGAAACGCGCTGAGTGGCGCGATGCCCTGGGAAAGGGCCGGAATCACTTTCCCAGGAGATCGTTTTCCGCCCGCAGCCAGTCTTCCAAAGGGGATCCGCCCTGCCGGCCGCGAGCTTCCCAATAGGAATACGCCAGAGCGGCGATTTGCTGGTGGGTGGGATGGCCCTCGGCGGCGGGCGAGTGGCGCGCCGGCCGGGCGCGCTTCAATCCGCCCCGATCCGCCATGGCGGCGCGGCAGCGGCGGCGCCAGGCGGATCTTCTCCCACGAGAGCGGCTCATGCTGTTCCGAAGATTCACTATACAACGCGTCGCCCATCGCGTTGGGGAAGGCTACTCTCGCGGCGCAATTTTTCCCGGCCGAAACAAGGACCACAACGCCGCCAATTGTCCCCTGCCCGCATCCGCTGGTTTGCTTGCGGCAACCGTTCGAATGATGGGCGCATACCCTCCCCGCGGCAGCTCGATGACCACCGGGTCCGAACTTCCGGCGCCCAGGTAGTAATCGCGCAGCCGCCGGCGCACGTGAGAAGCTTCGGCGCGGACAATCGAGTTGTTCCGCCGGTCGAACCGGCCGCTCAGGTTGAAGACCCGGGCCGCCACCAGCGGTTCCTTGAGGCCGCCCGCCCGGCCGGCCAGGGTCTCCTCGATCACGAAACGCAGAAACTGTTGCGCGCGCGGAGCATGGGAGAACGCCGTCGAAGCCAGAATCTGCTCCAGGCGCCGACGAACCTCGGCGCTGTCCGGCGGATTGGCCCTGGACAAGGCGCCCGATTCGGTTTCTTCGGATGGCATGTTCCGTTAGCGATGGGCCGCCGTGGCATGCCGGGTCCCGCGGCGCAGCCCCAGCGCTCCGGCGCCGGCCAGCAGTCCGGCGAGTAACAACAGACCCCACTGCGAGAGCGTGGGTGTGGTCACCGGCGTACTCGTGCTCCCCGGCGTGTAAAGGATGGCGAAGGCGTTGTAAGTCACCGTGGCCGTGCCGCTGCCCACCGGGACGCTCTGATTCCACGAAGTCAGCGGGGTTGAGGAAGTGGAAGCCACGTCGGCTGCCGGGCCGACGCCCGAAATAGTGACGGGCAGCGACGTGGTTCCCGCTTTGCCGTTGAACGGGCTGCCTTGGACGCTCACGGTCTGCACCGAGCAATCGTCGCTCACCGCCAGCGCGCTGCCGCTGTAGCTGAGGTTCTTCAAGGGGACGGTGAAGAGCGTGTCCCCCGCCGCGCAATTCTGCAGCCCGGCGAGAAATGCCGGCGTGATCACGCCGGCCAGGGAAGGATCTGTATTCTGCTGGATCGCCACCAGCGCCATGTACATGCCGTAGTTTCCATAGCCGGCGGCCACCAGGGCGGCGATCAGGTGGCCGGGGGCCTCGTCGCTGAGGACATAACTCTGGCTCGGCCCCGACGGCGCGTAAGCCATGCCGAACACCGAGATGCAGGTGGGACCGGGACTGGACACGCTGCACGTGTAGTAGTTGCGCGTTCCGTCCGAGACCAGAACTTCGATCGGCGCCGCGCTGGTGGAAGAGATGACGGCGGCCGGCCCGACACCGTTAATCGTGGTGGACAGCGTCGTGGTCCCGGCGAGGCCGTTGTACGAGCTGGGCTTGAGACTGGCAACCGCCACCGCCGTGCAGTTCGCGCTTACCACAACCCCGTTGCCGGCATAAGCGCTCAACTTGTTCGTGAAGATCACGCTTCCCGCGGGGCAAGTCTGCAGCGTGTTCAGGAAGGCGTCCGTGATCACGCCGGCGGTCGTGGGATTGGTGTTCTGCTGGATTGCGACCAAGGTCTGGTAAAGGTTCACGCTCCCATAGCCCGTCGCGATCAGGGAGTCCACCAGCTTGCCCGGCCCTTCGCCCAGCAGGAAGCCTTGGGTTTGCGCCCCAGCCGGCAGCGCGGCCAGGACCAGCATCAAAACCGCAAATAACGCAACATGATGACGTTTCATAATCTCCAACCAATCGTCTTCAAACGCCAACCCCTTGGCAGGCAGGAGCGCCTGCCCCACAACAACCCGTGGCGCAGCCTCTCAGGCTGCCGCGTCCCGACTCCTCGGGACGCTTGGTCTTTTCATCCTCCGTTGAGCGCCGCCGCGCATGTCCACTCGTCTCGACGCTTGGCGGCGGCCCGGGAACCAGGCTCGACACGAGTGTCGAGCCGGCTGGCTGAGAGCCTGCGCCACGTCATCTCAGAAGGTCGAATTAGCACTGGGACGCCCGCCGGCGCAGCCCCAGCGCTCCCGCGCCGGCCAGCAGTCCGGCGAGTAACAACAGACCCCACTCGGACAGCGTGGGTGTGGTCACCGGCGTGCTCGTGCTCCCCTGTGCGTAAAGAATGGCGAAGACGCTGTAGGTGACCGTCGCCGTGCCGCTGCCGTACGTCACGTTCTGGGTCCACGAGGTCAGCGGGCTCGAGGAAGTGGAAGAAACCGCCGTCGCCGGGCCACCGCCCGAGATGACGTAGACTCCGGCGGTGGTTCCCGGCTGACCGTTGAACGTGCTGCCTTGGAGACTAATGGTCTGCACCGTGCCATCGTCGGCGATGGCCAGGGTTGAGCCAGTGACGTCCTTCAGTTTGGTCGTAAACTCCGGGCGCGATGCGGAGCAACCGGCAAGGTTGAAAAGGAAGGAAGGGGTGATCACGCCCGCGATGCTGGGATCTGAATTGTTTTGAATTGCCACCATCGCCCCGTAGGGGTTAGCGTTTCCGTAACCGGCCGCCACCAGGTTGGTTATCAGGTGACCGGGGGCCTCATCGCTGAGGACGAAGGTCTGGCTGGGTCCCTGCGGCGCGTAGGCGATGGCGAAGACGTGGTGACAAATGGCATCCTCTCCCAGTGCGCAGCCGTAATCCCCTGTTGGGTCATAAACATAGAACGGGGTGGCGGAGGAGACGATGGCGGCCGGCGCGCTGAGGCCCGAGATGACGAAGGCCAGAGTGCTGACGCCGGTCCCGCCGTTCTGTCCGGCGCCGTTGGCGAATTTCGTCTGGACCACCGTGCAGTCCGTGCTTATCAGGATTTCGCTTCCGGCGTAGGCGCTCAAGGTGTTCGTGAAAACCGAGCTGCCCGCGGGACAGGCCTTCAGCGTCGCGAGAAAGGAGGGCGTGAGGACGCCCGAAACGGAAGGGTTGGATTCGTCCGCGAAGTTAACCAACACCTGGTAGAGATTGTCACTCCCGTAGCCGATGGCGATCAGCGACGAGATAAGCTTACCCGGGCCTTCGGTGAGCGCGAAGCTTTGAACCTGCGCCTGGGCCGGCAGCGCGGCCAGGACCAGCATCAAAACGGAAAACCATGCAACATGATGACGTTTCATAATCTCCAACCAATCGTTTTCAAATGCATGTGGGGTCAAGCCTTCTGGCTTGTCTACACATACACTCAAAGTTCGGTGGCCTTGTTTGGCGTCGCCCGCCGGCGCAGCCCCAACGCTCCCGCGCCGGCCAGCAGTCCGGCGAGTAACAACAGACCCCACTCGGACAGCGTGGGTGTGGTCACCGGCGTGCTCGTGCTCCCCTGCGTGTAGAGGATGGCGAAGACGCTGTAGGTGACCGTCGCCGTTCCGCTGCCGTACGTCACGTTCTGAGTCCACGAATTCAGCGGCGTCGAGGAAGTGGAAGAAACCGTGGTAGCCGGGCCAACGCCCGAAATGACGTAGGACGCGGTGGTGGTTCCCGGCTGACCGCTGAACGTGCTGCCTTGCAGGCTTCTGGTCTGCACCGTGCAATCGTCGCTGATGGCCACGGCCGAGCCGACGAAATTCGTCAGCTTGGTCGCAAAAATCGGGCGCGATGTGGAGCAACCGGCAAGGTTGGAAAGGAAGGGGAGGGTGATCACGCCCGAGATGCCGGGATTCGTGTTCTGTTGGATCGCCACCAGCCCATCGTAGAGATTGTAGTTGCCATAGCCGCCCGCCACCAGGTTGGTTATCAGGTGACCGGGGGCCTCATCGCTGAGGACGAAGGTCTGGCTGGGGCCTTGCGGCGCGTAGGCGATGGCAAAAACGTGGTGACAGGTGGCATCCGCTCCCAGTGCGCAGCCGTAATCCCCGGTGGGGTCGAAAATGTAGAACGGCGTGGCGGAGGAGACGATGGCGGCCGGCGCGCTGACGCTAGGCAAGGTGAAGGCCAGGGAGGTAACGCCCGTTCCGCCGTTTTGTCCGGCGCCGTTGGCGAATTTCGTCTTGACCACCGTGCAGTCCGTGCTTATCAGGATTTCGCTTCCGGTGTAAGCGCTCAGCATGGTCGCGAGGATCGGGCTGCTTGAGGGACACGTCTGAATGGTTGCCAGGAACGCGGGCGTGATCACGCCGGCGACGCTTGGATTGGCGTTGGACTGGATGATCACCAGGGCGTTGTAAAGGTTCAGGCTCCCATAGCCCGCGGCGACCAGGGAGCTGATCAGCTTCCCCGGCCCTTCGGTGAGCGCGAAGCTTTGAACCTGCGCCTGGGCCGGCAGCGCGGCCAGAACCAGGACCAAAACGGAAAGTACTACAACGTGATGAAGTCTCATAATCTCCAACCAATCGCTTTCAAAAGCCAACCCGTTGGCAGGCGGAAGCGCCTGCCCCACAGCCCTTTGGCAGGTGGAGAACCTGCGCCACGGAAAGGCACTCCGCTAGGAGGCTCGGGTCGCACTTGTAAGGAACCCCATTGCCGTTCAGCCAAAACAGCCATTCAGATCCGTAACTTGGTTATTGGATTCGATCTATTCTATTCGCTGTGGGGGCAAAACCGGCGTTAAATGATGTATTTAACGTGTTAAATCCCTGGTGCTTCAGCCGCTTGCAACCGTGCAGGAGCCAAGGTACATTCAGGATGTCGGCATCCTGTATAGAGCCATGGCGACCATTCCTCGATCCACGCCAAGCCCGCGGGTGGATTCCCGCGAGGTTCGCGAGGGTCTCGAGAAGGTCCTGGCTTCCGCCGCCTTCGCCGGCGCCCCGCGCGTACAGCAGTTTCTGCGCTTCGTGGTGGAAGAGACGCTCGAAGGCCGGGTGGGCGAGCTCAAGGAAAGCGTGGTAGCGGTCCACGTCTTTGGCCGGCGAAGCGACTTCGATTCCCACAACGACTCGGTGGTGCGGGTGCAGGCCACCCATCTTCGCAAGCGGCTGCGCGAATACTACCGCACCGAAGGCCTGAGTGATGGCATAGTTATCGATCTCCCGCCGGGCGCCTATGTGCCGGCTTTCCGGCCCGCGGCCGGCTTGCCCGTGGCCGCCGCCAGGGCGCACAGGCGAAGATGGCTGCTGCCGCTGGCGCTGGTTTTGCCCGTGGCCGGCGCCGTGGCCCTGTGGCTCTCCGGCTGGCTGGCGCGGGACTTTCCCACCTCGATCGCCGTGCTGCCGTTCGCATCCCTCGATGCCGCGCCGGAAAGCGAGTACCTGGGCGAAGGCATTGCCGAGGATCTGATGACCGCGCTCGCGCGGTCGCCGGATTTGCGCGTGGTGGCCCGCACTTCCTCTTTTCAGTTTCGCGGTAAGAACGTGAGCGCGGGTTCGGTGGGGCGTGACCTGGGGGCCGTCGTTCTGCTCGAAGGCAGCATTCGCGGAAGCCCGGATCGCCTCAAAATCGGCGCGCAACTGGTCAATGCCGCCAGCGGATTCGATCTTTGGTCGGAAAGCTGGGAAGGGCCGGCGGGCGATGCGCCGCTCTTCGAGGAGCGGATTGTCCGCGCCGTGCGCCAGGTGTTGGGGAAAGCGGGCAAGCGTACGCCAGCGGCTTTGGAAACGGCCATCCGGCCGCCCTTGCCGGGCGCCCAGGAAGCCTATTGGCGGGGCCGGTACCTGTTGAGCAAGGGATTCGAATCCCGGGCCGAGAGCATCCGGTTTCTGGAGGAGGCGGCGCGTGCGGATCCCCAGTTTGCGCCCGCCTGGGCGGGTTTGGCCACGGCTTACGCCACCATGGCTTTCCACATGGAGGACGACCTCGGCCCACTGCTGGTCAAGGCCAGGAGCACGGGCGGGCGGGCGCTCCAGCTCGACCCGGCTTCGGCTGAGACTTTGGCTTCGCTGGCCGTGTTGAGGTATGCCTTCGATCGCGATTGGGCCGGCGCGGAGCGGGATTTCGAACGCGCGTTGGACCTCAATCCGAGTTACGCCCGCGGCCACCTGCAGTACGCCATGGGGCTGCTTTCGCGCGCCCGGTTCGACGCCGCCATCGCGCACATCCGCGCGGCGCGGGTCTTGGACCCCCTCTCTTACGCCATTGGCAAC
>JBEKPK010000246.1:0-8604 GCA_049520795.1 Bryobacteraceae bacterium
CTCCAGGTAGTAGAAGCGCTCGTGGCGCGGAATCTCGCCGGGCCGCGGCGCGGGCACGGCGTGGGTCAGCAGGAGCCCGCGCGCGTCGCGGTTATAGCCGACGCGCACGGGGATTCCCGCCAGCCACGCCAGCAGGGCGGCGTCGAATGCGTTCGGCAGCAGCACGGCGGCATCGAATCGCTCTTCTTTCAGCCGCGCCGCGAGCTGCCTTCGCTCGCGCAGTCCCTTGGGCTTGGGATGGACGATCACCCGGTCGATAGAGCTTTCGCGCGCGTAAACGTCGGCCACCGAGGGGCGCGCGACCATGGCGATTTCGGCTGTGGGCAGCGCCGCCCGCAGCGCCCGAACGGCCGGCAGAGACATCACCGCGTCGCCCAGCCAGTTGGGGCCGCGCACCACCGCTTTCGAAATCGACGTCCAGTCGACGGGCACTGTCCCCAGAATAACAGTGGGACGATCGGCTTTTGTGGTCTGTCGGAGAATGCCTGCTGCCCGCGAAATATCACAAATAACATGAGGAGCCAGCATCGCAAGGCGTCGCCCAACCGCTCCCTAACGGTCGCGGCTCAATAACGATCTGGCGAGCCGCGACCGTCAGGGAGCGGTCGGAATAGTGGTCGCATGGCAGGCCCAAGGCGCTTTTTCGACCTTCTCGGATCCGGGGGCTTCCGCGCTTGACAGACCACAAGAATCGATGCTCTGCCCCACCGCCACAAAAAAACAATTTGCAATAGAAATGTTTTCTGGTATTCTAGAATCGCTCTGGCACGCAAAATAGGCCGCGAGAACGTATGGACACAGCCGCGCAAGGCATTTTGACTCGCGATGAGATGGAGAGCAGGCGCCTGCTGGCAGCCCAGGACCTGCAAGCGGGACTCATGCAGTCCCAGGTGGCCCGCAAATACGGGGTCAGCCGGACCACGGCGTCGCGCTGGCATCGCGCGATTGACGGCAAGGGCGTGGAGGCGCTACGCAAGCGGCGCGCTCCGGGGCGCCCCAGCCGGCTGAAGCCGGAACAGCTCCGGCTCGCCGCTCAAATCTACCAGGCCGGCCCGCACGCCGCCGGGTACGCTAGCGACCGTTGGACCTCGGTGCGCTTCGCGAGCGCGATTTTCGAAGCCTTCGCCGTGCGCTACGATCCGGATCACGTCGGACGCATCATGCACCGCCTGGGTTTGCGGGCGCGCCGCCATCGGAACCAGATTCGGGAAATGCCCGCCCTGATGCAACAGGCGTCATAGGATCGCGGCCGTCCGATTGGTTCCTCAGGCCCGCGGGCCGGGCGCGCCAACGGCTGGTTATGTAATAGCCACTCCGTCGAAAGTCATGCCTGGGCTCCTGCGACTGACTTTAGTTCCCTTTGGCGGGCCGCCGCGCCCATGGGCACTCCCTGACAGTCGCGGCTTGCCAGGATCTTAACGAGCCGCGACCGTCAGGGAGCGGTCGTCGGCGATTTTCCTGTCAGGCCCCAAGCGTGTCCGGCTCGAGCCCCGAACCGTATTATCATACGTGTTCCAAACCATCGGTTGGCGGCGGACCCCGCAGGCCGGGAGCCGAAAGCCGATGGCGGAGAGCTTGATTGGAGGCCCTCTTGTCCACCCCTGCGCCCGCCACCCGGCTTCCCGAGAACGCTTACACTCCACTCCCCCCGGGCGTGGCCTACCAGCCCATCGTGCCTGCCTCCCAGGCGCCGCCCGAGCTTACCGCGCGGTCGATCGGGTGGGGGCTGTTCCTGTGCGTGGTGTTCACCGTCGCCTCCGCCTATTCCGGACTTAAAGTGGGGCAGGTGATGGAAGCAGCTATTCCCATTTCCATCCTGGCAATCGGCCTGTCGCGGATGTATCCCCGGCGCTCCACCCTGCTCGAGAACGTCATCATCACCGGCATCGGCGGCCTGGCCGGCTCGGTGGTGGCCGGCGCGGTATTCACGCTGCCGGCGCTGTACCTCCTCAAGCTTGACCCGCATCCCGTGCAGACCATCTTCATCTGCCTGGCGGGCGGATCGCTCGGCGTGCTGTTTCTCATCCCCCTGCGCCGCTATTTCGTGCGCGACATGCACGGCGCGCTGCCGTATCCGGAAGCCACCGCCATCACCGAGGTGCTGGTTACGGGCGAGAAGGGCGGCTCGCAGGCGCGGCTGCTGCTGGAGGCCACCGCCATCGCCGGCGTGTATGATTTCCTGGTCACCACGTTCCACCCCTGGAAGGAATATCTGGATTTCCAGTTCGCCCCCGTGATGCGGGCGCTGGCTGAGAAGGCCAAGGTGGTGGTGAGCTTCGACGCCATCGGGTTCATCCTGGGACTGGGCTACGTCATGGGCCTGCGCAGTTCGCTGATTCTGTGCGCCGGGGGCGTGCTGTCGAATTTCGTGCTGGTCCCCCTCATCTGGATGATCGGCAGCCACATCGCCAACTCGGCGGTGTACCCGGCGCAGACGCCCATCGCCGCCATGACCGCCGCGCAGATCTTTCGCGGCTACGTGCGGTTTGTGGGCGTGGGCGCCATCGCCACGGCGGGGATCTTTGGCATCCTCAAGTCCATGCGCATCGTGGCCGGCTCGTTCGGCGTGGCCTTGCGCGCGTTCCGGCGCGGAGACGCGGGGGCCGTGGAGCGAACGGACCGCGATATCCCGGTGATGGCCATTCTGCTGGGCGTGATTGCCGGCGCCATCGCGGTGGCGGCCTTCCTGGGCAATCTCAACAGCTCGGCCGCCATCGTTTTGATCGGCCTGGCGCTGACCCTGCTCTTTTCGTTCTTCTTCACCTCCGTGGCCGCCAACGCCATCGCCACCACCGCCCGCAATCCGGTCTCCGGCATGACCATGCTGACCATCATCATTTCCGCGGTGGTGCTGCTGCGGTTCGGCCTTTCCGGAACCACCGGCATGTTTTTCGTCATGGCCATCGCCGGCATGGTGTGTACGGCGCTCTCCGTTTCGGGGCAGACCATCACGGATTTCAAGACCGGCTACTGGCTGGGTTCCACGCCGGCCGCCCAGCAGAAGGTCAAGTTCCTGGGCGTGGTGGCGGCTTCGGTGGCCGTGGGCCTCACCATCGTGCTGCTGGCGCGCGCCTTCCAGTTCGGCGACGCCGCGCCGGGCGACCTGCGAACCGTGCTGCCTTCCCCCCAGGCTTCCATCATGAAGGCCCTGGTGGAGGGCTTCATGAGCCGCCAGCCGGTGGCCTACATCCTGTTTGGCGCCGGCGCGGCCATCGCCCTGGCGATGGAAATGCTGGGCGTGCCCGCGCTGGTCTTTGCCCTGGGCATGTACCTTCCTTTGGAGCTGAACTCCCCGGCCCTGGTGGGCGGTTTCCTGGCGCATTTTCTGGGCAAGCGGTCCGAGAAGCTGGGCGGCGGGCAGGGCTCGCGCCTCCGCGAGCGCGGCGTGATCATCGCTTCCGGCCTCATGGCCGGCGGCGCCCTGGGTGGAGTTCTGGGGGCCGCTTTTCGCCTGATTCCGGGGTATAACGAAGACTGGATCCGGCTGCCGCTCTACGGCCACGAGGCGATTTCGCAATCCGTCTCGGCGGGGTTGTTCGCCGCCCTTTGCGCCTACGTGTGGTTCGCCTCGCAGCGCCGGAGTACGAGCGAGCGATGAAGAATAGTGGCCGCGGATGAACACGGATGAACGCAGATGAGGATCTTGTTTTCTATCCGTGTCCATCCGAGTTCATCCGTGGCTATAACTCCTAAGGAGGCCGTCGAGTGAGCGCGCGCTTCAACGAGCTGGTTGGCAACGCCATTCTGGGCGTCGATACATTATGGGGCGGCGATGTACTGTGCGCCTCCGGCACGGGCCGCTTCATCGCCGATTCGTGGTTCTCCGACGAGCCTCTGCCACTCGCCTACACCCACCCCGCCGCCGCGCGAATCCGTCAAACTGGCGGCGTGTCGGCTAAAACGCCGGATCGCGAGGCCTTAGAGAGCTATCTGGCCGCGGTCGATATCCCCGGCGCCATCGGAGGTCTGAAAGCGGACGCCGCCTCCATCGGAGGATTGCGCGGCCAGTACCTCGCCGGCTTGGCCCTGTGCTTCGAAATCATGTGGGACCTCGCCATGGAACTGCTCGGCCGCGGCCCCGCCGTCCCGTATGAGCGGTGCGTGCTGGCCTCCACCGGCCGCCCGCCCGAGCCGTCCCATCCCGAAGCCAAGCGGGAGCGCGTGGCCGAGCTGCTGGACCGCGCCGGCTTCCCTTCGAATGATCGGGCCGGACTTCTCGCCGCCGTAGACGCCTGGCGCGGCGCGCACAGGGTTCCCATGGCCTCCATACGCGCCCTGGGCGCCGCCGTCATCGCCCAGTTCGACCAGTTGACGGCCGCCCACGTCGCGCCCCACCTTCCGCCTGCGCTGAGCGCGGTCCCGCGCGCCAATATCGAGTTCCTGCCCATCAAGGACGCCTGGTTCTCCGGCTCCATGAACTACCTCGGCCGCGCCCGCCGCCCCGACGGCAGCCCGGAATACGAAGCCAGTTATGAGATCAACGCTTCGCTCGAGATCTCTTTCCCCGAGTTCCTCCAGTTGGTCAGCCACGAAGTGGTCCCCGGCCACGTCACCACCTTCGCTTTCCTGCAAAATCTCTATGTGCGCGGGCTAGTGGGGTTCGAGGCATCGGTTTTGACCATGAACACGCGGGCTGCCGCCCTGTTCGAAGGCATCGCCAACAACGCCATCCTGATGGCCCATGGCGCGCTCGAAGTGAGCGAGCTGCCCGACCCCGATCTTCAGATAGGCGTCCTGCTGGCCCTGTTGCAGGACGACGCCAAGAACCAGGCGTCTTTCCTGACCTGGGGCCAGGGCGTGGCGCAACCGGATGTGGCCGCCGCGCTGCGCAACGATTTCCTGGTGTCGCCCGAGCGCGCCAACAAGCTCTCCGGCGCCTGGGGACTGCATCCGCTTTTGGGACGCATGTACCTGCCCGCCTACCGCGCCGGCACGGAAGTGGTGGCGCAATTGCGCCGCCGCCACCCCGCCGATCGCGTCTTGCCCGCGCTCTATGGCTGCCGCGGCCTGGTGGACGTGGTCACCGTGGAGACGGCGATTGCATCGGGGTAGTCCGGGACTGCTTCAAAGCGGGTTAAACTGCTTTTAGGCCGACCGACCGCTCCCTTACGGTCGCGGCTCGCATAACAGTCTGGCGAGCCGCGACCGTTACGAGCCGCGACCGTGAGGGAGCGGTTGTCTTGGTTGGATCGTGATTTCGACATGCCCGCGCGCGTTTGCCACGGTTGAGCGAGGATGAAGGTTTGATAAACGGAAAGCGCATCGTAGTGGTTCTGCCGGCGTACAATGCCGAGAAAACCCTGGAGGCCACCGTGCGCGAGCTTCCCGAACTCGTGGACGAACGCATTCTGGTGGACGACCACAGCAGCGACGAGACCGTCGCCATGGCCCGCCGTCTCAACCTGATCGTCGAGGTGCATGAAAAGAACCGCGGCTACGGCGCCAACCAGAAGACCTGCTACGCCAAAGCCCTCGCCTGCGGCGCCGACGTAGTGGTGATGACCCACCCCGATTACCAGTATTCGCCGCTACTGGTTACCGCCATGGCCAGCATGGTGGCCTACGGAGTCTACGACCTCGCGCTCGGCTCGCGCATTTCCGGCGGCGGCGCCTTGCGCGGAGGCATGCCGGTCTACAAGTACATATCCAACCGCCTCCTCACCATCAGCCAGAACCTGCTGATCGGCGCCAGCCTCTCCGAATACCATACCGGTTATCGCGCCTTCAGCCGGGAATTGCTCCTGTCGCTGCCCTACGACCGCAACTCCGACGATTTCGTCTTTGACAACCAGATGCTCGCGCAAGCCGTGATGTTCGGCGCGCGCATCGGCGAAATCTCCTGTCCCACGCGCTACTTCGCCGAGGCCTCCAGCATCAACTTCCGCCGCAGCGCGGTTTACGGGCTGGGCGTCCTGCGCACGTCCGTCCAGTTTTTGCTGGCCAAGTGGGGCTTTCACCGGGCGCCGATGTTCCAATTCTCCCCACGCCTGCCACAGCCCGAAGCGGCGCCGGCACTGTCCGACAACCGGAGATGAGCAACGGGGAGATCCGCGCCGAGCCCCGCCTGACTCTTCTGCTTTTCGCGCTGCTGGCATTGTGCATCGTCCGGCTGTGGCTCATGCCGCTCGGTTCCAGTTTCTGGGTGGATGAGATGGGCACCGTGTTCGTGGTCGAGCATGGCGCCGCCCATCCATCGCTAGCCGTTGCGCCGCAGGTCCCTAGGTCCATCTACTATGCGTTGCCGCGCGCCGCTTGCGCCCTCTTGGGATCCTCCGAAGTCGTCTATCGTCTGCCATCCACCTTGGCGATGGGCCTGGCGCTCATTCTGATCGCGCGCCTGGCGGCGCGGCTGATCCACCCCCGCGCAGCCTGGTTCGCGACATTCGTTTGCCTGGCCCTGAGCGGCATCACCTACCAGGCGGCCGACGCGCGCCCCTACGCTCTCGGCACGCTGGTGGCCGCCGCCGGCGCGCTCGGGCTGGTTCGCTGGCTCGATGCCAGGCGCTGGCGCGATGGCCTGCTTTTCGCGTGTTCCGCCGCGCTGCTTTGGAGGGTCCACCTGATTTACTGGCCCTTTTACCTGGTGTTCGCCATCTATGCGGCCGCGCGCCTGCTGCGCCGTGAGACGCAGGTGGGATGGCTGCCGGTGGCTGCGGTATTCGGTCTCATCGGCGTGGCGCTGGCGCCTGTCCTTCTCGCCGCGCTGGCCTTGTTCCGCGAAGCCCGGGCGCACGTGATTGTCGAGCCTCCCAGCCTGCACGCTTTCGAACACTTGCTGCGTTGGAACGTGGTGTTGCTAGGCGCCGCCGGGGCATGGCTCCTCGCCCGCATTTTGCGTTGGCCCCGGCCCGCGAACCCGGTTTCCGCCACATCGCTCACCTTGGTCCTGGCATGGTGGTTGTGCCAGCCCCTCGCCCTTTATGGCTTCTCCTGGCTCACCGGCAACAGCGTTTTCGTGACCCGTTATCTTTCGATCATGCTGCCCGGCGTGGCGCTGAGCGCCACCGCCCTGGCCGCCCGCTCGATTCCGCCGGCCCAATGGAAGCAGCTGGCCGCCCTGATGGGGGCCGCCGCGCTCCTTTTGCAGGGCCAGTGGACCCGCGTCTGGCCCGTCCACGAGCACTCCGACTGGCGCGGCGCCGCCCGCGAAGTGAACGCTCTCGCGCTCGGCCCCGCTACGCCCGTAATCTGCCCCAGCCCTTTCATCGAAGCCCGCCCTCCGGCGTGGCGCCCCGACAACCCGCTGCCAGGCTTCCTTTACTCGCACCTGTCCGTCTATCCCATCGCCGGCCAGCCCGTTCTCTTTCCATTCGCGACGTCTCCCGAAGCCGAAGCCTACGCCACTCAACTCACGCGCGAAACGCTCGCTTCCTCCCGCCGCTTCCTAATCTACGGCGGCAACGGCCCGGCGAGTTTCTGGAGCAAGTGGTTCGCGGCCCGGTCGGAGCTGGCGGGCTGGAGCTACGCTCGCCACGCGCACGGCGATGTAAATGTAGTCGAGTTCGATGCGCCCGGGGCCCGATAACCGGTAGGACTGTATTTGGCTTCGGGAGCTTGCCCCGATATTGCGTGTGATGTATCGTAAGATATATCATGCGCAACGATTTCTGGACGTCACACGGGGGCCCTTGGCCTTGGTCGGGGATGGCTTTTGGCCGGCGCGCCCGTTTCTTTGAATCCGGCGAAGTCCGGCTGGCGATCCTTTCGCTGCTCAGCGAAGGGCCCAAGCATGGCTATCAATTGATGAAGGAGATGGAAGAACGCTCCGGCGGGCTCTACCGCGCCAGCGCCGGGAGCGTGTATCCTACTCTTCAGTTGCTCGAAGACGAGGGTTTGATCGAGGCCGGGCAGAAGGAGGGGAAGCGCGTCTACAGCCTCACCGACGCCGGCCGCGCGGAATTGGAGAAGGACCCCGAAGCCGTGCGCCGCATCTGGGAGCGCGCCGAGAAGTGGGAGGAGTGGGGGCACTACATGAACCCCGACACCTTTTCGCTCATGAAGCCGTGGATGGCTTTGGGGAAGGCCGCCTGGCAGGCCGCCGTTCGCGTGACCGGCAAGCGCGAGGGCGAGGAGCGGCTGCGCGAAATCCTGGAACGCGCGCGGCATGAGCTGGAGCAACTGTAGGGCGTTCGGAGGCGCCCCGCATGGGAATCGGCATCCGCATCGAGGATCTGCGCAAGGTATACGACACCCCGCCGCCCATGGCGGCCCGCGGGGCAGGTTTCGCCTGGTCGCCCGGCCGCGGCGCCCGCCGTGAGCCGAAGAAGAAAACCGAAGTGGTCGCCCTGGACGGCATCTCGCTCGCAATCCGCCCCGGCGAGGTCTTCGGCCTGCTGGGCCCCAACGGCGCCGGCAAGTCCACCACCATCGGCATCCTCACCACCCGCGTCAAGCCCACCGGCGGGCGCGCTTTCATCGGCGATTTCGATGTCTGGCGGGAGCCGGTGAAGGCCAAGCGCCTGATCGGCGTGGTCCCCCAGCGTCCCAACCTCGATTTCGCTCTCACGGCGCGCGAAATCCTCCTTTTCCACGGCGCCTACTTCGGCCAAAGCGCCCGCGAGCGCACCCGCCGCGCCGGCGAGCTGATCGAGAAGTTCAAGCTCG
>JBEKPK010000247.1:0-8601 GCA_049520795.1 Bryobacteraceae bacterium
GTCGCCGGCGAGCTGCGCCGCCAGGGGCTCACCCCGCTCTACGTGGGCGCTACTCCCAAGGGCAGCTCATTCGAATTCAAGCTGCCCACCTTCGTCCTGGGCCGGCGCCGCGATGTCCTCTTCTTCACCCAGGAGCTTTCCACCCTGCTCAGCGCCGGGGTGCCGCTCGACCGCGCCCTCTCCATCACCGCCGAGCTCACCGACCGCTCTTCCTTCCGCCAGCTCGTGCTGGACGTGCTGCGCGTGCTCAAGGGCGGCAAATCTTTGGCCGACAGCCTGGCCGTCCACCCCGAGCATTTCTCCGATCTGTATATCAATATGGTGCGCGCCGGCGAAGCATCCGGGGCCCTCGCCACCATCTTCGAACGGCTGGCGGAGTTCGAGCGCACCCGCGACGACCTGCGCAACTACGTGATTTCCTCCATGATCTATCCGGCCCTGCTGGCCACTGTCGGCCTGGCGTCCGTCACCATTCTGCTGACCTTCGTGGTGCCGCGCTTCGCCCAGATTTTCGAAGGCTCCAGCATGAAAATTCCCGTGCCGACCCAGATCATGCTGGTGGCCAGTAAGTACGTGAAGGCTTACTGGTGGATGGCCGCCTCGGCGCTCGCCGGCGCGGCCATCGCGTGGCGTGCGTATACCCGCACCGCCGCGGGCCGTCTGTGGTGGGACCGGCAGCGCCTCAAGACCCCGCTGTTGGGGCCGGCCCTGCTCAAAGCCGAAACCGCGCGCTTCGCCCGCTCCATGGCCACCCTGGTGGCTAACACCGTGCCGCTCGTCCAATCCATCGGCATCTCCGCGGCCACCTTGAACAACCGGACTCTTTCCAACGCCCTGGCGGGGGTGGCGCTGGGCGTCAAGCGCGGGGAGGGCATCGCCGCCCCCATGCGCAAAGCGGCCGTGTTTCCGCCCCTGGCCGCCCACCTGCTGACGGTGGGCGAGGAAACCGGGCGCCTCGACGTCATGTTCGCCCGCATGGCCGATATCTACGAAAATGAGACTCGCGCTTCCATCCGCCGCTTTACCGCGATCTTCGAGCCGCTCATCATCCTGGTGATGGGGGTGGTGGTGGGCGCCCTGATTTTGAGTATGCTGCTCGCAATCACGAGCATCAATGAGGTGGCGATATAACTATGAACCGACGAAGACGAAGCCGGGGACAAGCCGGCGTCACCCTGATCGAAATGCTGGTGGTGGTAGTGATTATCGGCCTCTTTGTGGCCCTGGTGGGGCCGGCTCTATGGAAGAACGCCGACAAAGCCAAAGTCACCGCGGCCCGCTCCCAGATCGAGAGCTTCATGACCGCGCTGGGGGCCTACAAGCTGGATGTCGGCACGTTCCCCACCACCGAACAGGGGCTCCAGGCGTTGCGCATCGCTCCCGCGGACGTCGCCCAATGGGCCGGACCCTATATGCCCAAAGACATCCCCAAGGATCCCTGGGGCCATGAGTATCAGTACAAGTATCCCGGAGAACACGGCGATGAGCCCGATATCGTCTGCTTTGGCCTTGACGGACAACCGGGCGGAGAGGGACTGGCCAAAGACATTGTCAGTTGGACAAACAACTAGCCGGACCCTCTCACGGGTGTTCAGGCGCGACGTGGCGCAGGCACTCCTGCCTGCCGCGTCGGCACTCATGCCGACGCTTGGCTACGGCGCTTTGTCGGACACGCCAACGCGTGTCGAGACGAGTCTCGACACGGCAGACACGAGTGTCCGCGCCACATCGGGGAGCGGGGTGTGAGATATGCGGGCTAGAGGCCGTCTTAGAGGCGCGCGGCAACCCCGAAGGGTTGGACCCACTCGCGGCGTCACCCTCATGGAACTGCTGGTCGTGATGACCATCGCCGGCCTGATCGTGGGCATTTCTTTTCCCTCGATCTCGGCCGGGCTCGACAGCGTGCGACTGGCATCCGCTACCCAATCGGCGGCCGCTTTTCTCAACTCGGCCGTCAACCGCGCGGAGCGCCGGCAGGACGCCGTCGAACTGGTGATCTCCCCCGGCGAGAACGGCATGACGCTCTACTCCAATGAACCCGGCTTCCAGCGCGAATTCCATTTGCCGGACGGCATCACGCTCGATGCCGTTCTGCCCGCTATCGCGGGAGAAACCGACCCCGTCCGCCGCATCCTGCTCCTGCCCGGCGCGGCGGTTCCCGGCATAGGCATCCAGATTTCCAACCGTCACGGCGGGCGCCGCATCGTGCGGCTCGACCCCATGACCGGCTTTCCGCGCGTGGAAAGCGTGGAAGTAAAGTGACCCCCATGTGGTGGACCGTCGGATTGACAGACGAAAGCGTCTGTCCCACATTGCGATCGAACGGCCATCCTTGTGGGGCAGGCGCTTTCGCCTGCCAACTTGACTTTTCAGATCTTCTGACGAGGATGGTGGCGCTCCAGTGGACCGCATGAGCCCCCGCCGCGGATTCACGCTCCTCGAGATGATGGTGGCCTCTACCATCATGGCCATCGCCGTGGTGGGTCTCATGGCCACTCTGTCCGGCGCCGCGCGCAACGCCGCCCGCCTGCGCGACTACGACCGCGCCGTCCAGTTGGCCCGCCTGCGCATGAATGAACTGCTGCTCGACGAGACCATGCCGCGCAACGCGGAAGTGGCCGGAAACTTCGACAGCAGCCTCGGCGCCGGTCTCGAGTGCGGCTGGCGCGCGCGGACCAGCCTGTGGAAATTGCCGCCCTACCCCGTGCCGGGTGAGTTCGCTCTCGAGCGCCTCGATCTCGAAGTGTGGTGGGGCGCCGGCGCCGGCCGCCGCACCCTCGCCATGAGCTCCTACCGCCGCCACGTACTTACGCCGGAGGAAGCCGCCCAGATGGCGGTCGCGCCATGAGAACGCCCCGCTCCGAAGCCGGCGTCACCCTCATCGAGGTCATCGTGGCCGTCACCCTGCTGAGCGTGCTTTCGGTGGCCATGCTGTTCGCCATGCGCATCGGTCTCCTCACCTTCCAGAAAGCCAACGCCAAGCTTATGGAGAACCGGCGCGTAGCGGGGGCTCAGCGTATCCTCGAGGATCAGATCGAAGGCCTTATGCCGGTAGTCGCGCCCTGCACCGGAATGGAAGGCAACCTGGGCCCGCCATTTGCTTTTTTTCAGGGCGACCCCCAAAACATGCGGCTGGTCTCCACCTACTCGCTCCAGCAGGGTTGGCGCGGTCAGGCGCAGATTCTGGAATTGACGGTCATCCCAGGCGACAAAGGCGCGGGTGTCCGGCTGATTGTCAATGAGCTTCCGTATAACGGGCCGCCCGCCGCCGGCAGGCTCTGCAAGGGCTTCCTCCCCGACCCCAACCTGGGGACCATGATCCCCCAGTTCGCCTCGGTGGAAGCGTCGCCGTCCTCCTTCGTGCTGGCCGACAAGCTGCAGTTCTGCCGCTTCTCCTTTTTGACGTTCGACCCCCGGCAGCCGCTCGTGCCGCCGGTGTGGAAGCCGTCCTGGGCCATGACCGGCTGGCCGCGCGGCGTGCGCGTTGAAATGGCGCCGCTCCAGGCGGACAGCTCCACCCTCCAACCCATAACCGTGACCGTGCCCCTCCGCCTGCGCCGTAGTCCGGAGATCCCCTATGTGGACTTCTAAGGGTTCCGACCTACACGCTTTTCTCCGCGTCTCCGCGTCTCCGCGTCAAGGCGGTTGTCCCACTCGCGGCAGCGCCTTGCTCGCCGTCTTATGGCTTTCGGCCGCCCTGGCGGCCATCGCGTTCTCGCTCTCTACCACCGTGCGCGGGGAAATCGAGCGCACCTCCACCTCCATGGACGGCCTGCGCAGCTACTACATCGCCGTCGGCGCCCTGGAGCGCGCCACCATTGAAGTGCTTTGGTCCGTCAAGTACCCCGACAAGCGGCCTCTCCCGCAAGGCATCACGCAAGTGGATTACGAGTTCCCCGACGGCATGGCGCACGTGGAGATTATGCCCGAAGCCGGCAAGCTGAACGTCAACCAGGTCCCCCCCGAAGATCTATACCGCCTGGGAGTGGCGTTGGGGCTCGACCCCGAACGCGCGCGCGATATCGCCATGGCTATCGACGATTGGCGCCAGCCGCCGCGGGACGATTCCATCGGCCGGTATTACCTCACGCTGACTCCGTCTTTTATCGTCCCCCATACGTCTTTTCAAGAGATCGAGGAATTGCTGGCGGTGAGAGGCGTTACCCCCGATATTTTCTACGGAACGTGGCTTCCCGGCGCGGAGTCGGAGGGCGGCCGGCGGCTCATTCCCCGGCCGGGGCTGATGGACTGCCTGTCG
Source organism: Bryobacteraceae bacterium (assembly GCA_049520795.1). GTDB lineage: Bacteria > Acidobacteriota > Terriglobia > Bryobacterales > Bryobacteraceae > BOG-224. The sequence continues at coordinate 4,259 of JBEKPK010000247.1, forward strand.
GTCTACGGAGCCCCGGATCGCGTGGACGCCAACACCGCGCAGCCGGCCGTGCTGGCCGCCGTCGGCTTGAGCCCTTACGCCATCAATGCCTTGCTGGAGCGCCGCCGCCGGGCCCCGCTGACCATCGACCAACTCAATCAGTTCCTGGCTTCCATCGACGCCTTGGGAGCGCGCCTTCGGGTCGAGGGCAATTCCATCGTCACCTTTCGCGCCACAGCGCGTTTGCGCCTGGCCGGCGGCAAGCTTTCCGATCTTCGCCGCACGGTGGGAGTTATGGTGAAGTATATGCCCCCAGGCTACGATTCCTCGATTCACATCCTGCGCTGGTACGACACGGCTTGGAGCAACTGATTCCCGTCATGCCTCTACAGATTCCCATCCCCGACGACCTGCGCAAGCTGATGCGCTTCGGCTCGGGCGTCGGCGTCGAGATCGGCGACAAAGACCTGGAGATCGTGGCCGCCCGCGTGCGCCCGTCGCGCATCCGCGTGCTGGGCCGCCTGGTAATTCCCGACTTCGCTTCCCGGCCGGCCGCCGAGTGGGGGGCCGAGTATGCGCGCTTCCTCCAATCCCTGGGCGCCACCCACCTCACCGCCACCGTTCTCCTGCCCCGGCGCGAGGTTATCGTACGGATGGTTTCCCTGCCGGGCGTGTCCTCCAGGGACATGGAGGGCGCGCTCCGCCTGGAACTCGATTCGCTGCATCCTTACGGCGAAGACGAGGTGGCGTGGGGCTGGTCGTATCTGGCGCCTGGCGCCGCCCTGGTGGGCATTGCGCGGCGCTCCGTGGTGGAACGCTACGTTCAGGCTTTCGCCGGGGCCAACGTTCCGGTTTCGAGTTTCACCTTCTCGGCCGCCGTGCTCCACGCGGCCGTGCGCTTGCAGGGCGATGGCCGCCCGGCCGCCTTCGTGGCCCTGGGCCGCACTGCTTCGGGCGCCTTCGAAACCTACGGCGAAAGCCCGTCCCGTCCGGTTTTCTCCGCCGAGTTCGACTTGCCGGCGCAACGCGCGGCCGCTCTCGCCCTCGCCGAACTGCGCCTTCCGCCGGAAACCGCTCCCTTAAGACTTGAAGACACGCTTCCCCAGCCCAGCCAGAATCCCGTGGAGAACGATCTTTCCCGCAACGCGCTGCCGTATGCCACGGCGCTGGCTGGGGCTTGTCCCCGGTTGGCGCCGTCGGCCAACGTGCTGCCGCCCGAGCACCGCAAGTTCAGCTCGCGCGCCATGTTCATTCCCACCATCGCGCTGGCTGCCCTGTTGCTGCTCTGTTTGGCGGGAGGCTGGGTGCGGTCGCGCGCGGCCGAGCACGCTTACCTGGCCGGCCTGCGAGCCGAAACGGTGCGGCTCGAGCCCCTGCTGAAGCGCGCGCAGAAACTCGATCGCGACGCCGCCGATGCCCGCGCGCGAGCCCAGTGGCTGGACCAGTACCGCACCCAGACGCGCCGCGATCTGGATGTCCTGAGCGACCTCACCAGTCTCATCCAATCCCCCGCCTGGACCACCGGCGTCGATATCACCCGCGATACCGTCAAGCTCCAGGGGGAGGCTGCCCAGGCCACCAGCCTCTTCAAGATCGTCAATAGCTCCGCGCTCCTCAAGAATACCCGGCTCGAATATGAGCAGCCCAATCCCGCCGGCGGGGAGAATTTCGTGATCAGCGCCGCCCGTGAGGCCGCCAAATGAGGCAGCGCGCTCCGGTGGTCCTGATAGCGGTCCTGGCGGTCGCCGTAATCCTGAAGTACTTCGTGCTGGGCGGCGGCGATACGCAGGTTGTCGCCGCGCGGGAATCCGTCCCCATGGCCGAGAAACGGCTGGACAACATGCGCAAGGTCGCGGCCACCATCCAGGGCAAGGAAGAGACCTACAAGAAAGCCGCTGCGGAGCTGGCCGGGCGCGAACAGGGACTCATCAGGGCCGACAACGTGCAGCAGGCCCAGGTAGCGCTGGGGGAACTGGTGCAGACCATCGCCCGCTCCAATGGCGTGGACGCGCGCGGCATCCAGGAATTCCGCGACAAGGTTCTGACCAACGATTATGGCGAGGTGACCGTGGCCATGCAGTTCAGTTGCGGCATCGAGCAACTGGTGAACCTGCTCACGGCCATCGGCAATCAGCCGCAGATCCTGGCCACCAATGAAATCCATGTGACCGGCGGCGCCGACAAGCAGAAGAGGGTGCAGGTGCGGCTGAGCGTCTCGGCGGTGGTGCCCCGCAAGCTCCTTCCCGAGAAGAAAGGAGTGTCGGCGTTTTGAGACGGAAACTGCTGATCCTGGATCTTGCGCTGGGCATGGCGTTGGTTTACGCCGGCGTGCGCATCCGCGCCGAGTGGCAGGCCGCCAAGGCGCGCGAGCGCGCCACCTGGCTGGCCAAGACGCCTCCGGTGGCCCCGCCTCTGCTCGTCCCCCTGCCGGAGGCGCCGCCGGTACTGCCCTCGGGTTATCTGAACATCGCGGACAAAATGCTGTTCGACAAATCGCGCGACTCGAAAGTCGTGGTAGAGCCGCCCCCGCCGCCCCCACCGCCTCCGCCCGTGCCGCCCATGCCCGTTTATCACGGGCAGATGAACCTCGGCGGCGGACCCATCGTCTTTCTGACCGCGCCCGGGGACGCCGGCAGGCAGTCCGTCCGCATCGGCGACAAGGTAGGCCCCTTCACCCTGCTGGACGCCAACACCGCCGAGCTGACCTTCGGATGGGAGGGGCGGACCATCCGCAAGACCACCGAGGAACTGCTGGACCATTCCATTCCGTCGCCCGGACCGGCGCTGGCATCCTCCGCCGCCGCTGCCGCCGCCGCGCCCACCATGCCCAAGACGCCCACCGGCCCCGGCGCGGAAATGGGGGATGGCACCGGCAGGACATACTGCGACCCGAACGACAGCACCCCGCAGGGCGCCGTGGTCAACGGCATGCGAAAGACCAGCCGCTCGACGCCTTTTGGCGTCTCGTGCTGGTGGGAACCGGCGAGATAGCGATGATACGACTCGATTGGAGATCTTGTAGAGAAATGAAAACCTCGATCGTCTTCTTCATCCGGGAGCGGGACAAAGCCCGAGCCGGCAAATCCAAGCAGGATGAAAAGTAGATGCGCCACCTTTCCATTTGCCTGATTGCGGCCACCCTGGTTGGGGCCGCCGCGCTCCCGGCCCAGATGACTCCGGGCGTGCTCTCGCAACCGCGGCCGCAGGCCGAGGCGCCGGCGCCACAGCCGCCGCCGCCGCAGCCGCAGACTGCTCCGCAACAGAGCCAGCCGGCCGCTGCGCAGCCGGCTGGGCAAGCTGGGCAGGCTGCCAGTCCGGCCACCCAGGCCCAGACCTCCGCCCCTCGCCCGCTGGGTGATGCGCCCTTCACCCTCAACGGCGCCTCCCTCACCGAGATGATCGACGTGCTGGCCAGGCAGTTGAAAATCAACTATATTCTGGACCCGGCCGTCAAGGGCGGATCGGTAACCATCTACACCTATGGCGAGGTCAAGCCGGTGGACCTCATGCCGCTGATGCATACCATCCTCCGGATCAACGGGCTCGCCATGGTGCAGGTGGGAGATTTCTACCGCATCGTGCCCATCAAGCAGGTTTCCGTGCTGCCCCTCAGCCCCACCACGGACGTCGATCCGAAGACGCTCCCCGACGACGAGCGCATGCTTTTCAATTTCGTCTTTCTGAAGTACGCCACGGCGGCGGAAATCCTCAAGCTGATCCAGCCCTTCCTGGGAGAAGGCGCGCAGATTTCGGCCTACGATCCGGCCAACCTGCTCATGATCGAAGACAACAGCCGGAGCATGAAGCGAACCATGGAGTTGGTCGCCATGTTCGACAGCGACACCTTCGCCGGCCAGCGGGTGAAGCTGTTCGATATCCAGAACAGCCGGCCTTCGGATCTGGTGAAGGACCTCGACTCCGTATTCAAGGCGTATGCTCTCTCCGACAAAAGTTCGCCCGTGAAGTTCATTTCCGTGGACCGCATCAACACCCTGATCGCCGTGGCGCCGAATCCCGGCGTCTTCGTGGAAGTGAAGAACTGGATCGACAAACTGGATCTCGCCGTCAAGATGACGGCGGGGTCCTCGGAGTTGCACTCCTACCGCTTGAAGTACGGCATGGCCACCACCGTGGCGATGGCCATCATGGCGGTATTGAGCGGCAACCCCATGGCTATGATGGCCTTCGCCAACATGAGCGGTGGCATGGGCATGGGCATGGGCGGCATGGGTATGGGCGGCTACGGCGGTATGGGCGGCTACGGCGGTATGGGCGGCTACGGCGGTATGGGCGGCTATGGCGGCATGGGCGGCTATGGCGGCTATGGCGGCATGAGCGGCTATGGCGGCATGGGCGGCTATGGC
>JBEKPK010000248.1:0-8592 GCA_049520795.1 Bryobacteraceae bacterium
GCGATGGCCTGGCGGATCTCCGCGGCCTTCATCTTTGCGAGAGGCCCAAAGCCGGATGTGGCATAGCCCGCCGGTGAGCACATTTCCAAAGTGCGGAACCCGATCCCGGCGAGCATGTTAAGTGTGCCCGGGAAATCCTTCCCGATGGCGTCCCGCACCGTGTATGACTGGCATCCGATCGGCATGCCCAGCGGGTCCGCTCTGAGCTCCAGCGCTCCCCGAGAGAGATACCCGGCCGCGGCGGCTCCTATCGCGCCGCCCATAAACCCTCTTCTTGAAACCTGCGACATATCAGTTCCTTCCGGGGGACGGCTCCGTGCCCGGAAGCCGCGGAACCGCCGCCCACCTGCTATACGGCATCGGGCTCGAAACCTTTTCGGTATTCGCGCATTAAGTACTTGTTGGCCGCTGCATAATTCGTGATTTCCATCTTCTCCGGGTCGTACAACAATCTCCGGCGGCTCCGCAGCGCGGCGGCGTACAGGTTGACTGCTTCTGAAATCGGCCACGCGTTCAGAAAGCTCCCGGCCGACTGCTCTTTGGCGCCCCGGCAGGCGGCCATCCATTGCTTGATGCCCGGCGAAGGTTCGTAGCCGGCGCGTCGTTGCTGCTGCCCTTGCGAGGCCGGCGGGGCCGGATAGCCGCTCATTCTCCTCTCGGGGATCAGCCGCGGATTCTGCACGTTGAAGCCCGCCAGGATTTTGCCCTTGTCGCCCACGAACATCATTTGTTCGGCCTGCCATTCCCGCTTATCCTCGTCGAGTTCCTCGGGCGTGGGTGGCCGCATCCCGCCGTCATACCAGATCAGGTCCACCGCCGGCCTCCACCCGCGCGCTGGATACTTGAAGCGCACCACGCTGGCCATCGGAAAGGAAAAATCGTTGTTCACCGTGATGGCCACAGTGTCCCGGAACGCGCACGTGTGGCTCAGCATGGGTTCCACGCTGGTTGGCCCGACCAGGTCCAACGCGTTGAAAACCGTCCACAGGCTGTAGTGTCCCATGTCCGCCATGGACCCGCCTCCAAAGTCGTACCATCCGCGAAACACCATGTGCGTGTAATTCGGGTGGTAGGCGCGCTCGGCTTCGGGACCCAGCCATAGGTTCCAGTCGAAGCCCTCCGGGACGGGCGGCGTATCGGTCGGAAGAGTCGGGTACTGCGGCCACACCGGGCGGTTCGTACTGTTGTGGATCTCGCGCAGGGTTCCGATGGCGCCGTCCTTGATCCACGCCATTACCTGCTCCATGGATCCGTTGCTGTCCCACGGCATGAAGTGCGTGGCCACGCCCTTCGCGCGCACGGAGTCAATCACTGCCTTAGCTTCTTTGAGCCGGTTGGCGATGGGCTTGTGCACGATCACGTGCTTGCCCCGCTTTATGGCCGCCATGCTGATGATGCCGTGAAGATGGTCCGGCGTCATGATCTTGACTGCGTTGAGGTCCTTCTCCTTCTCCAACAGTTCGCGAAAATCGGCGTAGGAAGCGCAGCCTTTGTAGTTGCCGGAGGGCTGCTTGTTTGCGTAGTAGCTCTCCACGATGTCCTTGGCCGCATCCCGGCCTCCGGGAATGGCCCCGTCCGCGCCGGCTTTCCAATCCGGTTTTCCAATCGCGGTACGAATGCTCCTCAACAGGGAACTACTGTCCCAGTCGCGATATCCGAACGCGTCTTTGTTGGGGTCGCAAACCGCGACGACTTGTATATCCGGTATGGCCAGCAGGCTCAGCAACTCCCGCAAGCCCTGCGTGCCCACGCCGATGTAAGCGAGCGTGATCTTGTCGCTCGGAGCGACCGTGCCCTGGCCTCCCAAAACGCGTCCTGGAACGATGGTGAACGCAGCGGCTGCGGCCGTCCCCAGGAACTTGCGGCGATTCTGTCCGGTTGTCATCTGCCTTCCTTTCTACCGATGCCGGAATCATACTCGATAGCCGCATTCGAAGCAAGCATGCGAATTGAGCATGCGATTTCGCCTACCGCCTTCCTTCGGCAAGGAGTCGGCGTTGCCACAGCTTCACGAATCCCGGCAGCGCCGGCGCTCGAAGCCGCGGACGCTCCCGTTGTGCGCAAGGAGTTGGAAGAGGTAGAGAAGCTGGCTGTCGAGACCACCCAAATGCCGCGGTAGAGTGGGGCTCAAGCCCGAAGGGTGAGTCACCGTGCCGGGGATGTTTTCGACCATGTTGATTCCCGGTCGATATGCGCGGAATGGTGATGAATCGCGCCAATCGGCATTGCTGGGACGGCGGCCCCGGCCCGTCGGGCGGTGAGCGGCATTGGTTGCCCAAACACGGTATTCGCTTCGCCCGCCGCAACTTATCGTCTCGAATCCGTGTTTATAAAGGCACAGAGGATGCGAGGGATGCACAAGAGGGCGGTGGCTGGATCTCTGTTCCTGTTCTGTATGTTTGGATTTGCGGGCGCCGCGGGCCGGTTCTCCGCACAGATACCCAAGGATGGGAAAATCCGGCACGCGCTGAGCCGGCTTACGTTCGGACCGCGGCCCGGCGACGCGGAGCGCGTTCGCGCGATGGGGCTGAAGAAGTGGATCGACCTGCAGCTTCATCCCTCGCGGATTCCGGAAAACCCGGTTCTCGAAGCCAAGCTCAAAGCGCTCGACTCGCTCTACATGACCAGCGAGGAGCTGGTTTTCAATTACCCGACGCCGCAGATCGCCAGGCTGATGGCGAGCGGGCAGATGGCCTACCCGGACGACCCGGACCGCCGCATGATGATCCGGAAACTGGCGGCCCGCTTCCAGCAGGCGCAGGAACAGGCCGGCCCGGCCCAGCCCGCCATAGCGGACCTGCTGACTCCGGAGCAGATCCGCACGCTCCGCGCGGGAACGCCGCAACAGCGCTTGACCGCCTTCGAGGCGCTGCCCGCGGAGAAGCAGGACGAGGTCATCGAGGCCATGCCCGGGGTGCGCCTCGCGCTTTTCGACGCCGCCCCACCTCCCCTGCGCCGGCGCATCGAGCTCGCCGGAGGACCGCAACAGGTGGTGGCGCGAGACCTTCTGGAAGGAAAACTGCTTCGTGCGATCTACGGCAACCGCCAGCTCGAGGAAGTCCTGACGGACTTCTGGTTCAACCATTTCAACATCTACCTGGACAAAGGCGCCGACCACTACCTGGTCACGGAGTACGAACGCGACGTCATACGGCCGCTCGTGCTGGGCAAGTTCAAGGACCTGCTCAATGCCACGGCTAAGAGCCCGGCCATGCTTTTCTACCTGGACAACTGGCAATCGGTGGCGCCGTCCGGGCGGACGGCCGGGCCCGCGCGCCGGGGCCTCAACGAAAACTACGCCCGCGAATTGCTGGAGCTGCATACGCTGGGAGTGGACGGCGGATATACGCAGAAGGACGTCACCGAAGTGGCGCGCTGCTTCACCGGCTGGACCATCAGTCAACCGCAGCGCGGCGGCGGCTTCCAGTTCAATCCGCGGGCGCACGACGATGGCGAGAAGATTGTGCTGGGAACCAGGATTCCCGCCGGCGGAGGCATCGAGGACGGCGAGCGGGTGCTTGACATCCTGGCCAGCCATCCCTCGACAGCGCACTTCATTTCCTGGAAGCTCGCGCAGCGATTCGTGGCCGACGACCCGCCCAAGCCGCTGGTGGAAAGCATGGCGCGGACGTTCCTCAAGACCCGAGGCGGCCTGCGTGAAGTCATGACGGCGATGCTGGCGTCGAAGGAGTTCTGGAGCACGGACGCGTACCGTTGCAAGGTGAAATCGCCGCTCGAGTTTGTGGCCAGCGCGGTGCGGTCGGTGAACGGCGACGTGGATTACGCCGTCAGCCTGGCCAACCAGGTGGGACAACTCGGGCAGCCGCTCTACCGCAAACAGGAGCCCACGGGGTATTCCAATTCCAGCGCGCAATGGTTGAATACGGCCGGTCTCCTGGCGCGTATGAACTTCGCACTGCAACTGGCGGCCAATCGCGTGCCGGGCGTGAAGATGGACCCCGCGGGAGCGGCCGGCCTGGGCGGCCCGGCGGGGGTCGCACTCGGTTCGCCGGAGTTTCAGAAGCGGTAAAGCCGCGGAGGGATGGTCATGACAACTCGTCGCATTTTTCTTCGCAATTCGGCGCTGGCCATGGTGGGGGCCGGCTCGGCTCCTCTGTGGCTCACGCGAGCGCTTTACGCGGCCGGCGCGCCGGCGCCCCGCAAGAAGGTCCTGATTGCGATCTTCCAGCGCGGCGCGGCGGACGGTCTCAACGTGGTGGTTCCACACGGCGAGAAGGCGTACTATGATTTGCGCCCGACGATTGCCGTGCCCCCTCCGGCGCGCGGCCGGGACGACGCCGCCCTCGACCTGGACGGGTTCTTCGGCCTGCACCCGTCTCTGGCCCCGTTGAAGGGCCTCTTCGATGAGGGGCGCCTGGCCATCGTCGACGCGGTTGGCTCTCCTGATCCCACGCGCTCGCACTTTGACGCCCAGGATTTCATGGAGTCGGGCACGCCCGGGTTGAAGGCCACCGATAGCGGCTGGATGAATCGGGCGCTGCGGCCGGAGCATGGCAAGATTTCTCCCGTGCGGGCGGTGGCGATGGGACCCACGCTGCCTCGCTCGATGTGCGGCCGGGAACCCGCGGTTGCGGTTCAGGATTTGGCCGGCTTTCAGATTGGCGACGCCCAGGCTGCTGGAGAGTTCGAAAAGCTCTACGCGGATTCGCCGGACCCCTCGCTCCGGTCCGCCGCCAGGGAGACGTTCGAGGCCGTGGCCATGCTGCAATCCATCCGGAAGCAGCCGTACACGCCCGCCGGCGGCGCGCAATACCCGCGCGGCCGGTTCGGCGACAGCCTCCGGCAAATCGCCCAGTTGATCAAGGCTGACGCGGGCGTGGAAATGGCCTTCGCCGACATTGGCGGCTGGGACCATCACGTCAACGAATTGGGCCAGCGCGCTTCCGAGGGCCAGCTTGCCAACCTGCTGCGCGAGTTCGGCCAGGCCTTGAGCGCTTTCTGGCGCGACATGGGCGACCGGATGGAGGATGTGGCCCTGGTTACCATGTCGGAGTTCGGGCGCACGGCCCGCGAGAACGGCAACCGCGGCACCGACCACGGCCACGCCAACTGCATGTTTGCCATGGGCGGCCCCATCCGCGGCGGCAAGGTCTACGGCCGGTGGCCCGGCCTCCAAAAGGAGCAACTCTACGAGGGCCGCGATCTCGCCGAGACCACCGACTTCCGAGACGTGCTCGGCGAGCTGGTGGCCCGCCATTCGGGCAACCCGTCGCTCGACGGCGTGTTTCCCGGCTATACCCCCCGTTTTCCGGGCCTCGTCTGACGCGCCTGGGGAAGGCGCCTTAGCGATGTCGGCCGGGCAAGCTAAGGCATGCCCCACCCGGGGCGACTAGCCTGCATTTCTTACAGGTGGCCCGAAGACGTGGCGCACGCACTCGTGCGTGCCGTGTCGAGACTCCTCCCGACACGTTCGGGGGCGCCGACAGTCCGTCGAGCCGGGGCGTCGGCATGAGCCTGAACCAAACGGCCGCCCGGTCCATGGAGCCAGAAAGTCATTTGGCGCCTGCAAATGGAATCAACAACTTGCAGATGACTTTCTGGAGAGTGCCGACGCGGCACGCACGAGTGCGACGCACGAGTGCGTGCGCCACGTTGTCACGGCCGGGTGTCTGTGAGAAGGTCGGGCCAGAAGCTAGGTCCCTTCGGTGAGGTATGCTTTAGCCGTATCGCGGCGGGGTTGCGGTGCAGCCCAGGTGGACGGCGAACTTGTGATGTAATAATCCCTTGCGGAGAAAGGGGTTTAGAATGCTTAGGGTGAACCTTCCAAAGACCTGTGTTCTGGTTGGATTGGCGGCCGCTGGCTGGGCTCAATTGGCTCCGCCTGTTCGTGAAATCCCGCTTTATTCGGGTGTGGCTCCCGGTTCGGAGAATTGGAACTATGCGGAGAGATCCGCGGGCACGGCGGACAGCCCGCAAGCGCAGAATGTGGTTCGACCGGTGCTGCTCTATTACCCGGCTGAGAAGGCTAACGCAGTGGGAACGGCGATGATTGTCGCGCCGGGAGGTGGTTTCCGGACGCTCATGATGTCATATGAAGGTGTGGATGTCGCCAAACGGCTGAACCAGATGGGTGTGGACGCGTTTGTTCTGAAGTACCGCACGACCTATGTTGCCCCCGGTGCGCCGCCTGCCGCCGCTGGGAGAGGGGCGGCCACCACAGGTCCGCAAGCGGGCCAGAATGTGCGTGAGATGGCCGGCGCGGACGGACAACAAGCGGTGCGGTTGCTGCGGCGGCGCGCCGCCGAATTTGGCGTGCTCCCCAGTCGTATCGGCATGATTGGTTACTCGGCCGGAGGCGCCGTGCTTCTCTCGACGGTGTATGGGCCGGCCGATGGAAGGCCGGATTTCGCGGCCCCGGTCTACGCCGCCGGCGCGAGTTCGAATCCGCCGCCGGAAGGAGCCCCGCCGCTGTTCATCGCGGTGGCGGCGGACGACCAGTCAGTCGGATACCAGGGGTCGATCGACATGTTTGGCGCGTGGAGAAAAGCGGGGCTGCCTGCCGAACTGCACGTATTCCAGACCGGCCAGCACGGCTTCGGAAAGAAGGGCGGCGGCGCGGATCACTACCTGGACCGGGTAGAGGAGTGGCTGAAGCTGAACGGTTGGCTAACCAAGGTATCGAAGTGACAAAGCCTGGAGACAAACTCCAGGCAGTTCTCAACCCGGAGCGCGCCTAACGCCCGGTGAGTAGCTGGAGCGCTTGGCGGCGGGCCTGTCGGGTGTCGAGTTGCACTCCGCACTGGCGTTGGCATCAGTGGCAGCGGCGGCAGGGTAAAGCATACCTTTTCGGCACTGTACACACTGATAGTGAGTCGTGTCCAACCGTAGGAAAAACAAGGTTGTTATGTGGAGACGATTGACTCCGCTAGACTGCCTATAGGCTGGCGTACTACCATCGGGTTGTGCCCACTGCGCTGGTGCTCTCCGCCGGGGGGATGTACGCCGCCTGGGAAGTCGGCGTGTGGAAAGCCCTCCGCCATCGTTTCCAGCCGGACTTGGTGGTGGGCGCATCGGCCGGGGCATGGAATGGGTGGGCCATCGCCGGGGGCTGCCCGGTGGAGGAATTGATCGAATCCTGGCTCGACCCATCCACGGCGGACATAATGCGGCCGAACTGGCGCCGCCTAGGGCTCATGCGGCCCGAGACGCTGCACCAGAGGGCGCGCCAGCTCTTCGCCCGCTACCGCCCGCGGATTCCTTTTGGCCTTACGCTGGTCGAAGTCCCGCGCCTGCAGTCGGTGCTGGTGCGCGACGCCGAAGTCACCTGGCAGCTTCTGACGGCCACCTGTTCCATTCCCATCCTGTTCCCAGCGGTACGAATTGGGGGCCGGAGATACGTGGATGGCGGCCTGCTGGGCGCGCTGCCGCTTTGGGCGGCTTGCGAAATGGGGGCCACACGCGTGGTTGCCGTGAACGCGCTCAACACCCTCCCATTTCGCGCGCTGCACCGCCTGCTGGGGCAGCGCCGGCCTGCCCCGGGGCCGAGGATCTCGCTCATCGAACCCTCCGCGCCGCTGGGCAGTCTGCGCGACGCTGTGCGTTGGTCGAGGGCCAACGTCGAGCGGTGGGTCGAGCAGGGCGAAAACGACGCGAATCGGATGCTCACTTCGATTACAATGTAGAGCTATGCCGCTCTACCGAATCTATCGTATGAAGGATTCGCCACGGCAGCAGTTCCGCTGGGCTCCGCACGTGGCGGGCGCCGCCTCGGTGAAGGCCAAGGATTACGAGCAACGAGGGGACGTGACCGCCCACAACGAATACGAAGCCTGGCAGTCCTTGAAGGACTCCGGCTCGCCGCTCGAGGTGGGCGATCTCTTGGAGAGCGAAAACGGGCAACTGCGAGTCTGCAAATACGTCGGCTTCGAGCCCGCCCAGTGGTTTGTCCCCGAGCCGAAACCGCACCTCGAACCGGAGCCGGCGATTCGGGAGCCGGTTACCTAGGAGCCCCCATGAGAGAATGCCGTCTGGGCGACGATATCGACGATTATTGCGTGCGCTGCAAACGCATCATGAACCACTCCGTGGTTTCGGTGTTGAACGCCCAACCCGCCAAGGTCCGCTGCCGCACCTGCCACAGCGACCACGATTTCCGCCACGAGCTGGCCCCGCCGCCCAAGGTGGATCCGCGCAAGCAGGCCCTCTTCGACGAAGTATTGAAGAAGGTCGACCCCGGTGCGGCCGTTCCCCAGCCCGCGGCCGTCGTGGAGGAAGCGCCCAAGCCGAAGGCCAAGGGGAAGGCGCGAAAGTAGCGCGCCGGTCGTTCCGCCAGCGGGTATAACCTCGACATTCGGTAGCGTCGGCGGTCTCGCCGCCGCCGTTCCACCAAACCCGGCCGTAACCGCGCTGAAGTTGCGGGTATAATCTCAACATAAGGGAGGATCCTCGTGGCTAAAGACAGAAGCCCGAAAAAAGAGACCAAGAAGCCCAAGAAGAAGAAGTAGGCGTTCCTCGGGACCGGCGTGGACGGGCCGTCATTGGGCCGGCCCGTCCGCGGCCACAGGAGTCATCATGCGCACAGACTGGGTTGCAAAAAGAAAAAACGACAAAATCCGCACGCAGATGCATTAT
>JBEKPK010000249.1:0-8532 GCA_049520795.1 Bryobacteraceae bacterium
ACGTGTTCCACCAGCGCCTTGCCACCCGCGCGGTGCAACACCTTGGCCTGCCGCGATTTCATGCGAGTGCCCAGTCCGGCGGCGAGGATGACAACGGTAACAGGAGTCGGCATGAATACCATGATAGCTGCCGGCCGGCGGCTTTCCGATGTTCACGAGCGCCGCCGCACCGGACTGGCAGGCTCGAAATCGGGATCTCCGTTCCACCCAGATCCGGGAGGTGCGCCTCGGGTTATGTTCCCGATACTGCTATTCTGGGAAGTCGCGGAAAGTTCAGTCGCAGAGCGGCCGGATACTGATCCCGCCACTGTCCCTCAACAAGGAGGAGAGTTATGAATGGACAGAGGGTGTCTTGCGTTGTGGGGCTCGCAGCGATGATAATTCTTTGCGGTTGCCCCGGCGGCGGTTCGAGCGGCGGGAGCGGCAGCGGGACGGTCCCAGTCCCGATTACCATCACGGGCGGTACGCTTGCGTGCAGCCCTCTCACGCTCATGTCCGGCCAGACGAGCTCGTGCTCGGCGACGGTCTACGGCACGGGGAACTTCAACCCCGCCGTGACGTTCGCCGCGAGCGCGGGAACGATCGCGGCTACGGGCACGACGGCGGTGTTCACCGCGCCGGTCGTGGCCTCGAGCACGGCCGTTACGGTAACGGCGACGTCGGTGCAGGATCCGACGAAGTCTGCGACGGTGACGATAACCGTCGGACCGCTGGTTCCGGTCATCTCCGGCATCGTGCCGGATTGGTTCTATCTCGACGGCCCGGCGCTTATGGGCAACATTCAGGCAAACGGATCGGGATTCGCGGCGGGGGAGACGTTTCAGGTTTCTCCGCTTTTCGGCACCCTGACCCTCGGGCAGGGGACGGTTTCGAACCAGTTTCTCTTTAACGTTAGCGTTGCGTCCAACACGTATTCTCCCGGGTGGTTCGATCTTTCGCTGACCACCGCGCAGGGGAACACGTCGAACGTCAAACGCTGGGCGTTCGTCGGGAACCAGAACACGCTGGCCATCGGCGCTTCGGGCGAGCTGTTCCATCTCGACCAGGCGCAGGGGCTGTCCGTGACTTCGTCCAACGGATTCGTCCGCAAATTCAAGGCGGACGGGACGGCGGACGGGAGCTTCTGGGTCGGGGCGCTTCTTCTTGGAATCGCTGCTGACGACAAGACGGGTGATGTCACAATTGGTTTTGGGGCCAGCGACGCGAATGGGAATATTATTGGCACGCCGGCAAATGACAACAATCCTGCTACGGGCATGGGCATCGCCGCCAAAAGCGGCCAGGTCTGCATCACGCGTCCCAGTGGTAACATAGTTTCATGTTTTGCCATTGGACAGAATTCGGCGCAGATTTATTCCGCGACCGTCGGCATCCAGCCGTGGTCCGTCACGATGGTCAAACCCGCCTCCGAGCTGGACGCCATCGTGTACTCCCGCGGTGACACCGCGCTGTGGAAGGTGTCCGTCCCGGACATGACCGTCCGCGGATCGGTAACGCTTTCGGGGATAACTCCCGTAACAAGCAATCCCGGCACGGTCGGCGGCTGGCAGGTCGCTTCCGGCTCGCTCGGGAACACCGCCGTCGTGCTCGCGCAGGCGGACGAACAGCTTGCGTTCGTTGACATCGGGACGATGTCCGTCACAACGCAGGTGAGCCTCAAGACCCTGCTCGGGACCGGCAACGTCCATCCGTTCCGTGTCGCTCTCGACGAGCCGCACGGCAAAGCGCTTGTCGCGGTCGCCGACACCGACGCGGGTCTGACCCGCTTCGTGTCGGTCGACGCGGCGTCCGGCGCGATGGCCACCATCGCCGCCACGTCGACGCTTCTCTCGGTCGGCTTCGGCGTCTCCGCCGACGGCGCGACGCTCTATTCGTGCGAGCGCGCCGCGTGCGAGGCGTGGCCCACCGCGGCGGTCCAGCCGCAGGCGACGGCGCCCGTCGCCGCCCGCGCGGGCGCCGCCGCGCCGTCGTCCGTCCTCTATCTGGGAGGTGGTACCGGCGCGGCGGCCGATACGCCGGGTTTGGTTCCGGAGATTGCGTTCTCGGCTTCCCGGACCGAAGTCAAGCCGGGGAGGGCGGTGTTCCTTTCCTGGTCGGCGAAGGACGTCGCGTCCTGCTTCGCCTTCGGCGACTGGCAGGATCCGCGTCCGACGAGCGGCGCGGAGACCGTCCTCCCGAAGCAGGAGGGGACGTTCACCTACAGCCTCGCCTGCACGGGCGAGGACGGCGACACGGTGAAGTCGGTGACGGTCGCGGTTCGGGAAAACCCCGCCGTCCTGCCGCCGACCCTCGATGTCTCCGCCCCGGCGAAGGTTCGCGTAGGCGAGTCGGCCGCCATCAGGTGGGCGACGACCAACGCGGATTCCTGCTCCGCCGGCGACCTCGGCGATCAGCCCACGAACGGCTCGGCCTTCGTGGCGTCCCCGATTCCGGGTTCGTTCACGAGAACCCTTACCTGCGTAGGCCCCGGCGGCGCCGTCTCGCGGTCGGTGACCCTGACCGTGGGACTGCCGAACCCTCTTGACCTTTTCTGACCGGACGAATCGGTCGATCAGACCTTCTCCTTCAGCCAGAATTTCCGGCCCCGACGCATCCGTCGGGGCCGTTTTGTTCCCAGTATTGCTATTCGGGGAAGTCGGGGAGACATGACGGCGAGCGAATTGAGGCGCAAACTGGCGAAAGTGGGATGCACCTTCGTGGACGCCAAGAAACACCTCGCCATCTACTACAAGGGGAACTGCGCAATCATGCCGTGCCACCCGTCCAAAGAGGTCAAGAAGGGCACGGTTCAGGATATCCTCAAGGTGCTAGGGATAAAGGAGCGATAGCATGGAATACCCCGCGATTTTCGAGCCCGCCGAAGAGGGCGGCTTCATCGTCAGGTTCCCCGACTTCGATTGGGGAGTCACCCAGGGCGATACGGAAGAGGAAGCCGGGGAGATGGCCGCGGACGCGATTCGCACCATGATCCGAGAGCTGATCCGGCGGGGGAAGCCGATTCCGCGCCCCAGTAAACCGCGCGGGCGGAAACATCGCTTGATTCGCCTCTCCGTCCTGGACGCGGCGAAAGCGGAGCTCTACATGGCGTTCATGAACTCGGGCATTCGCAGGGCCGAGCTGGCGCGCCGTCTCGGTGTCCCGAAGACCACCATCGACAGGTTGTTCGACCTGGATCGCCACACGCGGATCGACCAGATAGAAGCGGCTTTTGCCGCGCTCGGCAAACAACTCACCGTAGAGATCCGCGAGGCGGCATAGGGGACGCCGGACTCACTCAGCGCCAATTGGCGAAAAAGGCGGGGACAACGGCTTCCGTAATTGGCCGGCTGGAAGAGGCCGACTACGAAGGGCACTCGCTCGCGATGTTGCGACGCATCGCGGAAGCAGTGGGCAAACGGATTGAGATCCGCCTCCTTCCGGCGGCGAAAGGCAAAGGGCCAAGATCCCGCAAAGTGGCGTAGCGGATGGGGCCGCCCGCAGCTTCCCGATGTTCTCTTCGATCGAGGCCGCCATTTCTTCGGCCGTGGCGAATGGACCGTACACGCGTCCGGCCTTGATATCCTCGTCGGCCTTGGCCATGCGCGCATCGATGATGCGACGTTGCGCCGGAGTGGCGTCGTCGTCCGCGGCCGGCAGTTTCGGAACGATGGTAATCACGCCGCCGGAAGCGCGGAACTCGATTTCCTCCCCGCTCTTGAAACCGGCCCTTCGGCGGACGGCCGGAGGAACCACGAGCGGCGTGTTGTTGTCGTTCTTTACAGCGACGGTCACAGCGATGAACCTGGCTATAGTGTAGCGCCCGGGCCGGGTTTTCCGAAAGCCTATCTCCGCCGTCCCTCCTGCCCCAGCTTGATTACCACGGCGGCGGTGGCGGCTGGGTCGTGGCGGATCTTGTCGGCGCGGCGGACCAGGTTGCCGGCCATTACCTTCAGCCCCATCTTGAAAATGGCGTCGATGTCGTTCTCCACCGGCATGGCCGACTGCCGCTCGTAGCGCTTCTTCACGGCCTTGGGGATGGGCCGCACATTGATCACCGCGTAGTCCAGGAATTTTCCTCCGGCGTGCCGCTCCACGGCGCGGATATGGTCGGACGCCCGGAACTCGGTGGTCTCGCCGGGCTGCCACATCAGGTTCACGAAGTAGGCCTTCACCGCATGGGACGCCCGCACGGCTTCGGGGATTCCATCCACCAGCAGATTGGGAATGACGCTGGTAAACAACGATCCCGGTCCGAAGGTAATCACATCGGCGTCCGCGATGGCGCTCAGGGTAGCCGCCAGCGGCGGGGCCTTACGCGGAATCAGGCGGACTCTTTGGATGCGATGGCGGCTGCGGCTGATTTTGGTTTCCCCCACCACCTTTGCGCCGTTAACCAGGGTAGCCTCGAGGGCCACATTGGCCGCCGTGGAGGGGTAGATGCGCCCGGCGATCTTGAGGACCTCCGAGGAGGCCCGCACCGCTTCGGGAAAATCGCCCATCACGTGGGTGAGGGCCGTGAGGAAGAGATTTCCGAAGCTGTGGCCTTTCAAACCGCGGCCGGATTGGAAGCGGTATTGAAACATGCGCGAGAGCAGCGCCGAATCCTCGCTCAGCGCCACCATGCAATTGCGGATATCGCCCGGCGGCAGCACGTCGAAATCGCGGCGCAGGCGGCCGGAGCTGCCGCCGTCGTCGGTTACCGTTACCACGGCGGTGATATCCACCGGCGGCGACGGCTGGCCCGGTCTTGCGTATTCTTTCAGGCCCTGCAAGAGCGCCGAAAGGCCGCTTCCGCCGCCCATGGCCACCACCCGGAGCGGCAAGGCATGGTTCGCGTCCGCGGTCTTGGACCGCGCTACCAACCCTTTTTCTCCGGGTACAACAAGCCTTCGAAGGGCGGCTGCCCGGCCAGGTGGGCCATGTCCGCGTCCTGCCGGGCGACGATGCGGTTGCGCGGCTCCAGCTCAATGGCGCGCTTGAGGTTCCGGTAGGCGCCGTTGAGGTCGCCGGCCAGCGCTTGCGCCAGTCCCAGCGCGTAGTGGACATGGTCGGAGCCTGGGGCCAGCCGCAAGGCGATTTCCAGGTGCTCCACGGCGGCCCTCGCGTTTCTCGCGTTGAACAGGGCTATGCCGTAGTTGTAGTAATCCTCCGCGGTTCCGAGAGCCACGGGAGCCTGTTCGAGCCGGCGATCGCACATGGCGATGTGCAATTGCGCCCGCTGCGCCACGTCCCGCTCAGGCCCCGTCAACGCCTGCGCGAACAGGTCGCGGGCTTCCTTCAGCTTGCGGGCGTGGAACAGCCGCATGGCCGCTTCAAAAGCGGCCAACTGCTTCTGACTATCGGGAGGTTGCGGGGCGCCGGCGCGCACGGAACCGGGGGGTTTCAGGCTCCCGATCGCCGGGGGCTCGGGCATTCCTTCCGCCGCCGCCTTGGAAACCGAACCCCTTTTCTTGTCCAGCATGTTTGGCCAGCCCCGTTCTGACGATATGAGTTTATACCAGACCGAGGCGCCGGTCCGCAACCGCCCCTCAGCCGAGGCCGGCTTCGCGCAGAAACCGGGCGGACTCCTCGGGCGGCGTCGGGTTGATATAGAATCCCGTGCCCCATTCAAATCCCGCTACTTTGGTCAGCTTGGGCATGATTTCGAGCCGCCAGTGGTAGTGGGGAAGCTCGGGTTCCTGTAACGGCGCGCTGTGCACGATGAAGTTGTAGGCCGGCCGCTCCAGGGTCTTATCGATCTTGCGCATGGTGGAGCGCATGACCCAGGCCAGGTTTTGCAAAGTGGCGGCGTCGGCGTCCTCGAAATGCGATTCGTGGCGTTTTGGCAGAATCCAGGTCTCGAACGGGAAACGCGGCGCGTAGGGCTCGAGCACGATGAACCGGTCCGTCTCGGTGACCATTCGCGATCCGGAAGCGCTCTCCTGCCGGAGGATGTCGCAGAAGATGCACCGCTCCTTCAGGTCGTAGAAGAGCTTGGCGCCATCCATCTCTTCCTTTACGCGCTTGGGAATCACGGGCAGCGCGATCAACTGCGAGTGGCCGTGCTCCAGGGTGGCGCCGGCCGCGTCGCCATGGTTCTTAAACAGTATGATGCAGCGGAACCGGCGATCCCTCTTCAGATCGTTCACGCGTTCCTTGAAGGCCCAGAACACTTCCTCGATCTGGCGCTCGGCCATCTCGCTGAAGGTGGCGGCGTGGTCGGGGGATTCGATGATCACCTCGTGGGCCCCGATGCCGCTCATCTTGTCGTACATCCCCTCGCCCTGGCGGCTCAACTCGCCTTCGATGCCGAGGGCGGGAAACTTGCTGGGCACCACGCGCACGCGCCAGCCGGGCTGGTCCCGGCCGCCGCTGTTGCGATAGGCCAGGATCTCCGGCGGCGTCTTTTGCTCGTTCCCGTAGTCGAACGGGCAGATACGCGCGCTGGGAAACGGCACGGGCTGGCGAACGAAGTCGTTGGGGCGCTTGGCGCGGTCCGTGGCGATGATGACCCATCGCCCGGTCACAGGGTCCTTGCGGAGTTCAGGCAAACTGAGAAATTCCTCCGAAATCCTTATCGGCTAGAACAGCAACAGACGATTATAGCGTGCGAAGGCGCACATTTCCGCGAGGTTGGCGGCGAGCCGGCCTTCCGCCGGAACTGTGGGGCAGGCGCTTTCGCCTGCCAACCGCCGGAGGCGGCTACGAATGCCCCAGTATCGCGTGCGGGCGGTACGGCTCGGCCAGCGCCTTGAGCTCCGCGTCGTCCAGCTTGACGCTCAGCGAGGCCACGGCATCGTCCAGATGGCTGGTCTTGCTGGCCCCGATGATCGGCGCGGTTATCCCGGGCTGCTGCAAAACCCACGCCAGGGCCACCTGGGCGTTCGGTATTCCGCGGCGGCCGGCCACCTCGGTGATGCGCTCCACCACGTCGAAATCGGATGGCTGGTAATACAGGCCCTGCGCATAAGCGTCGGTCCTGGCCCGCAGGGTGTCGCCATAATCCTCGCGGCGGCGCCCGCCGGTCACGAAGCCGCGCGCCAGCGGGCTCCACGGAACCACCGCCATGCCCGCGTCCCGGCACAGGGGAAGCATTTCGCGCTCTTCTTCGCGGTACACCAGGTTGTAGTGATTCTGCATGGCCACAAAGCGCGTCAAGCCCATCTCTTCGGCCTTGTACAGCATCTTCGCGAACTGCCAGGCGAACATGGACGATGCCCCGATGTAGAGGGCCTTGCCGGATTTCACCACGTCGTCCAAGGCTTCCAGGGTCTCTTCGACGGGCGTCTCGTAATCGAAGCGGTGGACGTAGTAGAGATCCACGTAGTCCATGTCCAACCGGCTCAGGCTATCGTCGATGGCATGCATGATGTGCTTGCGCGAGAGGCCCCGCTGGTTGGGGTCGTCCCCCATGGGGTTGTACACCTTGGTGGCCACCACCACGCGGTCGCGCCCCGGTCCGAAGTCCTTCAGGGCGCGGCCCAGAATTTCTTCGCTCACGCCCACGGAATACATGTCCGCGGTGTCGAAGAAGTTGATGCCCAATTCGAGCGCGCGCCGGATGAAGGGCCGGCTTTCGTCCTCCTCCAGAACCCATTCCCGCCATTTCTTCGATCCGTAGGTCATCGTTCCGAGGCAGATGCGGGACACCTTTAGCCCGGTCGATCCCAGCCTGACGTAGTCCATGAATCTAAATTACCGCAAGAAAGCGGGGTAACGAGTTTCGCGCGCGGCCCGTCACTGGCGGTAAGCGCGTTTTCGATGGGCATTCGGAGGAGGGAGGGCGTCCGACGGACCCCGGCGGCGGGATGCGATTCCGGCCAACTGTTTTCGCGATGGGAATATCCTCACCGAAATGTGCGGTAATGATCTTATGGTTCCGAAACCCGCCCCGCCGCCGGCGATCCCAGAAGCCCAAACGGAGGAATTCGCCGCGGCTATCCGCGAGGCCGTGGAACTCGCGCACGCTTCTCGCTCCCGGAGCGAGGCCCCAGGGATGGCGCGCCGCGCCTCCGTCAACTGACCGCATGCCACGTTTCGCATGGTTCGCCTTTCCGGTATTTTGCTCCGCCCTATGCGGCGCGCAGCCCACGCAGCTAGACGAGGGCTACCGGCAGATGTACGATCTCCAGTTTTCCGATGCGCACCGGACCTTCGAGGAATGGCAGCGCCAGCACCCGGACGATCCGATGGGCTTCGTCTCCGACGGCGCGGCGTATCTGTTCTCCGAGTTCGGCCGCCTTCACATCCTGGAAGCCGAGTTCTTCACCCACGATCAGCACTTCATTACCGATCACAAGCTCACCCCCGACCCCGCGGTGAAAAAGAAGTTCGACGCCGCTCTGGACATGACCCTCCAGCTTTCCGCCCGCTCGCCTCAGAGCGCCAACTCGATGTTCGCGGCCCTGCTGGCGAGCGGGTTGCGAAGCGACTACACGGCACTCATCGAGAAGCGGTACATGATGTCGTTCAAAGAGATGAAGGCCTCCCGCCAGCAGGCCGAGCGATTGCTGGCCGTGAATCCCCAGTGTTACGACGCATGGCTGGCGGTGGGCGTGGAAAACTACATGCTCA
>JBEKPK010000250.1:0-8524 GCA_049520795.1 Bryobacteraceae bacterium
TATTGGCCGTCTCCGGGACACTGCTGGCGCACCAGGTTTTCAACTGGCAGTGGATTTTCGCGGCCTTCCTGATCGGAACCGCCGTAGGCATCCCCATCGCCTACATCATGCCCATGACGGCCGTGCCGCAGCGGACCGCCATGTCCCACGCCTGCGGCGCGCTGGCCGCCGCGCTGGTAGGCACGGCGGAGTTCTACCGCGATCCGCACCAGCCCAAATACGTGCTGGTGGCGCTGATGATCGAGACCCTGCTCGGCTTTCTCACCTTCACGGGCAGCCTGATGGCCATGGGCAAGCTGCAAGAGGTGCTGCCCCAGCGGCCCATCACGTACCGGGGCCAGAACGTTATCAACTTAGTATTGTTTACGGTGGCGGCGGGGATCGCCGTGCGCCTGGTTATCGTCCCCTCCGACGCCTGGCTCTTTCCGATTTTCGTGGCCCTGGCGCTGCTGTTCGGCGTGCTGCTGATTATTCCCATAGGCGGCGCGGATATGCCCACGGTGATCGCGCTATTGAACTCCTACGCGGGGCTCTCGGCGTGCGCCATGGGATTCGCGCTCGATAACAAGCTGCTGGTGATCGCGGGGGCGCTCGATGGTTCGAGCGGCCTGATCCTCTCCATCATCATGTGCAAGGCCATGAACCGCTCGTTCACCAACGTGCTGTTCGGAGCCTTCGGACAGCTTCAGGCCAAGGCCGGCCACGTGGATCAGCGCCCCGTGCGCAGCGCCAGCCCGGAAGAAGCCGCCGCCATCCTGGAAGCTGCCTCGAGCGTCATCATCGCGCCGGGTTATGGCCTGGCGGTGGCGCAGGCGCAGCACAAGATTCGCGAGTTGTACGATGCGCTGATGCGCCGCGGCATCGATGTCAAGTTCGCCATACACCCGGTGGCCGGACGCATGCCGGGACACATGAATGTGCTGCTGGCGGAGGCCGACATCCCTTATGACAAGCTCTTCGAGATGGACGACATCAACTCCGAGTTCGCGCAGGCCGACGTGGCCCTGGTGATCGGGGCCAACGACGTCACCAACCCCGCCGCGCGCCACGACAAATCGAGCCCCATTTACGGCATGCCCATCCTCGACGTGGACAAAGCGCGCACGGTAATGGTGATCAAGCGCTCCATGAACCCCGGCTTCGCGGGCATCGACAACGAGCTGTACTACATGGACAAGACCCTGATGTTGTTCGGCGACGCCAAGGCGTTTGTGACCGAGATACTGAAGGATTTGCCGGTGCGCGCGTCGGCCTAAACGGGGGCTAAGATTCCACCCACTCCAGGCGCAGCCCCTCCGCGGCAAGAAGCTTCATTTTCGGGTCGCCGGTCACCAGAGGGGCGCCGTTCCGAATGGCCGTTGCGGCGGCAAATGCGTCCGCGCAGGAAACGAGATGGCGCGCTTTGAGAGTGGCCGCGTGCAGCACGAGTGATTTCGGCGCCGGCAGAATCTGCAATGGCCGGCTCCGGAGATTCTTCAGGACGGCGCGAGCCGCATCCTCACCCCGGAGCTTCGCGACGAGGCAGAAGACCTCTCCCACGTTGACCACGCTCATGATCAATTGCGTCTGGCCGGCTTCCGCCCGGCGCCACAACTGGGCCATCCTCTCGGCGCCGGGCGGCTGGTCCTTCAGCCAGGCGACGACGATCCATGAGTCCAATGCGAGAATCACGCGCGGTCTCTGTCGCGCGCGAGCTCGGCGGCCCGTTCCCGTCCGCGCGTCTCCATGACGTCTGTGTCCTTCAGGAATCCCCGCAGGTCCACGGGTTCGCCCACACCCCTTTCACGCTCGTCGAGCCAACGGTCGATGAGGCTATCGAGGACGCTCTGTATGCTGGCGCCTTCCTTTACGACGTATTGGCGAAATCGCCGGTGCTTCCTGGCGTCCAGCCGTATACCCAGGTTCACTACGGTTGGTTGTTGAGCTTGTCCCATGCACCCAGTATAACGCATGCATGTCTGCATTGCAATGCGTGCATCAGTGGCCGATGCCTTGCGGCGGGCGGTAACCGCTCCCTTACGGTCGCGGCTCGCCAGACCATTATCGAGCCGCGACCGTAAGGGAGCGGTGGCTGCCTGGTCCCAAGGCCCTATTTCGGCAGCGGATCGCCGCGTTTGATGTAATACGGGTCGTCGTAGATCGCCTTGAGCGCGTTGCCGCCCGGTTGAATCCGTTCAATGATCCGCCGGAGCATGTCCGTGCTGGCGCCTTCGGGGATGGGATACGCCGTGCCGCCTCGGCCGCCTCGTCCGCCCGCGGGTTGCTGCCGGAGGTCCTGGATGATCTGCCGGAGCTGCTGCGCCGTGGCGTTAGGGGGAATATTGACCGGTGTGGGCGTGGGTTGCGCCGCGCCGCGTCCACCGCCCCCGCCGCCGGCCCAAGTCATGTAGAAGGCCAGCTTCGGTTGATTCATCAGGACTTCCGGCGGCGGCGGAGATCCCACTTCGCCAAAGCCAATGGGCTTCCCGTTGGCGATGGTCAGGATCTCCTGGTAGTACCTGTCATCGAGCGTGCTGTAATTGTCGTAGCTGACGATGTCGCAATACTTGGCGCCCGGATAAAAGCCGTAGAACTCGCCGCCGGGGGCGGGGCCATTCTGGTTCCACACCCAAACCAGGTTGTTCAGGTGATGCACGTTGACCATGCGGTTGTACACTTCCCGGTAAAGCTCCGCGGTGCCGTACTGGCCGGGACGCCCACCCCACCAGAAGAATGTGCCGTTGTTCTCGTGCATGGGCCGCCACATCACGGGGATATGGGCGTCCTGAAGCTGTTTCAGATATCCGGCCGCGGTGTCCATGTACTTTTCCCAGCGCTGGTGCAGCGGGGAGTCGGAGGTGATCAGCTCCAGCCACTGGTCGTCGGTGAGGCGCGCCTGCACGCTGCCGCCCCAGCTTTCGCTCGTGCCGCCGGGATTCGACTTGCCGGGCTCGTCCTCGGTGGGCCGCAGCATGTGCCAGCAAAGATAGATGATGGAGCCGGCGGCGTACTGCCTCTTGGCCTCCTCGATCATGAGGTTGCGGTGCGTAATGGCGTCCTTATCCTCGCCGTCCAGGAAGCCGAAGTCCGAGCCCCAGATGGCTGGGTACTTGCCCGTGGTCGAGTGTATCGCCTCCGTGTCCAGGTTCCGTTGGTTCGGAAAGTTGTGCGTGCCGGTGAGGATGCCCTTGCCCGAAACAGCGCAGATCTTCGCCAGCAGGTCCTTGGCTTCTTGCGTGGCGTTGGGATTCACCGGTACGCAGGGCGGCGGCGCGGGCTCGCGAGCCGGCTGGGCGCCCCGGCCCTGTTGGGCGAGCTGCTGATTCTGCTGCTGAAGGCGTTGAATGACGTCCCTGAGCTGGTCGGGGGTCGCGTTGTCGGGAACGGTGATGGGACCGCCCCTTCCGCCGCCCCGCCCCCCAAAGCCGCCGCCGAAACCGGCGCCCCCGCCCAGCGCCTGGATTTGTTGTTGGAGCGGTTGAAGCTGCTGTTGAATCGCTTGAATCCGCTGCTGGATCTGGTCGGGCGAGAGATCGCCGGGATACCGGGCCACCAGCCGTTGTTGAAGCGATTGCAGCTCCAACTGGAGCGGCTGAACCTGCTGCTGGAGCTGTAGCCGCTGGGCGGCGTTGGCGTCCGCCGGGGCGCCTCCCCGGCCGGCGGGCGGCGCCGTCTGCGAGAATGCCAGCGTGGCCGTTATGAGGCACAGAACCAGTGCCAGCGGTAAAGTCGTCTTCATGGCGTTAACCCCCCTGTTGAAACACAGACTATAACACCCCGAAGCCTGGTTGAGCGTTCGATTCCGGGCGCCACCCCGCGCGCGTGTTAGCATGGGATTTCCAAACACCTTGATTAAAGCCGTCAAAGGAACCAGGGATTTACTACCTCCATCCACGGAAGTGTGGAACCGCGTGGAAGCCGCGGCCAGAGCGGTCTTCTGCGCCTACAACTACCACGAGATCCGCACTCCGATCCTGGAGGAAACGCAACTGTTCGCGCGCGGCGTGGGGGCCGAAACCGATATCGTCACCAAGGAGATGTACACCTTCGAGGATCGCGACGGCAGCTCCCTGACGCTGCGCCCGGAAAACACCGCCTCGGTCATCCGCGCCTACATCGAGCATCGCCTGGATCAGCAGCCGGGCGTGAAAAAGCTTTACTACATGGGCCCCATGTTCCGCCGCGAGCGCCCGCAGAAGGGACGCTACCGGCAGTTCTACCAGATCGGGGCCGAGGCCATCGGCTCGGAATCGCCCCTGGTGGACGCGGAAGTGATCGAAATGGTGGTCGAGCTGCTTGAGCGCGCCGGTCTCGAAGGCTCCCAACTGCTTCTCAACTCGGTGGGCGATCCGAATTGCCGCCCCGCCTATGTGGAGCTGTTGCGCTGCGAATTGAAGCCCGTCGCCGCGGGCCTGTGCGAGGATTGCCGCCGCCGCGCGGAGACCAACCCGCTGCGCGTGCTCGATTGCAAAGTGGAAGCCGACCAGCCCATCGTCGAGAAACTGCCGGCCATTGTAGATCATCTCTGCGAGCCCTGCGCCGCGCATTTCGCCACCGTCAGGCGCTTCCTCGACCACCGCGGAATCCCTTACGAAGTGCGCCCGCGGCTGGTGCGCGGTCTGGATTACTACATGCGCACCACTTTCGAAGTGGTGCACGGCGCGCTGGGGGCGCAAAACTCGGTGCTGGGCGGCGGGCGTTACGACGGCCTGGCCGAATCGCTGGGCTCCAAGGTCCCCTCGCCGGGCATCGGTTTCTCCATCGGCGAAGACCGGCTCGTCATGAGCGTGGAGGGCCGGCATCCGCCCGCCGCGCTGGACCTGCTGATTGCGCCGCTGGGCGAGGCGGCCGTGCTGCGCGCCGCCGAGCTGGCGCGCCGTTACCGTCGCGCGGGAGTCTCGGTCGAAGTCTCCGAAGGCAAGCTCAAACGCGTCATGGAGCTGGCCAACAAGCTGGGCGCGCGGTATACCCTGATCGTCGGCGAAGACGAAATGGCCGCCGGCCGATATGCTCTGAAAAATATGTCCACGGGCGAGCAGGAAACCCTGACCGGCGGCGAAATCGCCGCGCGGCTCGCCCCATCCTCGAATTGAAGAGAACCGATATGGAACCTACCACGCCAACCACCGTCGCATTGGACTTTCTGGGCGAGCTGAGACGCACCCATTCCTGCGGGGCTCTGCGCACCGCCGACGCCGGCAAGAACGTGCTCCTCATGGGCTGGGTCCACAAGCGCCGCGACCACGGCGGCGTCATTTTCGTTGATCTGCGCGACCGCGAAGGCGTTACCCAGACGGTGTTCCACGAGGATGTGGACTCCACCGTGCACCAGCGCGCCGAGGAAGTGCGGCCGGAGTACGTGATCGCGGTGGAAGGGTGCGTGGCGCTGCGCGGCGAAGCCTCGGTCAACCCCAACCTGGCCACCGGCGAAATCGAAGTGGTGGCTTCGCGAATCTGGATTCTCAACGAATCGCGCACCCCGCCGTTCCCCATGGAAGACCAGGTGGACGTGGCCGAAGACGTGCGCCTGAAATACCGCTACGTGGATCTGCGCCGCCCGCGCATGCAGCGCAATATCATGCTGCGGTCGAAGATTTCCTTCGCCACGCGCGAGTTTCTTTACTCGCTGGGGTTTTTGGAAATCGAGACGCCCTTCATGACGCGCTCCACCCCCGAAGGCGCGCGCGACTACCTGGTGCCCAGCCGCGTGCAGCCCGGCAGTTTTTATGCCCTGCCGCAATCGCCGCAGATCTTCAAGCAATTGCTCATGGTGGCCGGGTACGAGAAGTATTTCCAGATCGTGCGCTGTTTCCGCGACGAAGACCTGCGAGCCGACCGCCAGCCGGAGTTCACCCAGATCGATCTCGAGATGTCGTTCCCCCAGCAGGAGCGCATTTTCGAAGTGGTCGAGCCGCTGGTCGAACGGATTTGCGAGGCCGCCGGCTATAACGTGGCGGCGCCGTTTACGCGCCTCACTTACGCCCAGGCCATGCGCGGATACGGCAGCGACAAGCCCGATTGCCGCGTCCCGCCCATGCATCCGGTCGAAGACCTGCTGCCGGACCTGGCGGTCAACAACCTGCCGCTCCAGGCGATCCACATTCCCGGAACCGGCGCGCCCAGCCGCAAGGAGCGCGACGAGCTGAAAGCCTTCGGGGGCGAGCGCGGTCTGAGAGTTTACGACGACACCCGCCGCCTGGAGCGCGATTACCCCGAGCCGATGGCCCTGGTGCGCGAGCGCGCCGGCGCCGGCGCGGAAGACCTTCTCGTCCTGGCCGCCTGGGCCGGCGAGCCCAAGGGCCAGCGCCCCGAAGAGACCGTCTACCAGGCGTGCGGCCAACTGCGCCTCCATTGCGCGCAGAAGTTCAACGACCGTCACAAGCTGCTCGACCCCAAGAACCTCCAGTTCCTCTGGGTGGTGGACTTCCCCATGTTCGAATGGGACGAGGAAGAGAACCGCTGGAACGCCGCCCACCACCCCTTTACTTCGGTGCACGACGAAGACCTCGAGAAACTCACCGCCGACCCGGCCCGCTGCCGCGCCAAATCCTACGACTTGGTGCTGAACGGCGTCGAGCTCGGATCGGGGTCCATCCGTATTCATCGCCGCGACGTGCAGTCGAAGGTTTTCGCGGCCCTGGGGATGAGCGCCGAGGAAGCGCACATGCGCTTCGGCTTCCTGCTGGACGCGCTCGAATACGGCGCCCCGCCGCACGGCGGCATGGCGCTGGGGCTGGATCGCCTGGTGATGATTCTGGCCGGGGAAACCTCCATCCGCGACGTGATCCCGTTCCCCAAAACGGCGCGCGCCACGGACCTTATGTGCGAAGCCCCGGCGCGAGTGCCGGACCGGCAGTTGCGCGAGCTGGGCATCGCGTTGCGCAGCCAGAGCAAGTGAGCGGACCAGCCGGGCATGAACCGCGGCCGGCATGGCTGGCCGGAGGCCTGCGGGCACGGTGAGAGACTTAAGAGTATGGCAAAGCAAGAGACCGTCTCTCTACGCAGGCATCTGGCCGACCTGCTGGGCATGAAGGGCGCGCACCTGAGTTTCGAGGATGCGCTGGCCGGCTTCCCCGTGGAACTGCGCGGCGCGAAGCCGAAGGGCGCGCCGCATTCGCCCTGGCAACTGTTGGAGCACATGCGGATTGCACAGGAGGATATTCTCGATTTCAGCCGCAATCCCCAATACCGGGCCAGGAAGTTTCCCGACGACTACTGGCCGGCCACCGAGGCTCCGCCCAGCGAGGACGCCTGGGATAGGACCGTGCGGCAGTTTCAAATGGACCTGACGGCCATGCAGGATCTGGTGGCCGATACCACACACGATCTGCTGGCGAGAATCCCTCACGGGACGAAGCAAACCCTGCTCCGCGAGGCATTGATCCTGGCGGACCACAACTCGTATCACCTGGGACAGTTGGTGTTCCTGCGAAAAACGATGGGCGGGTGAGTTCCTATCTATCTGTTTCCTGGCGACCCGCGACGGTTCCTACTTGGCCGGCCACAGCAGCCAGCACCCGAAAAGCGTCAGCGCCACGGCCGAGAGGCCAATCAACGCCCGGGTGACACCCGGCCCCAGTTTCCGCGCCAGCCCGAAAAGGACGATGGTCGTCGCCAGCCCCACCACCATCACTCCGTAAAACCCGGCCAACAGGGCCGCGGCGTGGGACGGCGCCTGGCGCCAGGCTTTCAGCAACAGGGGTCCCAGGACCAGGCTCCAGCACAGCCAGGGATTGGGGTTCAACAGGTTCACCAGGGTGGCCCGCATCAGGCTCCCGCCCGCTTGGGGCGCCGGCGGCGTATGGGGGTCGAAGCGCCGCCACGTGCGCAAGGCGCCGAACGCCAGGTACAGCACGAAGACGCCGCCCGCAAGCCGCAGCCAGGTGGTAAGCCACGCGGGCAGGCGGCTCAGCGCCAGCACGGTCAGCAGGACCACGGGGACATCGCTCAGCAGGGGCGAGAAAGCCGCCGGCAGCGTGCGGCGCCAGCCGTGGCTGGCGGTCTGGGCGATCAGCCATGCCTGCGAAGGCCCCGGCTGCGCTACCGCGGCGAAGGCGAAGGTCACGCCCAGAAGAAAGTAGCCGAACATGGCCGGAGAAGAATCGGGGAGGGCCCACGCATGGGAACAGAATAACGCGAGTCGCACCGCATTTATGGTGGGGCGGACCCAGGTTTTAGCGGTCTTTTGGGCATTTTGCCCAAAATCCCGCGGTTTCCGAAGAGAAACCCCTTGTATTTCAAGTACTTGCGTTATCAGTTTTGGGCAATTTGCCCAAAAACCGGCCAGGAGAGGCGATTTGAATGGTCTTGCTTCGCGAGGACAACGGGCAAGCTGAAGCGTGTCTCAGCCGGCGGAAATGCCGCGCGGGTAGAATGCCGGCAAGGATGCCGGCATGGCAGGCTGGAAGCCCGCTCTACGACAGCGGCGCCCGGCGCGCCAGTCTCGCCTTCGCGAATGGCTTCCATGAGCTGTTGGTCTTCCACTTGCCTCCACTGTACCCATTGGAATACCGGCCAGCCGGAAAAAGGTTACCCAAAAAGCTCC
>JBEKPK010000251.1:0-8516 GCA_049520795.1 Bryobacteraceae bacterium
GGCCGGGGCGGGAGTGTCCGTCTCCGCGGTTTCGGAAGCCGGAATGATGGTGAGCTGGAGCGCCGAGCTGCCCTTCTCGTCGAGGGTAACTGACTTGCCGCGGCTTTCAAACTGCTTCAAGAACTCCGCCGATCGCACGGCGTTCGTATCGAGCTGCTCCCAGGCGAACACGTCATAGGTTCCGGGCGGGAGGTTGGGGAACGTAAAACTGCCGGTCGTCGCGAAGGCCTGGCGGTAAGACGATGGCGGACTGCCTTTTCGCAGGGCCGTCACATAGGCGCGCGGCGGCGTCTTGCCGGCGGCGTCCATCACGGAACCTCGCAGCATGGCGCTGGACGCCGCCAGGGTGATTTCGAGGGAACCGGTCGCATCCATCGACAGGCCCGAATCCGCAACCTCTTTTCCCCCGAATCGGACCGACTGGACATAGCAAGAGCCGGGGTTATTGACATTTACCGCGTACGTGGAAGACCCCACGTTTTTCAAAGTGAACTTAAAGTCCTCGCCCACCTGGGCCTGCTGAGGCATGGGGCCGTAATAAACTCCTCCGGGCTGCGAAAGGCCGACCGTCATGCCATAAGAGCCGCACTGTGCGGCCTGTGCAAACTTCACCACCCCCTGCACGTCGAACGAGGGGAGCAGCGTCACAATGATTCCGTCGAGATTCCGGTCGCGCACTTCGATGGGCACGACGGCTGTGGCCGCGAGGCCGGCGGAGGGGGAGCCGGAGCCAATGCCGGGGCTGACGCTGGTGTTGGCGCTGATGTTGGCTCTCTGGGCAACCAGATCGTATGATCCCGGCGGCACTCCCGAGATCACAAAAGTCCCGTTCATGGACGATGTCGAGTAGCCCGGGAAAACGCCCGCGGAAACGCCGTTCCGCGGCCTCAGGGTCGCAAAACCCGGGCGGCCGGGCGGCGCATCCGGGTCAACCACCTGTCCGCGAATGGTAAACGCTTTCGTCTTGGCCAGCTTGATGTCGATACCGGTGACCTCCACGCCCTCCGCCACGCGGATAGCGGTCGCGGCGCTCGCTTCGGTCGCGCTCGGGTGGTACGTGGTCGCGTAAATCATTTGCGGTTGATCCGGCAGGGGTTGCTGGGGGTAAATCGGCACCCGGTTCTGGTTCTGGTTCCGAGGGCTCGCCTCCACGTAATAGCTGCCCGGGGGAAGTCCTGCAAGGCGATACGCGCCCAGGTCGTTGGTGGTTAGCGCCATCCCGCTGAACAGGTAAGGCATCAGTTGCCGGACGCCGTTAGAGTATCCCCAGCGTAGCGCCCTCACCTGGCAACCGGCCACCGGGTCGCCATCGGCGTCCACCACTTTGCCCGCGATAACCGATTGCGGGGTGAGGCGCACCAGGTACCCGGTCAACTGCTGAGCCTCGCCCAGAAACAACTGAGAGGCCACCGAATTGGCGGCGACCCCGCCTCTGGCGCGCGCATCGATGAAACCCTGGCGCTGAGCGGTGATCTGATAACCGCCCGCTTCCAGGTTGTGAAAAGCGAAGCGGCCTTGCGCATCGCTTTCCACGTCGATGGTGGCGTTGACGTTCCGGGGCGGCTCGCCCGGCCGGGTGGCCCGCGTGGGGTTGAGGCGCAGACTCAGCGCCGCTCTGGGGATGGGAGCGCCCGTGATCTGGTTGACCACCTGGCCTTCAATGGAGCTGGTGGCAATCGCCTGCCCGAAGAACGCCTGACTCGACGCGAGCAAGCATCCCAATATGAGTGCGCGTTGCATTTCGGTTTCCTCCGTTGGTGCTTCAACGGGAAGCTACTGGCCGGCTCTTGCCCGGCTGGCTTCCTCCGTGGTAATTAGTCTTAGTCGGACGTCGCGCGGCATTTCATGCGCCAGGCGCACAGTCTTGGCTCGGGCCTCGAATAGCTTGAGAAGCCGCGAGTCTCCCGCCTCTATCAGGGGAAGGGGCAAAAACTCCTCCCACGCGGCGGCTTTATACAGCCCCGGCCGCAGGGCCCGGAAAGTGAAGCGGCCCCTTTCGTCCCCCACTATGAATGTGTCCGACGCCGCTGGGCTGCCGCTCGATGAAATTACCGTCACCGTGGGATATTTCACCGGCTGGCCCGCGCTGTCCAACACCAAACCGCTCAACCGGGCCGGGCTCAGCGCGCTCACGGTGATTTCGAGAGAGGCATCCGGCCGGACCCGAAAGCCCGCGGCAGGCACTTCCTTGCCGCCGTAGCGAATGGACCGTATGTAGCAATTCGGCGGAAGGCGGCGGATTTCGGGCACGTAACGCGATGGCAGAACCCCGTCCAAAGCAAATGCGCCACGGCTCGGCAGCGGAACGCTCAAAAGCGGCCCCCCGAAGGGCTCAACCGATTGCAGGACTACAATGGCCCCGCTGAGGTCGGCCTTACCCCGCACCCTGACCGTCCCGCGCAGCTTCCGTGCGGGTGTGGCAGCTATCGTCACGCCCTCCACGTCGCCGGCAACGTTCAGCGCCTGCATGGCGCCGGCTGGCTGGCCGCCGTCGCTGGTGCAAGTCGCGGTCAGCGTATACTGTCCGGGCGGCACGGCGATAATCTCAAAACTGGCGTTCTGCATGATGGTCCCGATGCTGCCCACCATCAGGAAACCGGATGGCCGGGCGCCTTCCGGAACCAGGCCCACGCAGGTCTGCCTGCGCGGGGCTGGGTCCGCATCGGCGACCACGCCGCGAATGCGGAACACGGGACCCTTCCGCAGGGTGAAATCCGCCTTCGCCGTCTCGCCGCTGGCGACGGCCAGGGGCTGCGCGCCCCGCGGACCGGGCGAGTCCGGGAAGTACGTGGTCTTATGCCCAACGCCAGGCGTCGCCTGCGCTTCCAGCAACGCGGCCGCGTAAGGATACGCCGCGCTCATTACGTACTGGCCGGGAAGGATGTCGAAAACGCGGTATTCGCCGAGGTCGTTGGTATAGGCAAACGGATCGCTCGGCGATCCCGCGTAACGCACCCAGGCGCCGTAGAGATACCGGTAGAGCGTGATGCGCGCGTTTTGCAGCGGCTGGCCCGCTTCGTCCACCACTTTGCCGGCGATCACCCCGCGCGGCGCCAGCTTGATGACGATGCCCTTCGCCGGCCGGTCCTGGCCCACGGATAACAGTTCCTGCGCGCCGCCTATGCGGCCATAATACCCGGTCGAGTATCCGTCGCGGGCCGCCGTGAGCGAATAATTGCCGGGCTCGACGCCGCGAAATGCGAAGCCGCCGCGTTCATCCGCCATGGCCTGCACCCGCGGCGGCGTCTTCGGACAGCAATACGGGAGCAGGACGCGCTGGGCATACGGTCCGGTGAGTGTGACCGTTGCGCCTCTAAGAGCGGCGCCGGTCTTGAGATTGACGACCTGGCCTTCAACCGATCCCGCCGTTTGGGCGGAAGCGGGCAGAATCCAAAGGGCGGCAGCCAGAGCAAGGGCGGCCCGATCGGACAAGGAGAGCCTCCAGACTTAGACTATACACGCTGAAAACGCGAGCTGCAACGGGTATTCGGACCCGATGTCGAGTAACACCGGGCGTCGCGCCGCGGTCATGCTAAGTGGGCCACTCCGGCGTGCAGTAGAATCAGGGGGTATGGATCTGCGGTGGATTCGAAGCATCCTTCACATGGATCATAAGTGCACCTGTATGAGAGTGGCCTTGTTCGGATTGCCGAACCAGGGAGCCCCAAAATGAAGCCTGCCAACCCATGCATCCTTACGATCAATGGCGGCTCATCGAGCATCAAGTTCGCGGAGTATCGGGTTGGCGAGCCGCTCAAGCGAGGCCTGCACGGAACGGTGGATCGCATCGGCCTGGCGGGGACGAATCTGACGTTCGAGGACCCGGCCGGGCATCGGCGGGACAGCCGCGGCTTCGCCGGCTCCGATCACAAATCGGCGGCGCGTTCCCTGATCGATTGGCTGGAAGAGGAGAATTGTTTCGAATCGGTTCGGGCGGTGGGGCACCGTGTGGTTCACGGCATGCAACACACCGCGCCCGAGCTGGTCACTCAGGAACTAATGGATGAGCTGTATCGCATCAGCCCGTACGACCCGGACCATCTGCCCGGCGCGATCGAGCTGATCAAGACGCTCCGCCAGCGTCATCCGAAACTGCCCCAGGTGGCCTGTTTCGACACGGCATTCCACCGAACCATGCCGCTCGTCGCCACGCTGCTTCCCCTGCCGCGCCGCTATTACGCGAAGGGGCTGCAGCGCTACGGTTTCCACGGTTTGTCTTACGCCTATCTGATGGAGGAACTCGTCCGCCTGGGCGACCCGGCGGCGACGGCCGGACGCGTCATCCTCGCTCATCTGGGCAATGGCGCAAGCATGGCGGCCGTGCGCGACGGCAAGAGTATCGACACCAGCATGGGCTTCACTCCCACGGCGGGACTGGTGATGAGCACCCGCTCCGGGGATTTGGATCCCGGCCTGGCGCCGTATCTGGCGCGAACCGAGCGGATGACAACCAGGCAATTCTACGAGATGGTCAACCATGAAGCTGGGCTGCTCGGCGTCTCGGAGACCAGCTCCGACATGCGGGACTTGCTCGCGCAGGAAGCCCACGATATCCGGGCCGCCGAAGCAGTGGCGCTGTTCTGTTATCAGGCGAGAAAGTGGATTGGCGCCTTCGCCGCGGCGCTCGGTGGTTTGAATACGCTCGTGTTCGCGGGAGGCATCGGCGAAAATGCGCCGCGCATTCGCGCGAACATATGCGATGGACTGGGCTTCCTCGGCATCGAACTAAGCGAGCCGCGCAATGCGCAGGCGGCGGGGGTGATTTCCGCGGACGCCAGCCGGGTTACGGTTCGCGTCATTCGAACGGACGAAGATCTGATGATTGCGCGCTCGGTGCGCCGCATTCTTGAAAACGGGGCGTTGGACAATAAAGATTAAACCATGAAAACCGACACACTCACTCCGGAACTCCTTCATAAGATGGATGCCTACTGGCGGGCGGCCAACTATCTGTCGGTCGGGCAAATCTATCTCTACGACAATCCGCTGCTGAAGCGGCCGCTGACGCTCGCGGATGTGAAGCACATGCTGCTGGGACACTGGGGCACCACCCCCGGACAGAACTTCATTTACGTGCACCTGAACCGGGTCATCAAGAAATACGACCTCGACATGATTTACGTCTCCGGTCCGGGGCACGGCGGGCCGGCCGTGGTCGGCAACACGTACCTTGAGGGCACTTATAGCGAGATCTATCCCAACATCAGCCAGGATGAAGAAGGCCTGCGGAAGCTCTTTCTTCAGTTTTCGTTTCCGGGAGGAATCCCCAGCCACGCATCGCCGGAGTGTCCGGGGTCGATCCACGAGGGCGGCGAATTGGGTTACTCGCTCAGCCATTCTTTCGGGGCGGTGTTCGACAATCCCGATCTGGTGGTGGCTTGCGTGGTAGGCGATGGAGAGGCGGAAACCGGGCCGCTGGCCACGGCGTGGCATTCCAACAAGTTTCTCGATCCGGCCACCGATGGCGCGGTGCTGCCGATTCTGCATCTCAACGGCTACAAGATTTCCAACCCGACCGTTCTGGCCCGCATCACCCGCGAGGAATTGGAACAGTTGCTCCGTGGGTATGGGTGGACGCCCTATTTCGTCGAAGGCCACGAGCCCGCGTTGATGCACGAGGCCATGGCCGCCGCGCTCGACGCGGCCATCGAGCGGATCAAACAGATCCAGCGGGACGCGCGCGTCGATGGAAACATCGCCCGTCCGCGCTGGCCCATGATCGTCCTCAATTCGCCAAAGGGCTGGACGGGGCCCAAGATTGTCGATGGGCTGCAGGTCGAGGGCACGTTCCGTGCGCACCAGGTGCCGCTTTCCGACCCCGCCATCCATCCCGAACACCTCAAGCTGTTGGAAGACTGGTTGCGGAGCTACCGGCCGGAGGAACTCTTTGACGATGACGGCCGCCTGAAATCGGAGTTGGCCGAACTTGCGCCGAAGGGCGAACGGCGCATGGGCGCCAACCCCCACGCCAATGGCGGCATTCTGCTGCGCGACCTGCGGATGCCGGATTTCCGCGACTACGCCGAGGACGTGCCCTCGCCGGGGGCGGGCGGAGTCGGCGACACGCATGTGCTCGGGCGTTTCCTGCGCGATGTAGCGAAGCTGAATAACGAGCAGAAGAATTTCCGCGTGTTTGGTCCCGACGAGACGCTCTCCAATGGCCTGGAAGCCGTCTTCGAAGCGACCAAGCGCCAATGGGACGCCGCCACCGAGCCGAACGACGAATTCCTGGCGCCCGCCGGGCGGGTGATGGAAATGCTCAGCGAGCACCAATGCGAGGGCTGGCTCGAGGGCTATCTGCTCACCGGCCGCCACGGACTCTTCAACTGCTACGAGGCGTTCATCCACATCGTCGATTCGATGTTCAACCAGCACGCCAAGTGGCTGAAGGTCACGGCGGGTCTGCCGTGGCGGCGTAAGATCGCCTCGCTGAACTACCTGCTGGCATCGCATGTCTGGCGCCAGGATCACAACGGGTTCACGCACCAGGATCCCGGTTTCATCGACCACGTGGTCAACAAGAAGGCGGAGATCGTGCGCGTTTACCTTCCGCCGGACGCCAACTGCCTGTTGTCGGTGATGGACCACTGCCTGCGCAGCCGCC
The DNA here is from genome assembly GCA_049520795.1 of Bryobacteraceae bacterium. GTDB lineage: Bacteria > Acidobacteriota > Terriglobia > Bryobacterales > Bryobacteraceae > BOG-224. Next base: position 6,605 of record JBEKPK010000251.1, read on the forward strand.
ATTACGTCAACGTGGTGATCGCGGGCAAACACCCGGCGCCGCAGTGGCTGACCATGGACGCCGCCGTCAAGCACTGCACCGAGGGCATCGGCATCTGGCAGTGGGCCAGCAACGACCAGGGCGCGGCGCCCGACGTGGTCATGGCCTGCTGCGGCGACGTGCCCACGCTCGAGACGCTGGCCGCCGTTTCCATCATGCGCGCGCGCCTGCCCGACCTGAAGATCCGCGTGGTCAACGTGGTCGACCTGATGAAGCTGGAGCCGCAAACCGAGCACCCGCACGGGTTGAGCGACATGGATTTCGACGAGCTCTTCACGCGGGACAAACCGGTCATCTTCGCCTTCCATGCCTACCCGTGGTTGATTCACCGGCTGACCTATCGCCGCGCCAACCACGACAACATCCATGTCCGCGGCTACAAGGAAGAGGGCACCATCACCACGCCTTTCGATATGACGGTGCTGAACGAGCTGGACCGCTTCCACCTGGTGATGGACACCATCGACCGCGTGCCGCGGACCGGTGACAAGGGCATCTACCTGAAGCAACAGCTCAAGGACAAGCTCATCGAGCACAAGCAGTACATCGACAAATACGGCCAGGACATGCCGGAAATCCGGAACTGGAAGTGGAGCAACCCAAATCAATGAGCGGCAGCTTATAGACACCGCGGAGGCGATGGGCTCTACGGGCCGCGGAACCGCGGCAAGGTGAGCGCGCGTATTGTCCGATACGCGCGCTCCACGTCGGCGGGCAAGCGCTGAGGTTCGATGTCTCCAGTCGCCGAATAACGACGCAGGCGTTCGATTTCGCCGAGCGCCAGGGCGCGCATGCTGGCGATGCGATCCGGGTCCGCCCCATCCAATCCGGCCTTCGCCGGGGGCGGGCAGTTGAGGAACTCGGCTTCCCGCCACTGGCGCAAGGCCGTGGCCCATGCCCTGCGCTGGAGCACGGGCTGGGTAATGAGGATCACCCGGTGGGGCTCCAGTCCCTCGCGGCGAAGCAGGGCGGCGCTGAACCGGATGTTTTCCAACGTGTTCGTGGACGTCTCCTCGAGGAGAATGTTCTCGGGCGCGGCGCCGCGCTCGATGGCTCTCTCTTTGAGGAATTCCGCTTCTGTTCCAGGCAGCGCCCCGGTCAATCTGCCACGGCCGCCCGAGAAAAGGATGAGCGGCGCCAAACCCAAGAGATGCAGGTCGGCCGCCTGGTGGGCGACGTCGGCGGAGTCGCTGCCCAATCCGACAATCATGTCGGCGTGGCGCGGCTCGTCGCACACAGCCAAATAGGCGATCAGCGTCTCCAGCGCATCGACCGGCGTCGGCGTTACCGCCACCACGAATCGCGCATGGCTTTGGCGACGAACGCCTTGGCGTTCCTTACGTTTCCCAGGGCGGCGTTACGCCAGCCGGCGGCGGCGCCGTTCGTTTCGGCGAACGACAGATCGCTTTCGGAGGAGTTGAGCAACTCCATCGCTTTGCGGAAACGGCCTTCCCAGCCCAGGCCGCGGTCGATGGGCGGGTGATCGTCGGGATTCTTCCCATCGTCGATGGCGGCGCGCTTGGCTTCGCCGATAGCGTGGTCGATCTCCTCGACGGCGGCTCGCTGGTCGCGCATGACGGGACGCCAATCCGGGCGGAATAGCAGCGCGCGGGCGTAGCGCAAGTCTGAAATGGCGTGCAGGTAGCGCGGGTGCGCGGCGGGCGGCGGAGGAGGCGGCGCGGCCGGCCGCGGAGGCGCCAGCATCGCTTCGTCGCGGAGCTTGTCGTAGCCGCCCTTGCGAACCACGGCCATCGCGTCGTCGATGTTGCGGAACGCGCGGCTGCGCCACTCTCTGGCGCGCGGGTTGTCTTCCTCCCGTTCGATATCGTGGCGGGCGGAATCGAGGAGGCGCAGAATTTCGCGGAAACGGCTG
>JBEKPK010000252.1:0-8439 GCA_049520795.1 Bryobacteraceae bacterium
AATTGCTTTTTCGGCCCCCTTTTCGACCCTATTGGGATGGGCCTTCGGCTCGCGGAATCTCATTAAGATCCGAGCAGTGGGCAGGCGGAACCACCTGCCCCACCGTGGGTCTCAGGTGCTTTTTTCTACCGCCCTGGCACGCCGATCCAGCCTCTGCTTACCACATCGGCCATGGTCAGAGTTATCAGGATCGCCAGCCACAACAAGCCGCCGGCTACCACCAGGCGCGTGAGCTGCGTGCTGTGGCGCACGTGCATGAAGAAGAGCGCCACCAGCAGCATCTTGCCTACCGCGATGCTCAGGGCGGCCACCACGTTGAAATGGCCCAGGTCGACGTAAGCCACGGCCGTGGTCACTCCCGTCAGGATCAGAAGAACAATCCAGACAATGGCGTACGTTCTTACGGAATCGACATGCTCGGTAGGCGCGCTCATGGCTTGGGTCCGTGCCGGTCTATCAGGTAGAGCAGGGGGAACAAATAGATCCAGATGATATCGACAAAGTGCCAGTACAGGCCGACCATGTCGATGGGAGTGTAGTAGGCGGCGCTGAATTTCCCGCGCCAGGCCTGCCAGAGCAAGACCGATAGCAGCCCCGCACCGATCACCATGTGCAGCGCGTGCAGGCCGGTCATGGCGAAATACAGCGAAAAGAACAACTGCGCGTGGCCTTGCTCGGCGACGCCTTCCATCAGGAAGGAAGGCCCGGGGATGTGGTGCTCCTGGAATTTCTCGTTCCACTCGTATGCCTTTACGCCCAGGAAGACAAACCCGAGGATCAGAGTCAAAATCAGGAAGACAATGATCGCCTTGCGGCGGCCGAGCTGGCCCGCGCGCACGGCCAGAACCATGGTGAAGCTGCTGCACAGCAGGACCGCGGTGTTGATGGCCCCAATGGTGGCGTTGAGCGAGCGGCTGGCGGCGCCGAACACATCCGGGTACTTGGAGCGGTAGACGATGTAAACCAGGAACAGGCCGCCGAAGAACATGATCTCGGTGATGAGGAAAATCCACATACCGAGGCCGGAGGCGTCTTTTTGCTGGGCCGCCGTATCGAACTGCTCCTGTACGGCGAGGGTTTCGGCGTGCGCGTGGCTAGCCAACTTCGATCGCCTCCCCGACGGTTGTGCTGTAATCGTAGGCTTCGTGCGTTACCACCGGCATCACGTCGAAATTGTGCGGGGGCGGCGGCGACGCGGTGCGCCATTCCAGGCCGGTGGCCTTCCACGGATTGTCGCCCGCCAGCTTCCCGTAGCGCAGCGACCAGGCCAAATACACGATGGGCATGACATAACCCACCGCCAGCACCGAAGCGCCGGCCGTGGAGAGCACGTGCAGCACCTGAAATTCGTCCGGATATACGTGATAGCGCCGCGGCATGCCCAGGTAGCCGAGGATGAACTGCGGGAAGAAAGTCAAATTGAATCCCAGGAAAATCACCAGCGCGGAGAGCTTGGCCCAGCCTTCCGGATACATGCGGCCGGTCATCTTCGGCCACCAGTAGTGCAGCCCGCCCAGATAGGCCATGATGGCCCCGCCTACCATGATGTAGTGGAAGTGGGCCACCACGAAGTAAGTGTCGGTAACATGCACGTCGAATCCCAGGCACGCCACGAACAGGCCCGTAAGCCCGCCGATGGTGAACAGGCCGATGAAGCCGAAAGCATACAGCATGGGAGTGTCGTAGGAGATGGAGCCCTTGTATAACGTGGCCGTCCAGTTAAACACCTTGATGGCCGAAGGGATGGCCACGAAGTAACTGAGGAACGAGAAGACCATCCCGGCGTACAGCGACTGGCCGGCCACAAACAGGTGGTGGCCCCAGACCAGGAAGCCCAGGACCGCGATGGCCACGCTCGAGAAGGCCACGAAGCCGTAACCGAAGATGCGCTTGCGGGAAAACGTCGAGATCAGCTCGCTCATCACGCCCATGGCGGGCAGGATCATGATGTACACGGCGGGGTGCGAGTAGAACCAGAACATGTGCTGGAAGAGCACCGGGTCGCCTCCCAGGGCCGGATCGAAGATGCCGATGTGGAAGACCCGCTCGCAGAAAACCAGCGCCAGCGTGACGGCCAGCACCGGGGTGCCCAGCACCTGGATCAGCGCGGTGGCATAGTGCGCCCACACGAACAGCGGAAGGCGAAACCAGGTGAGACCCGGCGCGCGCATACGGTGAACGGTGACGATAAAGTTGAGGCCCGTGAGAATGGAGGAGAAGCCGGCGACGAAAATGCCCAGCGCGGTGGCGATCACCCAGGTGTTCGAATACGACGTGCTGTAGGGGGTGTAGAAGGTCCAGCCCGTATCCACGCCGCCGGCCACCATGGCGAAGATGGCGAACAGGCCGCCTATCACCAGCAGATACCAACTCAACAGGTTGATTCTGGGAAACGCCAGGTCGCGCGCGCCGATCATCATGGGCAGAAAGAAATTGCCCAGAGTGGCCGGTATGGAGGGGATCAGGAAGAAGAACACCATGACCACGCCGTGCATGGTGAATAGCTTGTTGTAAGTGTCCGAAGAGACCAGGTTCCCGCGCGGGGTGAGCAGCTCGAGGCGGATCAGAGTGGCGAAAACGCCGCCGATGAAGAAGAAAAGCGTGATGGTGCCCAGGTACAGCAGCGCGATGCGCTTGTGGTCCTTGGTGAGGAGCCACGATTTGAGGCCGTAGCTGGCGTTCAAGTAAGTCTCGCGTTGTTCAACCGCCGCGGTGATCATAGTGGCTAACGTCTCGTCATGAAGACCAGTTCAACCGCTCCCTTACGGTCGCGGCTCGCCAGATTCTTATGGAGCCGCGACCGTCAGGGAGCGGTAAGGCGATGTCGACATGTCTTTTCATGACGGCTCCTAACGCTTCTCGGACTGCAATTTCTTCGTGGCCGGCTTGGCCGCCTGGCCCGCGGCCGGCTTGGGTCCCAGGGATTTGATGTATTCCACCAGTTGCAGGACGCCTTCTTCGGTGACCAAACCCTGAAAAGTCGGCATGACCGGCTGGTAGCCGGCCACCACCTTGGCCGCCGGCTGCAATATGGATTCGCGAATGTAGGCCTCGTCGGCCGTTACGGTGGCGCCGCCGGTCAGCGCCACAGTGCCTCCGAACAGGTTCACCAAAGTCGGGCAGCGGCCCGAGCCATCGGCTTTGTGGCAGTTGCCGCAGGCCAGGTCTTCAAAGAGCTTCTGCCCGTTCTCGGCCAGCGAGCCCGTGGTGGCTCCGCCGCTCAGCCACGCCTGATAATCGCGGGGCGCCATGACTTCAATCCAACCAGTCATGCCGGAGTGTTTGGTTCCGCAGTATTCCGCGCAGAACAAGTGATACCGCCCGGTCTTGGTGGGCTGGAACCAAAGCGTGGAATAGCGGCCGGGGACCACGTCCTGCTTCACCCGGAAGGAGGGCACATAGAAGCTGTGGATGACGTCTTCGGACGTCATGGTGAGCTTGATGGGCCGGCCCAGCGGGATGTGCAGCTCGTTGATTTCGCGGCGTCCCTCCATGTGCTGCAGCTTCCACATCCACTGCTTCGCCACCACATAGATCTGGAGGGAATTGTCGGGCGGGCGGCTTTCGTTGAAGTACACGCTGGCGCCCCAGGAAAACATGACCATGGTGAGGCCAAAGGGGATGACGCTCCAGGCGATTTCGAGCGGGAGCCCGCCGTGCACGGCGCGCGGCAATTCCCCGTCCGAGCGCCGCCGGTAGCGAATGGCGAAGAAGGCGATGGCAGTGAAAATGCCCACCGTGAAGAAGGCCGCCACGGCCAGCAGGAAAAAGAACAGATGGTCCACCTGGGGGGCGAAGGTGGAGGCCTGTTCGGGGAAGAGTCTGAAATCCATGGCCGTCAGAACCGCTCCCTGGCGGCGGCTACCATGCGCCGGTCCCGGCGCCGGTCGCGGCGCAGCATCACGAACAGGAAGGCGCCGGCCACAACGACGAAGCCGCCGGCGGCCATGCGCAGGGTGTTGAGGGCCACGGCGCCGTACTTACCCGTGGTGGGGTCGTAGTGATAACAGTAGAGCAAAACCTGATCCACGGGAGTGCCGATCTTGTCGAGCGAGGCTTCCACCAGGCCCAGACGGACATCGCGCGGAGCGTATTCCACGCCGTAGAAATACTTGGAGAGGCGCCCGTCCGGGGTGACGATCATGACGCCGCTGGCGTGGGCATACTGATCGGTGGCGGGGTCGTACTTATAATGAAAGCCCACGGCGTCCATGAGGGCCTTGATGTTGGGCTCGTCGCCGGTGAGGAAGTGCCAGCCGTTGGCGGTGTTGGCGCGGCCGTAGCGGCGGAGGTACATCTCCTTCTTGGCGGCGGCGATCTCGACGGTGTCCTTGGGATCGAAGCTGAACGCTACCACCTCGAACTCCTGGCCGGGATTGAACGAGACAGCCTTGAGGCTGCTCGCCAGGCCGTTGAGTATCTGGGTGCAGAGCATGGGGCAGCGATAGTAGACCGGAGCGAGGATCACGGGCCTGCCGCCATGGAAATAGGTGGAGAGTGGAACGGTGCGGCCGAGCTCGTCGCGGAAAGTCAGGTCGAGGGGAAGCTGCACGTTGAGATTCTGGTCGATTCCGACGCCTTGAAGGGCGCCGGGAAGGGCCGGCCTCAAGTTGGAATCCTGCATCGAAATGGACGGCTGCGCCGGGGCCGGTTGTCCCGGCTGCGCGCTGGCGGCGAGGGCCGCGAGCGCAACGAATATCATAGGTTTGATCACGACAGCACCCTCTCAAAGGTCCGGCTACGGTCGGCGCGGCGTGACAGACCACGAAAAACGATGGTCTCTCCCACCACCAGACTGTTACTTCACTTACCCAGAGATCCCTCGGGCAGCGGCGCATTCCCCAGGCCGCTTTCCGTCGGTACGCTTACTGCCTTGGCCTCGCTTTGCGGACCCGCCTCTGGCCGCGCGGGCAACCCGCGCTGGGAAAGCAGATCGATGGCCCGTGCGATGGGCAGCCGTACAATCCCCTTTTGCCGGTCGATCCATCCGTAGCTGCCAAGTATTTGATCCTCTTCCTGCCGCATACGCTTCAAATCAAGCACGGGCGCATTCTGCAAGCGCGGTTGCGGCGGCAGGCTGGGGCCTTTCAGGTCGGCGCCTTCGACCTGCGGCGGCTGGAGGGCCGCTTCCCTGTTCTGGAAATAGCGGAACAGGCCCACCAGCCCGGTCAGCGTGAATGCGCACAGCAAGACCAGCACGATGGCGAACCTGACCACCGCCCAGACGTCGACATCCTTCTCTTCATGACCCGGCGGGGGCGCATCGGGCGGCAGCTTTGGGAGATCGTCGTGGCTGTGGTTATTCCCGGCCATGTTCGAGGGCCTCCATCAGTTGCGGATCGTCGAGCGGCATCAGCGGACGCCTGGCGAGTTGCGCCAGGAAGTAAGCCAGCCATATCCCGATCACTCCCAGCGGCGCGGCCAAGTCCAGCCAACTGCCGCCGGGCGAAGAGATCTTCGCGAAATCGGGCGCCACCAGCCAATACAGATCCACCAGCCGCATGAAGAGTATGAATAATGCGATGCCGGCCAGCAGCTTGAAGTTGCGCTTCAGGTCGCGCGAAAGCAGCAGCGCGAAGGGCAGCGCGAAGTGAAACAGCACCAACCCCAACCCCACGAACTGCCAGCCGCCCCTTAAGCGCGCCATGTACCAGGGGATCTCGCTCGGCAGGTTGCCGGCCCAGATAATCAGGAATTGCGAGAACGAAAAGTAGGCCCATACCATGACCAGTGCGAGCAGCAGCTTGCCCAGATCGTGGAGGTGGCGCGGCGTGAGTATCTCGGACATGGGCCGGCGGTAAGAGAGCAGAACCAACAGGGCAATCAGGAAGGCCAGCGAGGAGAGCGCCTGGCCCGCCATGAACAACATGCCGAAGATGGTGGAGAACCAATGCGGATTGAGCGAGAGCACCCAATCGATAGCCATGAAGGTGACGCTGAAACCCCAGAACACCAGGCCGGGGCCGGCCAGGCGGGCCAGTCTCGCGTGTGCGCGGCCGTGGCCTTCGCGGTCCTCGGCCGCGGACCAATGGTTCAGCCTCCAGGAAAGCAGAATCCAGCCGGTGAAGTAGAAGGCCGCGCGGGCCAGGAAGAACGGAACGTTGAGGTAGACATGTTTCTGGCGCAGCAGCGCATCGGCCGCCACGATCTTGGCGTGCGACCACGGGTACAGATTCGGAATGCCGATGAGGATGGGCAGGAACATCAGGGCCACCAGCGGGAGCGTGCGCGCGGCCGCTTCGCAGGGCCTCCGTATGACCACGCCCCAGGCGCCGCCGGTGAGGTATTGCAGCATGAGCCACGCCAGCGACCCCACGCTCACGCCCACCACAAAAAGGTACGACCAAAGATACGAGCGGTAGAACTCAAAGGGCGAGGAGAGCAAGCCGACGAAGCACAACGCCGCGCCCACAACGCCGGCGAGCAGGCTGCGGGTGCGCCATCGCTTGAGGTCGGCGAGCAGTTCGGCGGACGGGCTGAAATCGAGCGCGGCGGTCATTTGGAGCCTCCGGTCATACGCTCGAGCTCCGCGGGCGGCACGTCGATTGCGGCGGCATACTGGCTCAACTGCAATGCGCGAATGTAGGCTACTATGGCCCAGCGGTCGGCCGGCGCAATCTGCGTGGCGTAGTCCGACATGGCCCCGAAGCCTTTCGAAATCACGTCGAACAGGTATCCATTGGGTACGTTGCGCAACCGGTCTATGTGGTAAGAGGGCGGGCGGCGGAAACCCCGGCGGACGATCATCCCGGCGCCGTCGCCGAGCCGGCCGTGGCAGGGAGTGCAGTAGATGTTGAACCGCTCCTGCCCGCGCTCGACAATTTCCCTGGTGACCGGAAACGGAAACGCGTCGAGGGGCTTGCCATCGGGGCCTTTGCCGGTGTAGAAAGCCGCGTCGTCGTCAAGCTGGCCGCGTGCCACAGTGCCATCGGTGAGCGGCCGCGCGGAGCGGCCATCGTCGAAGAAAGTGGACGGGCGCAGGGGAATGAACTTCGGCTGGTCGTGCATATCCTGGCGGCAGGCCACGGTGGCGGCGGCCAAGGCCAGGACCAGAACCCACCGGAGAGCGGGCTTCCAGTCTGCCATGCCGGCATCCTCGCCCGAATCAGCCACGCCAACCGCTCCCTTACGGTCGCGGCTCGCCAGACAATTATCGAGCCGCGACCGTGAGGGAGCGGTTGCCGATGCGTCTCCGCGAAGATATTTATCACTGCGCAACTTCGGTCACCTCCCTGGGATCCAAGGTCTGGAGGAAATCGCTGGTTGCGCCGCTTTCGAAAAGCGGGTCGGAAGCCTCTATGCACAGGAAAAAACGATTGCGCGAAGCCAGCGCAAACCGGGGCGCGTTGAAAACCGGGTGATACGGCATGGGCAATCCGCACAGCGCCAGCAGTCCCAGCACGGCGGAGCCGGCGGCGCATAAAATCGTCATCTCAAAAGCGATCACGATATAGGACGGCCAGCTATGCAAAGGGCGGCCGCCGATGTTGATGGGAAACTGCCAGACGGTCACGTAATATTGCAACAGGTAGCCGCCCAGCAAGCCCATGATCCCGCCCGCCAGCACGATGAGCGGCAGCCTGTTCTTGTGGAGATGGAGCGCGTCGCTCAGGTCCTCGATGGGAAACGGCGAGTAGGCGTCGAGCTTGCGGTACCCCTTTTCGCGCGCCGCGCGGGCGGCCCTCACCAGGGCGGTGGGGCTGTCGAACTCGGCCATCAATCCGTAAATCGGCTGCGTCACCCTTCCGCCTCCTTCCCCACTTTGGCTTGCGGCAGCAGCGTGCGGACTTCAAAAATCGAGATCATCGGCAGCAGGCGGATAAACAGGAAAAACAGGAACAGGAACAGGCCGATGGTGCCGAGGTAGGTGGCCCAGTCCCAGCGCGTGGCATGGAAAATGGACCAGGACGAGGGCAGGTAATCCTGCGCCAGGCTGGAGACGATGATCACGTACCTTTCGAACCACATTCCCACCAGCACGATTATGGACCAGATAAACAAGGTGACCGGGCTCCGCCGGATGCGCTGGAACCAGAGTCCCTGGGGCAGGATGATGTTGCAGGCAACCAGAGACCAGTAGACCGGCGCGTAAGGGCCGGTCATGCGATGCCACATGGCGGCCTGCTCGTAAACATCGCCGCTGTACCACGCCGAGAAAGCCTCGATCACATAGGCGTACGCCACGATCAATCCGGTGGCGAGCATGACTTTAGCGGCGTTTTCCAAATGGCGGTCGGTGATGAGACCCTCCAGCCCGTAGACGGCGCGCAACGGAATGGCCAGCGCCAGCACCATGGCGAAACCGGAATAGATGGCCCCGGCCACGAAGTAGGGCGGAAAGAAGGTGCTGTGCCAGCCGGGCACTATGGCGATGGTGAAGTCGAAGCTCACCACCGTATGCACCGAAAGCACCAGGGGCGTGACCAGGCCCGCCAGCAG
>JBEKPK010000253.1:0-8282 GCA_049520795.1 Bryobacteraceae bacterium
CGCATCCGCCGCGGGGACCTGCTGTGGCGCACCAGCGATCCCGATACGGCCAAAGCCGCGCGCCCCTACCTGGAGCCCGCCGCGCCGTTGCGCCGGCAGCCCGTCGACGTGCGGGTGACGGCGCGCCAGGGCGCGTTTCTCGAAACCGAATGGACGGTGGGCGGAGTCGGCGCCAGCGTGCGCTCGGAGGCGCCGCTGGGAGCCGCGCGCGACCGGGCCGTGACGGCCGAGCACCTGGCGGCGCATCTGGGACGGTTGGGCAACACGCCCTACGTCCTGGCCGGCCTCGAAGCGGAGATCGTGGGCTCGCCTTTCGTCCCTGGCTCCCTGCTGAACGACCTGCGGCGCAGGGCGGTGGAGGAGCTGCAGCGGCGCCAGGCGCTCCCCAAGGGGATCGATGGTGGGGCGGACGCCCTCGTCCGCGCGCGACCCCCTGGTCGCGCTCCAGACCCCGACGCCGCCGGCCCGCCAAGCCTGCATCTGCTTGTCCGCAACGCCGCGCAGCTTGAGGCCGCGCTTTCCCTCCGTCCCGCCACTATTACTCTCGACTACCTGGATCTCTATGGCTTGCGCCCATCGCTCGAGCGGATCCGCGCGGCTTCGCTTGAGGCGCGGGTGGCCAGCCCGCGCGTCCTCAAGCCCGGCGAAGAGCGCATCGTCGATTTCCTGGTGGGATGCGGCTGCGCGATCCTGGTGCGCTCCGCGGGCCTGCTGGACGCGCTCGGCGGGAAGCCGCATGGGGAATTGACCGGCGATTTCAGCTTGAACGCCGCCAACGCCGTCACCGCCGCCGAACTGCTGGGCCTTGGCCTGGACCGGATCGCTCCCACGCACGACCTCAACGCCGCGCAGGTGGCCGAACTGGCCCGCAAAACCGGCCCCGCCCACATCGAGGCCATCGCCTACCAGCACATCCCGGTATTCCACACCGAGCACTGCGTCTTCTGCCGCTTCCTTTCCACCGGCGCCAGTTACCGCGATTGCGGCCGCCCGTGCGAAAGTCACCGCGTGGCGCTGCGCGACCAGGCCGGGCGCGCGCACCCCGTGCTGGCCGACGTGGGCTGCCGTAACACCGTGTTCGGGGCCGAAGCCCAGCACGCGGCCGCGCATTTGGACGACTGGCTGGGCGCCGGCATCCGCCATTTCCGCCTAGAGTTCGCCCACGAATCGCCTGAGCAGGTGGAGGGAGTCGCGCACGCATTTGAGGTCGCCCTCGCCGGTAGCCTGCCGGCGCGCGAGCTGGCGCGGCGTTTGCAGCGGCTCTCTCCGGAAGGCATCACCGAGGGCAGCCTGTATGTGCCGCCGGACTTCCCTGCCCTGCCGGTGTTGCAGTAGAAACGAGTGGGTCGGCAGGCGATTGCGCCTGCCTTTTTCAACCCTGCCGGGGCGTCATTCCCCTACGCACCGTATGCCGAAGTTATAGTTACGGTCGCCCGGCGCGCTGGTGCCACGGTATGACACGCGCGCGATCTTGGCAACGTTATCCCATGACCCGCCGCGCACCATTCTAAGCTGGCCGCTGGCGGGCCCGGTCGGATCGGTCTGCTCGCCGGCCGAATAATCCCCGTACCAGTCCGCAACCCATTCAAACACGTCCCCCAGCATATCGTACAACCCAAAAGCGTTGGCCCGCTTTTGCGCCACTTCGTGAGTCTTGAATCCGGCGTTGTCATAATGCCAGGCGATGTCATCCAGATTGCCGTAGCGGGCGCCCATGGAGCCGGCCCGCGCCGCGTATTCCCATTCCGCTTCGGTTGGCAGCCGCCCTCCCGCCGCCGCGCAGTATGCCTTGGCTTCATTCCAGTTCACCATCTCGACGGGACGCTGGGGGCCCTTGAAAAAGCTCGGGTTCTTCCCTGTCACCCGCTGATAGGCCTGCTGGGTGACGGGCGTCCGGCTCAGCCAAAAACCTTGGCTGATAGTGACCTCGTGCGCCGGCTGTTCGTGGGGCGCGCATTCCGTATCGCCCGCCGAGCAGCCCATCAGAAACTTTCCTGGCGGAATCCAGACGTAGGTCAGCCCGTCTTTGGGGTTCACCCGCGTTTCACCCGCCCGGCGCGCCACCGCCGTTTCCTGCTTGGAAGCCGCCTGGGGTTGCTGCGCTCCGGTCAACACCGGAAGCGACAATAGCATCAATATCGACACGAATTCCGCACTCATTCGCATGTCACTCTTCAAATGAACGTTCCACGAACCGGCGCGCAGCGCTTCGGCTTTGGTCCTATTCCTGGATTTTCGCAAAAAAACGGGCCGCGGGCCGCGCCCTGGCCATGTGTCTGTCGAAGAATAATGTGTTCCACCGGGTGAACTTCATGGTCCCATAGTTCCATTCTCCCTGGGAACCTCGATAGCTCATTCGGCTGTTCCACCTTGGCGCGGGGAGCCATGCTACAAAGACTCTGTGATTACTCGCAGGCGAATGAGATGAACGAAGTCCGCGTCAACCGCAAAGCCGCCGATCGCGTCGCCTCCGGGCACCCGTGGATTTTCGCGAGCGATGTCTCCGCCACCAACGGCGCCCAGCCCGGGCAGGCGGTGAAGGTCTGCGATCCTCGGGGCCGCCCTTTGGGAACCGCGCACTTCAGCTCCAGTTCGGAAATCGCCCTGCGCATGCTTTCGCGGCAAGTGGAGGAGATCGATCGCGATTTCTTCCAGCGCCGGCTGCGCGCCGCCGAGGACCACCGGCGGTGGCTCGCGCCGGAGAGCGACGCCTACCGCGTGGTCCACGCCGAGGCCGACTTCCTCCCCGCCTTGATCGTGGATCGCTATGGCGATTACCTGGTCGTGCAAACCCTCAACCAGGGCATGAACGCCGCGCGCGGCGACATCGTCTCCTGCCTGGATGAGATTTTTCATCCGCAAGGCATCGTGGCGCGCAATGACGCCGCAGTCCGCGCCAAGGAGCAGTTGCCGCTCGAATCGGGCGTGGCGCTGGGCGCCGTCCCCGATGTCGTCACCGTGACGATGAACGGTTATGCCATGCGGGCGGACCTGCTGCGCGGACAGAAGACCGGCATCTTCCTCGACCAGCGCGAAAACTACCGCGCCGCCGCCCGCTATGCCCGCGGCGGCGCGGCCCTCGATTGCTTCACCTCCACCGGCGGCTTCGCGTTGCACCTGGCCGGCCGCTCGGAATCCGTCGAGGCGGTCGATAGCTCCGCCGCCGCGCTCGCTACCGCCCGCGCCAACGCCGACGCCAACCGTATCGGAAACATCGCCTTCCAGGAGGCCGATATCTTCGAGTTGCTGGCCGGGTACGCTTCGGCCCGCCGGCGCTTCTCGATGGTGGTGCTCGACCCTCCCGCCTTCGCCAAGTCGCGCAAGAGCGTGGCCGCCGCCGCCAGCGGCTATAAGGAAATCAACCGCCGCGCCCTCGGCCTGCTGGGCTCCGGCGGCATTCTGGTCACTTGCTCCTGCTCCCACCACATGAGCGAAGCCATGCTCCTCGAAGTGGTCGCCCAAGCCTCACTCGACGCCGGCCGCACCCTCCGCGTCCTGGAGCGCCGCACCCAAAGCCAGGATCACCCCATTCTTCTGACCGTGGCCGAAACCCTCTACTTGAAGTGCCTCATCCTCCAAGTGGCGTAGCGGCGGAGAGAGCCCGCTCCAGCTTCTTACGCCGGCCTCTGTTTCTTCAAGACCTCCACCATCTCCCGCACCGAGTCGGCGCTCTTGCCGAGCATCACGCGCTCCTCCTCGGTGAGCTTGACTTCGTAAATCTGTTCGATTCCGCCGGCGCCCAGTTTCACCGGTACGCCCACGAATATGCCGTGGATGCCGTACTCGCCCTCCAGGTACGCCGCGCACGGCAACACCTTCTTCTTGTCCTTCAGAATCGACTCCACCATCTCGACCGCGGACGCCGAAGGGGCGTAATAAGCGCTTCCGGTCTTCAAGTGCCTGACGATTTCCGCTCCGCCGCTGCGCGTGCGGTCCACGATGCGGTCGATAGTCGCCTGATCCATCAGCTCGGTCAACGGAATCCCGGCTACGTTGCTGAGGCGCACCAGTGGGACCATGGTGTCCCCGTGGCCGCCCAGCACTACGCAATTGACGTTTTCCACCGAGACCTTGAGTTCCTGCGCCACGAACGTGCGGAAACGGGCGCTATCCAGCACGCCCGCCATCCCCACCACGCGGTTCCTGGGAAAACGCGAAGACCAATACGCCGCCTGGCACATGGCGTCCAGCGGGTTGGTCACCACGATAATGATGCAGTTGGGCGAGTAGCGCGCCACCGCTTCGGCGGCCGTACGCACGATTTCGCCGTTCCCCAGAAGCAGATCGTCGCGGCTCATGCCAGGCTTCCGCGGAAAACCCGCGGTGATAATGGCGATGTCGGAATTGGAGGTTTGATCGTAAATGTTGGTGCCTGTGACCACCACATCCGACCTCAGGACCGGTCCCGTCTGCAGCAGATCGAGGCCTTTACCCTGCGGAATTCCCTCCACAACGTCCACCAGAACGACGTCCGCCAGCTCTCTGTCGACAATCCAAGTCGCACAATTGGCGCCTACGTTCCCGGCGCCGACCACCGTAACTTTCCTTTTCAAGGCTCACTCCTTGGAGATGGATTTTTCGATTATACCGAGAGCGATGGCCTTTGAAGCGAGATTCGCAATAGAAATTACTCACATATTGATGAATTAGTTGTTGAAAGAATCAACATACTGATGCATTACTCACACATTAGGCCGCCTGATGCTCACCCGGTCGCGTAGATGATATAGTCCTCGAACACCGGCCCGGCGATGCGAATCCTATCCCGGCGGACCTCCAGGCAGTTAATGGAATGCACGTGTCTTCCCGGCCCCGCGAAGCGCTCCAGGACAGCGTTGACGGGAATGGCGGCGCTCACGCGCGCCGTCCGGGCGTTGCCCTCCTCCACCCAATCCCTCACCAGCCGCAGGCCGCGCGCCAGCAGGAACTCGAGAACCAGCGAGGCGGCTTCCAGTCCGGTCTGGCCCGGCGCCGCTTCCAGACCCAGCCAGTCCGAAATCAGCCGGTACGTGAAACCCCACAGCGGACCTCCGTTCAACTCGATTCCGGGGTATCGCATCTCACCCGGGAGGCCGGGGACGGGAAGCAGCAGGTGGCGGGCCGGATCCCGCGGCGCCGCCAGCGGCAACCACATCGCCTCGACCGCCTCGCGCGCATCCGGAACGGCGGCCAGTTCGGCCTCGGTTCGGAACACGAAGGGCGTGACCAGGACGTATGCACCCGCTTTCCTCCGCGCGTGCCGGGCAGGCAGTTCGGCCTCCAGATCCGCGCGCGTGAGCCGCACGCCGCACTCCTCCTCGAGTTCCCGCAGAGCCGTGCGCAGCAGGTCGGCGTCGCCCGGGTCGCGCCGGCCGCCCGGAAAAGCCCAGTGGCCCGACCAGGAATCGCTCTCCCGCTCCGCGCGGCGCATAAGCAATACCGATTCCCGCGGTCCGCGCGCGTGAACGATGGCTACTGCCGCCTCGGCTTCCGTCATATCGTTTTCCCGAACCCGCGAATCCGGCGGAAATGGTGGGGCCGCCCACCATCGGTCCATGCGCCCGGAGACGGCCCAACTAGTATAGTGCGGCCGAAGTTCTGCATGTTTTGTGGGGCAGGCAATCTTGCCTGCAGCCGCCTTTCTAGGCGGCTTTTTCGCATCCGCGGAGCCCCCTCACACAGGAAACGCCGGCTGAAAGC
Source organism: Bryobacteraceae bacterium (assembly GCA_049520795.1). Classification (GTDB taxonomy): domain Bacteria; phylum Acidobacteriota; class Terriglobia; order Bryobacterales; family Bryobacteraceae; genus BOG-224. Next base: position 5,680 of record JBEKPK010000253.1, read on the forward strand.
CGGCGGCAGCCAGGATTGGCTGCCCCACGGGTATCTGCGTACTCGTCATTCTGTTCGCCGCAGCCCAACTAGGTGGTATCAGGCACGTTGCCGGCGATCTTCCCTCCGTTCCCTACAGCTTCAACCCCTTCAGATATTCCCGGAACGGTCCCCCCAGGTCGGGACGGCGCAGGGCGAACTCCACCGTGGCTTCCAGGAACCCGAGCTTGTCCCCCGCGTCGTAACGTTTGCCTTCAAAGCGGACAGCGTAGATCGGGCGGCTGCGCAGCAGGTGCTTCAGAGCGTCGGTGAGCTGCAACTCCCCGCCCGCGCCGGGCTCGATCGATTGCAGCGAACGAAATATCTCCGGCGTGAGCACATATCGTCCGATAATCGCCAGGTTCGAGGGCGCTTCGCTGGCCTTAGGCTTCTCCACCATGTCGCGGATCCGGTAGACCCGGTCGTTCGAGCCGTTGTGATGCACCGCCTCGGCCTCGATGGCCCCATAGGAGGAGATCATCTCGGGCGGCACCTCCATCACTGCCAGCACCGGCGAACAAAAGAAGTCGTACACGTCGAGCAGTTGGCGCAGGCAGGGCGTTTCGGCTTCGATCACGTCGTCGGCCAGCACCACCGCGAACGGCTCCTCGCCAACCAGTTCCATTGCCCGCAGCACCGCATGCCCCAGGCCCAGCGCCTCTTTCTGCCTCACGTAGGAAACGCTGATCATGTCCGATATGCCGCGCACGATGGCCAGCAGGTTCTTCTTGCCGCGCGTTTCCAGCAGGTTTTCCAACTCGAAGCTGACGTCGAAGTGGTCCTCGATAGCCGTTTTCCCGCGGCCCGTCACCATGATGATGTTCTGGATGCCCGAATGCAGCGCCTCCTCCACTCCATACTGGATGATGGGCTTGTCCACAATGGGCAGCATCTCTTTCGGCTGGGCCTTGGTAGCCGGAAGAAACCGGGTGCCGAGCCCGGCGGCGGGAAAAACGGCTTTTCTTACTTTTGCAGGCATCTCCTCCAGTTTCGTGCCACTACGTCCGAATTGGCAACCCCGAAATTGTGTTTCGCGTTCGGCTGTGATATTTATGGGTACCTGGGTAGATACATAAATGGCATACGTTATTGCTGAACCCTGCATCGGCACCAAGGACACCGCCTGCGTCGACGCTTGCCCCGTGGATTGCATCCACCCCAAGAAAGACGAGGCCAACTTCGCGGAAGCCGAACTGCTCTACATCGACCCCGTGGAGTGCATAGACTGCGGCGCCTGCGTGCCCGTCTGCCCCGTCTCCGCGATCTTCGCCCTCGACGATCTGCCCGAAAAATGGGCGGAATTCACGGCCAAGAACGCGGCCTACTACGGCCGATAGTGGTCTGCGGCGCAAATGATGCGCATTATCGAGCGCGCCGTAGAGCGGGCGTCCCGCCTGCCATGCCGGTATTCCTACCGGCATTCCTCGAAGAACGCCGGCAAGGATGCCGACGTGGCAGCCTGGAAGGCCGCTCTACGGATCGATCCCGATGACCGGCCGGGAGGGGATAGGGGGCAGTTCTTGCGCCGCAGCACACAGTGGGGCATGCTTCGCTACGTCACGTTGAACAGCAGTTTGAACCCGTAATCCATGTGCAACTGCTGATGGCAATGGAACAGCGTCAATCCCTCCATGGCGGGCGTGACGTCCGCCTCGATCTTCTTGAAGCCCTTTAGGAGAACCACGTCCTTCAGCACGCCCGCCGTCGGTTTGCCATCGACGCTGGCGAGTTCAAAGCTGTTCCGGTGCAGGTGAATGGGATGCGCGTCGTCGGTATGGTTGTCAAAAACCAGCCGGTACCGCCTGCCCTTCTGAAGAACGCGCGGCCCGGCCTTCTCGTCATAGCTCGCGCCATTGATGGTCCACCGGTTGAAGCCTCCGGTTCCACCGTTGATCTTGCCGATTACCAGCGGAATCACTTCGTCGGGATTGGGCGCCGGACGGTTTTCACCGAAGATGGCGTAGTCCCAAGGCTTCTTCGGGGGCTTGATCCAGCGGGGTTGTCCACTCTTGTTGGCGTATTCGACCACGATCCCCATGCCATTCTTGCGATCATCGTCCATGGGAGTTCCCAAGGCCCACACGCCCGGGCTCTTCATCTCCACCACGGCGTCTATGCGCTCGGCCGTACCGAGCTCGAGCACTTCGACGCGCTGCGGATGGGGCACGGGATTCCCATCCAGGGCCGTGACCTCAAAGACATGCCCCGGCAGCGCCAACCGTATGTTTTCCGTGGCGCTCGCATTGAGGAAGTGGAACAGGACGCGTTGTCCTTCCTTGACGCGAACCGGCTCACCAAAGCCGAGGCACTTGCCGTTTATGGTGAACCTCTGATACCCGATCTCCCAGCCATTGGGCTTCTCGTCCTTCTTCTGCGCCGCCATCCTGGCGAGCTGCTCGGGGTCGGGTTCCTCCTCCATCTCGGCGGTGGTGTAAAAAGGCTCCCATTCATGCGTCGCCAGAAAGACCTCCTGGTCGTACTGCCCGGGATTTGTCTTGGGCTCGATGTAGACGAAGCCGAACTGGCCGGTATAGGTCCCGCGGTTCACATCCGACATGGACATGGCGTGAGAGTGCACCCAGCGC